>PQAJ01000246.1 GCA_003105185.1 Holophagae bacterium
TGCGTGGAGCTGCCAAAGTCACTGCAGTCGTGCTGCTCGTCGGCGGTGCCGGTCTGTCGGTCCTGGTCGGGTGCGGACGCTCGGACAGGGTCGCCTCGGTCGAATCCCAGACCGAGCAGACGACCACTGGGCAGGCCCAGGGAGATGACGAGCTCGCGGCCCGCGAGCGGGCGCTTGCCGAGCGCGAGGCGGAGCTGAACGCCCGTGAGGCAGAGCTCGCCCGGCAGCAGGGACGCCCGTTCGCACCCGCGCCACCCGCCGCCGCGGCGCCGTCGTCGCCCGCAGCGCCGCCGGACCAGCCTGCCGCGGCCGGGAGTCCTCCGGTGCCGGCCTCCGTGCCTCCGACCCCGACCCCGGCCCCGATCCCGGTCACCCTGGCCGCCGGCACGCTCGTCACCGTGGAGTTCCAGCAGAAGCTGTCGAGCCACGAGAGCACGGTGGGGCAGACGTTCTCGGTCCGGGTGGTCGAGCCGGTGCGGGTGGCCGAGGGCATCGCCATTCCCACGGGCTCCGTGGTCTCCGGCAAGGTCACCGAGGCCAAGCCCGCGAAGAAGATCGGCGGCAGCTCGCGCCTGGCGGTCGAGTTCGTGTCGGTCCGCCTGGCGGGCGGCGAGACGCTGCCGTTCGCTGCGGCCTTCTCGAGCAAGGGCAAGAGCTCGACCGGGAAGGACGTCGGCATCATCGCCGGGGCCGCAGCCGGCGGTGCCATCCTCGGGAACCAGGTGTTCGACGACGATGGAGGTGCCAAGGGCGCGTTGATTGGTGCCGCCGCCGGTGCGATTGTCGCGAGCCAGACGAAGGCCAAGCCGGTGGAGATCGCAGCAGGAACCGTCACCAACCTCGAGCTCACCCAGCCGATCAGCCTGAAGATCAGGCGGTGAGGCCCGCCGTGGCGACCCGGTCGGCAGTCGGCGGGCGCATTGAGCGCCCCAGCCGGCCGGAGTCTTGCGTGGCAGAAGGTGGCTGATGTCGCGAGATCACGAAGACCCGAGAATCCGCTACTACCGCCAGGCGATCGAAGCGCTCGGCGTCGGTTGTTTCGATGTCGAGCTTGCCGACGGACCGGATGACCAGATCGCCGAGCTCGGGAGAGCGATCCGGAGCCTCGCTCAGGCCTACCAGCGCCGGCTCTCGCTCCTGACCAGCCTGAGCAGGGTCACGGAGAAGGTCAACTCCGGGATGACGCTCGACGAGGTCCTCGGCTTCGTCTACGACTCCTTCCAGCCGCTGATCCCCTACGACCGGATCGGCGTGGCCCTGATCGAGGACGGGGGCGTCGTCCGAGCCCGCTGGACTCGGTCGGCCGCGAGCGAGATCCACCTCGGCCCGGGCTATGCGGCCCCCCTGCAGGGCAGCAGCCTGCAGCAGGTGATCTCGACGGGTGAGCCCCGGATCCTCGACGACCTGGAGGCCTACCTGGCCGATCACCCGCAATCCGACTCGACCCGACGCATCGTGCGCGAGGGCATGCGCTCGAGCCTGACCGGGCCGCTCGTCGCCCGGGGCCGGCCGGTCGGCTTCATCTTCTTCTCGAGCCTGCGGCCGCACGCCTTCTCGGGCGAGCACACCGCCCTGTTCCGCGAGATCGCGGGCCAGCTCTCGCTGATCGTGGAGAAGAGCCTGCTGCTGGAGGAGCTGGCGGCGAGCAACCGGAAGCTCCTCGAGGCCCAGCACGCCCTCCAGCACCAGGCGGCCCATGACGCGCTGACCTCGCTGTGGAACCGCCGCGGGATCGTCGACATGCTGGGCATGGAGCTCGCGCGCGCCGACCGCGAGGGCAGTAAGCTGGCGTTGCTCGTCATCGACATCGATCACTTCAAGCAGGTCAACGACGCACACGGTCACGCGGTGGGCGACGAGGTGCTGCGCGAGGTCGCTCGCCGCCTGCAGGAGGGACTGCGCTCGGCCGAGGTGCTGGGGCGCTATGGCGGCGACGAGTTCATCGCCGTGCTCCGGCCCTGCACCGTCGCAGCCGCGACGCGGGTCAGCGAGCGGCTGCGCGGCCTGGTGGACTCGACGCTGATCCCGACCCGCGCAGGCCTGATCCCGCTCACCGTGACGGTCGGGGCGGTGGTGAGCTCCGCCGATCAGGTGATCGATCCGGACGGGCTGATCGAGGTTGCCGACCACGCGCTCTATCGCGCCAAGCGGGCGGGCCGCAACCGCGCCGAGATCGCCGAGCTGAGGTAGGCCGTCCCTCACTCCGAAGGTGCGGCGGGCACGTCGAGGCTCCCCTCGGGCTCAGAGCTCCAGGTTCTCGGGCTCGTAGTACTCCCGTGGGTGCTGGCAGCAGGGGCACTTGCCGGGCGGCTCGGTGCCCTCGTGGATGTAGCCGCAGACCGAGCACTTCCAGCGGATCGCCCGGTCGCGCTTGTAGACGGTGCCCTTTTCCACCATCTCGAGCAGCTTGGCGTAGCGGTTGCGGTGCTCGGCCTCGACCTTCGCGATCATGCGGAAGAGGACCGCGGCCTCCTTGTTGCCCTCGGCCTGCGCCTGAGCCGCGAACTCCGGGTACATCGACGTCGTCTCGTGGCTCTCGCCCGAGATCGCTGCCCGGAGGTTGGCGGCGGTGTCGCCGAGCTTGCCGGCGAGCGTGAACTCGTCCTTGGCGTGCCGCTCCTCGTTGAGCGCGGTCTCCTCGAAGAGCTTGGCGATGTAGTGGTACCCCTCCTTGCGCGCCACTTTGGCGAAGAAGGTGTACATGTTGCGGGCCTGGCTCTCGCCGGCGAAGGCCGCCATGAGGTTGTCCTGGGTGCTCGCCATCACTCGCTCCTTTCCGGGTTTCAGCCGTTTTCTTCAGGCTCGCCCACATGGGCGATGGGTGTGTGGTTGGCGATCTCCGAGCACGTGGTCCGAAGGTCGCTGACGGTCAACGCATGCACGTCGTCGTGGCCCGCGAGCCGCGCGAAGTCCCGCAGCTCTGCGGTGATCACGCGGAGAAAGTTGGCGACCCGCTTCGCCGACAGGTCGATGTCGAGCCGCGCCCGCAGCGCCGGGTCATGGGTGGTGATGCCCACCGGGCATCGACCCGTGTGGCAGATCCGGTACTGCTGGCAGCCGGCGGCGATCAGGGCGGCGGTGGCGATGGCCACTGCGTCGGCGCCCATGGCGAGCGCCTTCGCCACGTCGGAGGACAGGCGCAGCCCACCGGTGATCACCAGCGACACCCCGGCGCCCTCATGGTCGTCGAGGTAGCGGCGCGCCCTCGCCAGGGCGAAGATCGTCGGCACACCGGTCGAGTCCTTGATGACCTTGGGCGAGGCGCCGGTTCCGCCCGCCCGGCCGTCGATCGTGATGAAGTCGGGGCCGGCGGCCAGGGCGAGCGCGAGGTCGGACTCGATGTGCCCGGCGGCGAGCTTGATGCCGACCGGCTTGCCGCCGGTCGCGTTGCGCAGCCACTCGACCTTGGCGCGGAGCTCGCCGGCACTCGTGATGTCGTCGAAGTGGGCCGGGCTGATGATGTCGTGGCCTGCTGGAAAGCCACGGATGGCAGCGATCTCCTCGGTCACCTTGCTGCCCGGGAGGTGTCCTCCGAGACCCGGTTTGGCTGACTGTCCGATCTTGATCTCGACCGCGTCGACCGCGCGCAGGTTCTCGTCGGTGACGCTGTACCGGTTGGGGACGTACTCGAAGATGTAGCGATGGGCGGCAGCCAGTGACTCGGGGATGATGCCGCCCTCGCCCGAGCACATCGCGGTGCCTGCCGCGGCACTTCCCTTGGCGAGCGCGATCTTGACCTCCCGCGAGAGGGCGCCGAACGACATGTGGCTGACGTAGACCGGAGTGTCGAGCACCAGCGGTTGCCGGGCGCGGGGGCCGATCACGGTGCGGGTGCTCACGGGATGATCCCCGTTGAGCGGCAGGCGCGCCAGCTGGGCCCCCTGGATGAGGATTTCATCCCACGACACGACCGGCTTGCGGGAGCGCATCGGCTCGATGACCGGCTCACCGGTGATCGCGGCCTGCTGGATGATCGCCATCGTCGACTCGAGGTCGTCCGCTGGCCTCCGCCAGTCCTGGAGGTAGCCGGCGATGTCGACGTCACTGGCCGGGGGTGGCGGTGGGGAGAAGGAGGGCGTTGCTGCGCCGCCGCCGTCGGCCTCGCCGAGCGGCTCGAAGTACTCCTTCCCGACGCCGCAGATCGGGCACACCCAGTCATCGGGCAGCTCGCGCCACGGCGTCCCCTCGACCGCCTCGTCGTAGATGTGTGCGCAGGCCGAGCACTGGTATCTCATCGCTTCGCTCCCGGTTCCGTTGACCGTGACACGCGGCACGTCGCGCAGAGCCCGCGGTACTCGATCCGAAAGTCGACGGCCTCGAACCCGAGCTCGGACCGGATGGCCGCGGGCTGGACCGGCAGGTCATGGTCGACGTCGCCGATCGAGCCGCAGCGGACGCAGACCAGGTTGATGTGCGGTGCGAGGTTGGTGTCGTACCGGTTGTCCGTCGCCTCGAAGTCCACCTCGCGGATCAGCCCGAGTTCGACCAGGGCGGCGAGCGTGTTGTAGACCGTGGCCAGGCTCGGGGGCGGGAGGCGGGTCGACAGGTTGCGGTGGATCTGGCGCGCACTGGGGTGGTCACTGCGGCCGGCGATGTAGCCGAGGATGGCCCGTCGCTGCGGCGTGATCCGGCGCCCCGAAGCCTCGAAGGCCGCCACCATCTCGCCCTGCGAGCGAACCCGTTTCACGACCGTTCCATGGCCGCTGTTTATAACGATTCTAATTTCGATCGTCAAGCGAAAGCTGAGATCGTAGCTGCCAGATATAGCTGAGAATTGATCTCTGTCTGGAGGTCGACCGTCTGGACTCAGGCGTCATCCGGGTCGCGCTGCCCCAGGCGCACCACGAACGGGCTGCCGATCAGGCCGAGGCCGATGACCGCCGCGGCCAACCCCGGCCGGCCGTCATCGCCGAGCCCCACCGCGGCGGCGCTGACGATGATGGCGATCCACATGATGACGAGAGCCTTCGCCAGCGTTTGCCGCGGCACCCGTGCGCCGGGCTCGAGGAAGCCCAGGAATGGCGCGAACAGGGGAAGGCGCAGCAGCCTCTCCTCGAGCCACGGGCAGCTGCGCGCGAAGCACCACGACGCGGCAATCAGGAACACCGTGGTCGGCAGCCCGGGCAGGAAGACCCCGAGGGCGCCGAGGCCGACGCAGGCGGTGCCCAGGCCGGCGAGCAGCCAGCGGGTCAGCCGCGAGCGCGCGGGACGGCAGTCAGGGGTCGGGCATCTCACCATCGACTGGGAAACCCCCGCTTGCCGCGGCGTATTCAGCTGTCCATCGCCACATCTTCGCCACCGTTTGCCTCGATTCGGCCCTCGTGTGGGCTCGATGCGGCGCCACGCTGCAGCCAGTGGAGGTGCAGCCATGGCAGCCGATCCAGGAAGTACGGGCCTCGCTCTGATCTCGTCCGTGAGCCGACCGCTGCGCTGGATCGCGGTTGCGATTCTCGCGCTGGTCCTGCTGATCCCGCTGAAGATGGTCGAGTCCGTGGTGCGCGAGCGCCACCGGACCTACCAGGCGGTGATCGCGGACATCGCCGGCAGCTGGAGCGGCGATCAAGTGCTGGCCGGCCCGATCCTCGTCGTGCCCTTCAACGAGAGGATCGAGCGGCGGGAAGAGGTCGTCACTCCAGAAGGGGAAAAGAGGATCGTCCAGCGCTGGGAGAGCTGCAGCCGGCGGGCGGTGGTCCTGCCCGACCTCCTCAACTTGAGCGGGACCCTGGTGCCGGAGACGCGGCAGCGCGGCATCTACCGGGTGCAGGTCTACACGGCGCAGGTTGTGGTTTCGGGCGCCTTTCGCGATCCGCGGGCGGCAGTGGAGGCGTTGAGCAGCGCGGAACGGCTCGAGGACATCGACTGGTCAAAGGCGGTCGTCGGCTTCGGCGTGTCGGACCCGCGCGGCATCGTCGAGGCTGACGGCGGCGAGCTCGACGGGCGCGCAGTGCGGCCGCGGCCGGGCACCACCGTGTCCGAGATCGTGCCGCACGGGTTCCACGCAGCGGTGGGCGAAACGGCCTCCGACGGTCTCGAGTTCCGGCTCCCACTGGTGATCCGCGGGAGCGGCAGCATCCGCTTTCTGCCGCTCGGCGAAACCACCCGCGCCGCCTTCCGCTCGGCCTGGCCGCACCCCAGCTTCATCGGGGACGTGCTGCCGGTCGAGCGGACCGTCGATGACAGCGGCTTCTCGGCCGAGTGGACGATCCCACTGCTCAACCGCTCCTATCCCCAGGCATTTGCGGCCGGCTCCGCAGTGGCGATCGACGAGATCGAGGCTGGCGTCCGGCTGTTCGAGCCGGTCGCCCTCTATGACCTCGTCACTCGCGCAGTCAAGTACGGTCTGCTGTTTGTCGCGCTGACCTTCCTGACGCTCGGGCTGATCGAGCTCGTCACCGGGGTCCGGCTGAGCCTCGTGCAGTTCCTGCTGATCGGCGTTGCCCTGGCGGTCTTCTTCCTCATCCTGATCGCGCTGGCCGAGCACATCGGCTTTGCGACCGCCTACGTGCTGGCGTCCTCGACCGTGGTCACGCTCAACACGCTCTACTGCGCCGCGATCCTGCGGCGGCGGGCGACGGCGGCGCTCGTCGGCGGCGTCCTGGCCGCGATCTACGGCGTGCTCTACACGATCTTGAAGGCCGAGGACTTCGCCCTGCTCGGGGGAACCGCGCTGTTGCTCGTCGCCCTGGCGGTGACGATGGTCCTCACCCGCAGGATCCACGAGCCACGAGCCAAGGTATGATCGCGCTCCGGGAGAGGGCGCCATGAAATCAGGGAACATCCCCGTCCTGACCATCTTCGGGAAGACGATCCCCCACGCCTACGAGAGCGCCATCAGGGAGGTCTGGGAGAAGGGCGCCAGCATCCGCACCGAGTACGACCGGCCCGGCGACCCGCCGAGCCGCGACGCCACGGTGGTCATCACGGTCGAGGATCCGTTCGCCCAGCCGCGCTTCCACCGCTCGTTCGCCGACGGCCTCGGAGGCCTCTCGGAGTACGTGATGGAGGTGGTCTACGGCGCCCACGACTACTGGATCAAGCCGCGGGCGGAGGTCCTCAAGGGGGTGGAGAGCAAGGACACCCGCTGGACCTACACCTACCACGAGCGGCTCTTCGCCTACAGGATCGAGGACGAGGTGGTCAACCAGGTGGACTACCTGATCGCGAAGCTGGCCAGGGCCGGCCACAGCCGGCGGGCCCAGGCCATCACCTGGAACCCCAAGCTGGACCCGCCGACCGACGATCCGCCTTGTCTCCAGAGGCTCTGGGGCCGGCTCCTCGAGGACGAGGACGGCGGTCTGACCTTCAACATGAACACCCACTGGCGCAGCCGCGACCTCTTCAAGGCGTGGTTCGAGAACGTSATCGCGCTGACCACGCTGATGCGGAAGATCGCCGCCGCGATCGCCGAGAAGGCAGCGCGTCCGGTCGCCGTCGGCCGCTACGTCGACATCAGCGACTCGCTCCACATCTACGGCTCCTACTTCAGGGAGCTCGAGGGAGACCCGGAGCGCGGCATCAAGAGCTTCTTCGACAAGCTCGAGAGCCGTTCGTTCGAGGACCGGACCTGGAGCTCGGAGTTCGTCCGGCCCCACTTCATCGACGACGGCGTCGGCAAGGGCCTGCGGCCGATGCTGGCGCGGGAGCAGGACATGCCGGCCGAAGTGCGGGCGGCGATCGCCAGGGAGCTCGAGGCGATGGAGCAGGAGGGCTACCCGGTCTGACGGGCCGCGGGCGGCCCGCTTAGGACGCCACGCCGGTGAGCCGCTTGACCAACGTCACCGCGTTCGAGGCGTCATAGCCGTAGCCGTCGGCGCCGATCTCCTCGGCGAAGGCCTGCGACAGCGGCGCGCCGCCGACGATGACCTTGACCCGGCCGTCGAGCCCCCTGTCCTTGAGGAGGCTCACCACGTCCTTCATCCCGGCCATGGTCGTGGTGAGCAGGGCCGACAGCCCGACCACCTGCGCTCCCTCGGCCTCGGCGGTCTCGACGAAGCGCTCCGGCGCGACGTTGGCGCCGAGGTCGATGACCTCGAAGCCCGCGCCCTTGAGCATGACGCCGACCAGGTTCTTCCCGATGTCGTGGAGGTCGCCCTTGACCGTGCCGATGACCACCTTGCCGAGTGAGCGGACATCATCGGCGATGAGCAGCGGGCTGATCAGGGTCATGCCGGCGTTCATGGCGCGCGCCGCCAGCAGCACCTCGGGCAGGAAGATCTCGTTGGCGCCGAACCGCGCGCTGACCACATCCATGCCCGCGAGCAGGCCGTTGTTGAGGATCTGGCCTGCCGCCAGGCCGGCATCGATCGCCTGCCGGGTCAGCTCGGCGACCTTCTTGTCCTCTCCTCGCTGCAGGCTCTCGCTGATCTGCTGCAGGACGTCCATGGCACCCCCCCGCGAATCGTGGGCCATTATCGACCCGTAAGCACCCTGCTGCAACCAGGTCGCAGGCCGCTGATGGCAGCAATCCGCGACCGGTGCGCGCCACGGCGCGACCGCGACCTACTCGACGCCGCTGTGGTCCTGGTCGTCGCCGGCTGAAACGACGTCACCCTCGATGCGGTCAAGCCTCCACACGACCTGATTGATGTGATCGGGGCAGCCGATGGTGATGGTGCCCTCGCGCGACTCCCAGGGGAAGGAGGCGCCGAAGCGCAGGGCCGTCAGGTACGGCAGGCACGAGCCGAAGGAGCCCATGCAGATTCCGCCGGGAGTCGAGCCGTCGACCAGCCACTCGTCGCCGACCCGGTGCCCGTGGGGGCACTTCTTCCGGATCTCGATGATCCGCATCCGGACCGGGTGCGCCTGCTTCATGACCTTCCTCCCGTCGCGACAGCCGGCAGCTGCCGCTCGGCGGCGCGGCGTTGCCGGTGACCAGTTGGACATGTTTTCGAGCGATCCGCGCTGTCCTCGGGAGTCGCCCACGAGCCACCTGCCGAGCCACCGGCGCAACGATCTCACATCGGCGGAAGGAGCGCCAGGTCCACATGAGCGCAGTCGGTGCGTCGCCCCCAAGGCCGTCAGCATGCTTCGGGAGCTTCCCGAGTGTGCCCCACGGTTGCCCGGCAGCGGTCCATCAGATCAGCCGGAGCGAGACGCGGTAGGTGACGGCGCTGACCGTCGCGCACAGCACCGCGCCCCACGCCAGGTCGACGAGCGCGACCTTCAGAGGAAACCCCTCCAGCGTCGCGAGGTTGGTCAGGTCGTACGCAGCGTACGAGACCAGGCCGAGCAGCGCGCCGAGGACCAGGGCATGCGCGAGGCTCTGCCGTTCGAGCGCGGGCCACACCGCCAGCACCACGATACCGGCCACGAACAGGAGGTAGAACACGATGGCGGCCACCCAGTTGACCTGGGCCCGCATCAAATGCCCCATCTGACTCTGATAGAACGAGCGTGCCACGACGCCCAGCCAGATCAKGTCSATCACCAGGAACGCCGGCAGSGCCACGGCATAGAGCTTGAGGAAGTTGGTCAAGGTCATCTCATCTCCCTTTCTCGGCAGACGTCCCGGACTGTTCCGAAGCGCACCGTCACGCTGCCGGTGGGCCGAGAGGTCACGGGGACCCCGCGGCAGCCGCGACGGGCGGCTCCCCGCATCAGGACTCGAGCGACTCGGCGAGGGCCTCGAGCAGGCGGCTGCCGTCTCCGTGCCACGCGCTGCCGTGCATACAGGCGAGCGTCGTCGGATGGGCCGCTGCCAGGCGCGCCAGGAGCGATCGTCCGTTCCTGGTGTGAGAGTAGTAGTCCATCTGCCGTCGGAATGCCTCACTCGGCCCGAGGATGTCCGAGGAGGTGAGCGGCGGGAGCTCGGCACCTCCCTGGGTGAACAGATCGCCGCACAGCAGGGTGCTCGTGTGCTCCTCCATCAGGTATCCGCACTCCCACGCGTGGGGCAGGTGCGGGGTGTCGAACCAGCGGACGCGATGCCGGCCGAGCGAGAGAGAGTCGCCGTCGGCGAGAGCGCGGGGCGCCCGGTCGAAACAATCGCCATTGATCATCGCGTTGATCTGGCCACACAACGGCACCGAGTCCGGGGCAGCCCGGAGAAGCTCGGCCAGCGAGCCACACTCGTCACACTCGAAGTGCGAGAAGCCGATGAAGCGCAGGTCCTCGAGGTCGAGGACGCTGGCTATTGCCTCCTTGACCAGCGCAACGATTCCCCTGGGTCCGGTGTGAAACAGACACGGCTCGTCATCCCTAATCAGGTACTGGTTGAACGAGAACCCCCCCGGAAGGTCCGGGAATGGGGTGCTGATGCGGTAGATCCCGTCGGCGACTTCATCCACGCGAGTCCCGGACTGTGTGTTCGTGATTCCCATGACAGCCTCCTTTCACGACCCAGGTGCATCGTCACGCGAACAACGAGAGTGGTCGCAGCGCCCACGATCGACACCGGTCCAGAAAGCCAGATGTTGATGGCCGCGAAGTCGCGTCGAGTGTACCACCGTCGATGTGCTGCCACCGGCCGCAGTAAAGTGGGACCGATGAGGATGCCGTCCATCCCCTGTGGCCTGCGCCTGGAGGGGCCGCCATGACCGATAGGGAGCGCTTCCTCGCCACCCTGCTCGGGGGGAGCGCCGACCGCTTCCCGTTCTTCGACCTCGAGCCGGCCGACTCCACCCTCGAGCTGTGGTGGAGGCAGGGACTGCCCAAGGCGGCGACCGTCGCCGAGCACTTCCGGCTCGAGACCCACGAGTCGGTCGGTTTGGAGGTGCGGAGCGCGCCCTTCTACGAGATGGCGGCCGACCTGCTCGAGTCTCCCGACGCATTCGCGCGACACTACGACCCCGACGATCCCGACCGCCTCACCCGGGGGTTTGTGCGGCACTGCGCACGGGTGCGCCGACAGGGCCGCGTGCTCTATGTCGACGCCTCGGGCGGAGGCTTGCTGCAGATGCTCGGGGTCGGGGACTGGGACTCGCTGGTGGCGGCGTGTGATGCGCTGGTGAACCGCCCGGCTTTCGTGGAGTCCCTGCTCGAGCGAACGACGGCGTTTCACTGTCTGCTCCTCGAGCGCGTGCTGGCGAAGGTCAGGGTGGACTACGCCGCATTCTACGAGCCCATCGCCTCGAACGCCGGCCCGGTGGTGTCGCCCAAGATGTTCGACCGCTACTCGATCCCGGGCTACCGGAAGGTGATCGATCTCCTGGAACGGCACGAAGTGGCGCTGCGCATCCTCTGCACCACCGGCGGCAACCTGCGGCCGCTCGTGCCGTCGCTGCTCGATGCCGGCATCAACGGGCTGTGGATCAGCAACATCACGAGCGCCGGCATGGAGTACCGCGCGCTGCGCCGCGACTTCGGTCCCGAGATCGCGCTGATCGGCGGCATCGACAGCACGGCCCTGCTCCGGGGGGACGCCGCTGTCCGGCGCGCCGTCGAGGAGACCGTGCCGCCGCTCCTGAGCCGAGGCCGCTACCTTCCCTGCCTCGACGACCGGCCGCGGGACAACACGCCGTTCGCGATGTACGCCCTCTACCGGGAGCTCCTCGCCGGGATCGCCGAGCGCGGATGACGCATGTCTCGGGACCGCACCGGGGTACGGCCGGTCGTGATGCGGCGAGGCGGCCGCAGGTGCCGCAGCGTCTCGCTGGTGGCACACGCGCGCCTGGTTGACGCTCCCCGCGGCCGTCCATTAAGTTGGCGGCGCCGGCCGGACCTGGAAGGGCGGGCCGGCGTCGGGCCGGGACCGGCCGCGCTGCCGAGCATCGCGGGCCGCGCGTCCCGAAGCTGGAGGAGAGCCGTGCATCGAGCCGTGACCCAGCTGTTCGCCGCGTTGCTGACGATCGCTCCAGGTGCCGTGGCCGCAGGCGGCGA
>PQAJ01000247.1 GCA_003105185.1 Holophagae bacterium
ACCATGCTCGCCTTCGCGATGGATCTCACGCCGCTGGTCGCCGACCCCTCGCTCGACGTGGCGTCCTACACCACTGCACTGGTCGACCGGATGCGGGCCGACGTCGCGGACCGGATCGCCAGGATGAGCCGGGGAGCGTGACCACCTCCCGGGAGATGTGATCGGCGCCAGAGCCGCCAGCCTGGACACCTGGGGCCGTTCGAACCACCTGCAGGCCGGTGGTAGACTGCGGCCGCACGATAGCTCATCACCAACCCTCGAGGCGCATCGGGAGGAGGACGAGGCGATGAGCCTGCACCGGTTGACCGGCCTGGTTGCGTCGGTGGCCGCGTCGATCTGGCTGGCCGCGGGTTGCGGGCGGCCGGCCAAGCCCGCGGACAGCGCTCCCGGCGCCGCCACAAAGCCCGGCGCGTTTCCTCGCGAGCAGCTGATCGAGGACACGCGGGAGCTGGCCGCCATCATCGAGGACACCCATCCCGACCCGTACTCGGGTGGCGGAGGCCGCATCGGGTTCCACCGGCGCCTCCACCAGGCCCTCAACGCGATCCCCGACGACGGTATGACCAAGGACGAGTTCTATCGCCTGCTGCGGCCGTTCGTGGCCGGCGTCGGCGATGCCCACACCAACTTCCTCCATGGCTTCAAGGTGGATCACGATCGGCCCGGCGGCGTGCCGCTCAGGCTCAAGGTCGTGGAGGAGTCGCTGGTCGTGGTCGGCGTCGAGCGGCCGAACCAGGCCCTGCTCGGCTCCCGGTTGGTGTCGGTCGAGGGTGTTGCGCTCGCCGAGCTCGTCGAACGGCAGCGCCGCCTGCGCGGCATCGACAACCAGTACCACGCGCTGTACGAGCTCGCCACCCGATCGCTCCCGTACCGGGCCTACCTCCAGGACCTGATCCCCGAGTGGAAGGACACCGCGAGGGTGCGGGTCGAGCTCCAGCGCCCTGACAGCAGCACGGCCGTAGTCGAGCTGCAGCAGCCCGGCAGCCAGCCGGACGAGGTGAGGCCGCGGTCCCGAGTCGTTCTGCCGCCGGTGTCCGGCGAGGCCGGGTTCGAAACCGCCTTCTTGAGGCCGCCGGACGGCGGCGAGGAGGTGGCGTACGTCCGCTTCACGCACATGGGCGGCTACCGCGAAACGCTCGAGCAGCGTGATCCGATCCTGACCAAGGTCACGCGACCTCCGTCCGCCACCGCCGAACTCCGGGAGCTCGTCGTCGAGATGAAACAGCGCGGGACGCGCGCCCTCTTGCTCGACGTGCGGGGCAACCCGGGCGGGAACTCGCTGATCTCGGAGATCCTCGTCTACTACCTGTACGGCCGGGAGCAGCTCCTCAAGATGGCCGGCGTCGGCACCGGCGAGCACGGCGCGTTCCGCTACTCCCGCCTCTACTTCGCCGACCGCCCCAACCAGTCCCTGGCGGTGATCAACGAGGGGCGCGCGGTGCCGCTCGTCGAGGGCGACTACGACTTCGCGTGGTCATACGTGGACGGCACGCCCATCGCCCGAAGGTCGGGGCCGGCGGGCGAGCCGCCGATGGTGAAGTT
The DNA here is from genome assembly GCA_003105185.1 of Holophagae bacterium. Lineage (GTDB taxonomy): Bacteria > Acidobacteriota > Thermoanaerobaculia > Thermoanaerobaculales > Sulfomarinibacteraceae > FEB-10. Next base: position 1,543 of record PQAJ01000247.1, read on the forward strand.
CCTGCGGCGCTCGCCAACCTTCCGCACCGAGTACGATGCCGGCACCTACTCGGGCCACTACAAGCCCGGGAAGGTGATCGTGCTCTGCGATGCCGGCACGCTCAGCGCCGGCTTCAGCGTCGTCGTCGAGTTCTGGCGGCTCGGCGCCACCACCGTCGGCACGCCGCCGGCGCAGGCGCCGAACTCATACGGCGCAGCCGTCATCGGCAGGCTCCGGCACACCGGGATCGAGGTCATGGTGCCGACGATCAGCGCCGCGCACTTCCCGGACGACCCCTCGAAGGCAAAGGTGCTGCCGGTCGACCACCTGCTCACCTACGAGCGCTTCGCGTCGTACGGCTTCGACCCGAACGCGGAGTACCTTTATGCCCTGACCCTGCTGTGAGGGTCGTCGGCAGCTCGGCCGACGATCAGCGCCATCGTGGCGAGCCGTCACGGTGGAACCTGGCAGCGGGCTCCACCTACGGCGCCGGGAACTCCATGGTCTTGATCCCGCGCACGAAGTAGGGGTCGTTGGTCGCGTTGTCGACCACGTCCCCGATCGAGGCCACGAACTGGCCCGGCGACGGCGTGATCGTGAAGGTCTCTGCGGCGGTGTTGTCGTGGCCTGATCGGCACAGCGTCAGGGTCACGGCGACGATCGCGAAGCTGACGCGGAGAGCCACGGCGGTGAGGCGATGGGATCGACGCATGCTGACCTCCTTCAGGGGCGAGACGACAGGCTGACCGCTGCGAGCCGCGCTCGCACCGGGGGCTGCCTGCGAGGGGCATCGCGCGCCGGCGCGGTGAGACTGACTGCGCACTGGCCAGGCGCGCACGAGCGTGGAAAGGGCGAAAGCGGGGGCAGGTTCCGAGCCAGCGGGTGTAACACCCGCCTGGGCCGACGGTGGAGCGGGGAGAGGGCAGGTGGCCGCGCCCCGATCGAAGCAGCTACTGAGCGTCCGCCGGCGGCGCCTCCGCGACAACAGCCCGGGTTCGGGGAACGAGGAGCGCGACCAGCACCAACGCGTAGACCACGGAGTCGCCGAGGATCTCGATCGAGTGGGCGACTCTCAGCGTCGGCGGGAAGAAGGTCGTCGCGGCGAGGCCGATCAGGCCCACCATCGCGAAGAACGCAACCGCCAGCGACACGAAGAGGGCGCGCCGCGAGCGCGACCAGAGGAGGAGGACCGGCAGGGTCACGGCGAGGGCGAGCGCGCTGCGGAGCAGCACCACCGGGAAGATGGTGTTCCAGCCGGGAAGCGTCAGCCCGAAGCTCGGGTCCTCGTAGAACGGGACCACGATGGGGGAGACCAGCATCCCGAAGAACACGTAGATCACCGGGAACGCGAGCCAGGCGACGGCCAGCCGCCACCATGCGGACGCCGGCCGGTCGAAGGCCGTGGCTCCCCGAGGCTGCAGCGCCGCCCCGGGACGGACCAGCCAGACCGCCGCGGCGGCCCCGAGCAGGCAGGGCACGACGAAGAACACGATCATCGTGGCGGTGCCACCGAAGGCGGTGAAGGCCGCGGCCTCGATCTGGTTGTTGAGGCCGAAGATCACGTAGGAAAACGCGGCGAGGATGAGCCAGCGCACGGGCTGCGAGCCGCGAACTCCCCAGGCGAGAAGCGCGAGGCAGCCGGCCATCAGGACCGCACTGAGCGCGCCCAGGATGAGGTTGGCCGCCTGGCTGGGCGGGTTCGGGAAGGACGGCCACTCCATGCCGGCCGCCGCGATCACCGCGCCGCTGGTCATGGTCCCCAGAAAGTAGGCGGCAGCGATGACGGGGATCTTCCAGATCCAGCTCGTGACGACGCTTCCGTTGGGAGCACTCATCTGGACACCTCCGGGKTGCGCTCGCGGGTTGCGAGCTCCTTGGCGGCCCGCGCGGCCCAGCGCGCGTGGCCCCGATACGCCTGGATGCCGTGCTCGAGAGCCAGCCGGCCGCACGGCGACAGCTGGTCCTCGAGCTCCCTGCGCAGCCGCTCGAGGTGGGTGCCGTAGGCCTCGGACTCGCGCTGCAGCTCGGCGAGGAAGCGCAGCGCTTCGACCGGGCCGAGCCGCTCGATGAAGGCGAAGCGGAGCATGACGAGGTCGAAGTGCCAGACCAGCGCCTCGTGGGTGACTGGCTTGGCGAGCTCGGCCCGCAGCACTGCATCGCCCGCGGCGGTGATCGAGTACGTGGTGCGCGGCCGCTGCGAGGCCTGATTCTGCTGCCGGCCGCGGATCCAGCCGAGCTGCTCGAGGCCCTTGAGGGCGGGGTAGATCGCCCCTGGGCTGCTGCTGAAGTGGCCCATGGGGGTGGTGTCGAAGACCTTCTTGAGGTCGTAGCCGGACTGCGGCTGCATCGCGATCAGCCCGAGGATGGCGAGCCGGAGCGGGGTCAGGGTGACGTCGTCGTTCATGGTACGAATAGATATAATACGTTTCGTAATATTTGTCAAGGGCCCGGGTGTGATTGTCGAGGAAACGGTGCCGGCTCGACCATGTGCACCACTGCCTGGGGCAGTCAGATCAGACCGGCGCCGGTATAGTGGCGGCATGCGACGGACGAGAGCTCTCACGCTGTGGATCGCGGCATCGGCATGCCTGGTCGGCGGCTGCTCGGCGCGCCCGGTCAAGGTCGAGACCGTGCCGGCAGCAACCATTCACCCGGAGCTGTGGCCAGCGCCGTCCCGGGCCCTCGCGCCGGATCCCGACCTCGAGGCCGCGGTGCAGGCCCTGATCGACCGGATGTCGGTGGAGGACAAGGTCGGCCAGCTGATCCAGGGCGAGATCCGCCACCTGACGCCGGAGGATGTGCGCCGCTACCGGATGGGATCGGTCCTCAACGGCGGTGGCGTCCAGCCATTCGACAAGAGGTGGGCCTCGGTCGAGGACTGGCTGGCGTTGGCCGACGCCTTCTGGGAAGCGTCGGTCGACACCTCCGGCGGCCGGCTGGCCATCCCGGTCATCTGGGGCACCGACGCCGTGCACGGCGCCGCCGGGGTCTACGGAGCCACCATCTTCCCSCACAACGTCGGCCTCGGCGCRACCCGCGACCCGGAGCTGATCCGCGAGATCGGCCGCATCACCGCGCTCGAGCTGGCGGTGGCCGGTCTCGACTGGACSTTCGGCCCGACGGTCGCGGTGGTGCGCGACGACCGCTGGGGSCGCTCCTACGAGAGCTGGTCCGAGGACCCYSAGATCGYSCGCGCSTAYGCCGGCGCGATSRTCCGGGGCCTCCAGGGGGATGCGGGCAGCGTTGGCTTTCTCGGCGACGGCCGGGTGGCCGCCTGCGCCAAGCACTACCTCGGCGACGGCGGCACCGCCGGGGGCGTCGACCGGGGCGACAACCTGGCGAGCGAGGCCGAGCTGCGCGACCTCCACGGCGCCGGCTACGCCGCCGCCGTCGAGGCCGGGACCCAGACCGTGATGGCCTCCTTC
>PQAJ01000248.1 GCA_003105185.1 Holophagae bacterium
TCTCCAAGGTCCGCCTTACGGACTGCTGGGGGATGCTGGGAGAGGACTCGTTGCGCCGCCTCGAGCGCGCGCTGCTGATCGCGATGGACCTGCCGGGTCAGTTCGACTGACCGGGCAGTCGACGGGGCGCACCGCCGCACGAGCCCCGGTCAGCCGCGCGGGATCCGGTCCGCGTTAGCGGCGAGCCAGCGCTCGAAGGTCTGCAGGCCCGGGTGAAGGGTGCGCGAGAAGGTGAGGTCGCGGGCGCCGCAGAAGGAGCCCTCGAAGTCGCGCTTGAACTGGAACATGTTGCCGAGATCCTCGGCGCCCGGGAAATCGAGGCCGCGGTAGACCGCAGGCTCGATCGCCTGGTAGCGGACCGGGTTCCCTCCTTCCCGGTCGGCCTCGTCCAGGCCCTGCGGCAGAGCTCCGATCACCCGTCGTCGCAACCATGAATCTCTTGACTTCGCTCGACTTCGGTGGTCTAGTGGAGGGGCCAGTGATGACCGGGGGAGGGATGTCGGCTGCGCGGCTGCGCCGTGCGATCTGGGCTGGGCGCGAGCCCTTGGCTCGTGTGCTGCTCGTGATCGTCGCTCTCGCTGCGATCGCCGCGCCGGCACATGCCCGCGAGCAACCGTATCCCGAGTTGCGCCGGGTCGTCAGCTTCGGTGACTCTGACTGGACCGTCGTCTGGAAGGCGTCGACCGCCGAAGACAGCGGCCAGTTCCGCCTGTACAGCGGTCCCGGGCTCGACTGCCTGAAGCTCGTCGACATCCAGCAGGCAACTCCCGGCCTCGCCGGCTACCGCTACCGGGACGGGCGCAGTGGCGTTCCGGGGTGGTACTACCAGCTCCGGTACCTCAACTCGAAGGGCGAAGAGCTGGTTCTCGGCAGCCTCCGGGTCGACCCGGTCGGACTCCAGTCGACGCCGGCATCGATTCATCAAGTGGCTCAGGTGAGCACGGCGCTTCCCGCCGCCACCGACTTCGGATTCGCGCTGAGTTCGCTTCAGCAGGCGCTGCCCGCCGACATGGTGGTGGCCGACGCCGCCAGGCCCGAGCCGGACGTGCCGCCTCCTCGGTGCTCCCAGCACGAGGCGTGACAGYCGRMMTCTGCTCACGTCCTCGCTGACCATCCGTTTCAGGACCAACTGACTGGTGTCTTGAGGCCGCGAAGAGCGCATCGCCCTCTTCGCATTCGGATGGACCCAAGAACAAGCTGAAGGAGCATTGAATGAAAGCTGTAAGGTTGMCACTCATGGTTGTCGCGCTACTGGCAACCGTCGCCCTGGCCGGCGCCGCCGATTCTCAAAAGGTCCTCGAGCAGAACCAGCCGCCGGTCGTGCGGCAGGTCGACTTTGGTCCCGCGGTCTGGCTCGCCCAGGCGCCGAACGCGGTGAACGGACTGTTCTCCGACCTCGGCTGCGAACTGTGCCCTACCGGCGTCCAGATCATCGCGGAGAACTTCGTCATCAGCACCGGCGGAGTCGGCGTCAACGTCAATCAGATCGTGATCTGGGGCGGCTACTACCCGTCGAACGTGCCGGTGCCCGCCAACTTCGAGATCCTCTTCCAGTACGACAACGCCGGCGTACCGGGCGGCGTGCTCTACCAGGCCTCGCTCCTCCCGAGCGCCGACGTGCTGACCGGCGTCACCCTGTTCGGAGTCAGTGAGCATCAGGTCACCTTCGACTTCCCCCCGGTCACGCTCCCCGACGGCACCTACTTCGTCGAGATCCACACCAACACCGGCGTCGGTAACGACGCCTGGTTCTGGGAGACCGGCAACCTCGATGGCACCCATGGTGTTGCTGGCTCCACCTGGGCGACGGAGTACCCGGCCACGGCCTGGAACTACGACCCTGCAACCGACCTGTCGATCACGCTCAACGGCGAGCTCGTCCCGGTCGAGCTGCAGAGCTTCGACATCGAGTAAGAACAAGAATAGGAGGAAGACATGAAGAAGATCGCAGTATTCGGTTTCGTCCTGCTGCTCGGCGCCGCGCTGGCGTCGGCGGCCGATGTCCCAACCTTGGTCGGCCCTGCTGGTGCCGGCCAGAGCGTGATCCCGGCGGCGGAGTTCGCGGTCCTGTGGGACCAGCCGCTGTCGACGGTCAACCAGAACGCTTACGTCAACCAGCAGTTCTCAGACCTTCCCGACTACTCGAGCTACCTGGCCGACGACTTCGTCGTGCCGGCCGGCGGCTGGAGCATCAACGCCATCTTCGTCCCCAACAACTCCTGGAACCCTGGCAACCCCATCAGCTGCGCCAGCATGCTCCACTTCGAGATCTACGCCGACAACGGCGGGATTCCCGCTGGCTATCCTGGAGGCGGCGCGCCGGTGTGGTCGCTCGCCGTTTCCCCGACCGATGCTCAGATCACGCTGACGGCGGGCTCTGGCGGATTCATCACGAATGTGCTCGCAACCCTCGCGGTGCCGGCCCAGATCACCACCGCTGGGACCTACTGGTTCATCTTCTACCCGACCGCGGACTTCGCCGTCTGCGGCCAGTACGGCCGCCAGCCCGCCGACACCACCAACGGCAGCATCGTCCAGTTCATCAACCCGGGCGGCGGCTTCGGCTACGGCACCGGCTACCAGTCGTGGGCTGTGATCGGCGCGACCGAGCAAGACGAGGCCTTCCGCCTCGAGGGCGACGCCATCCCGGTCACGCTCCAGAGCTTCGACATCGAGTAAGAACAAGAATAGGAGGAAGACATGAAAAAGATCGCGATTTTCGGTTTCGTCCTGCTGCTCGGCGCCGCGCTGGCGTCGGCGGCCGAGTTCACCACCAGCGGGCTGCCGGCCGGCCAGAGCAGCAACTCGCAGATGACGCTGACGCCGGTCGACATCACCCAGTCCACGGATCTCAACGTGCTCTCCGGGTACGGTGTCGCGTGCACCGACCAGATCAACAGCACTGAGAACCATTTTCTGCGCCGCTTCCAGCTGGCCGTCGACCACGGAATTCTCGGCCAGTTCGACGTCTTGAGCGCCGATATCGGCGTGGAAACGACGACTATCAACTCCACCGGCCCGTGTAACGCCGAGGCGCGGATCTACAGCATCGGCCACTCGGCGGCCTTCACCTTCGCCAACATGACGCTGCAGGGCACCGGCGTGTTCCAGCTCACGAACGCCGACGTCCTCGTGGTGAGGAACGTCCCGGTGTCGGCCACCATCGCGGATCCAGTGAACAGCGACCTGGTCCTCGACTTCTGGCTTCCAAACGGGCAGGTCGAACCGAACCTGTGGCTGGTGTTTCCTGGCGCGAACAATCTCCCGCAGACCCGGCCGAGCTATCTCGCGGCCGCCGACTGCGGTGTGAATGATCCTCTTGATACGGCGGCGATCGGCTTCCCCGACTCGCACTGGGTGATGGTCGTGCACGGCGACGAGGTGCCGGTCGAGCTGCAGAGCTTCGACATCGAGTAGTTCGAGATCCCTCACGCCCGCGGGATGGGCCCGCAGGCCGACAGCAACGCCCCCGCCGCCGGGGGCGTTCGTCGTTTCCGGGCGCCACGCTCCGCTGGCCGAGGCCGTCGGCTGAGGGACCGGTCCGCTCGACCGCTCACCATGTCCTTGAGCACGCCGCAGCCAGCACACCATGCCGAGTCAGTGCAGGGGCGGGCTCATCGCGCGTCGACGAACGGCGTTCCTCGGCGATAGAGCTCGAGCCGTCCGGCAATCTGGCCGGCGAGCTCGTTCGAGCCGTCAGCCGCGGCCACCTGGCCCGCCCGTTCGGCCGCCGCGACCGCCGCGTCGAAGCGGCCGGC
>PQAJ01000249.1 GCA_003105185.1 Holophagae bacterium
CGCCGGAGACGAGGCGTGTCGACTGCCGGTCCGGCGAGAGCTACCGGCGCGAATGGAGGCACGAGATGGGACACCCGAGTCGCACGCTGCGTGACGTCCACCGGATCGGCGGCCGCTTGGCGGTGGCCGGGGTGCTCGGGGGTCTGCTCGTCGCCGCGCTCGGCTGCGCCTCGCTTGAACCGATGGAGCCGCTGGGCGTCAACCTGGTCGACCTCGAGGTTGAGGAGATCACCCTGTTCGAGGCGACCCTGGTCGCGAAAATCAGGGTCAGCAACCCCAACCCCGGCCCTCTGCAGTTCAGCGGCGGGTCGCTGAAGCTGCTGCTCGACGACCGCAAGATCGGCACGGCGATGACCTCGCAGGCGTTCTCGGTGGCGGGGTTCGAGTCGGCCGTGATCGACATGACGGTCCACGTCAACACCGCCTCGGCGATCACCCGGATCCCGACTCTGCTCAAGCAGGACTCGGTGAGCTACGGCGTCCGCGGGGCGCTCTACAGCCAAGGCTCGTTCGGCACCCGAAAGCACGTCGTGGAGCGCGCCGGCTCCCTCGACCTGAAAGCGCTCGGTGAGGGGAACCTCGAGGGGGCGGTCGCGCCCCCGACCTCGTGAGGGGGTTCCGGGAGGCGACACGGCCGCAGGCATGATCCGGCCGTCGGTGGGCGGGACACCGTAGAATGGTGCGTCCCCGACCGGGGGTGGAGGCAGTCGCATGGCCGTGATTCGACGGATGGTGGCGTGCTCGATGGTGGTGGTCGCGGCGTGGCTCGGCGGCATCCAGCCTGCCGGCGCGTGTACCAACTTCCTGATCACCAAGGGCGCTTCGGTCGACGGCTCGGTGATGATCACCTACGCCGCCGACTCCCACGAGTTCTACGGCGAGCTCAGCTACATCCCGCCGGGGGTCCACCCGCCGGGTACCATGCGCGAGGTCATCGAGTGGGACACCGGCAAGTACCTGGGCCGGATCCGCCAGGCCCCGGTCACCTACTCGGTTGCCGGGAACATGAACGAGCACCAGGTGGCGGTGGGCGAGACCACCTACGGCGGCCGCGAGGAGCTCGCCGGCTCCGGCCTCGTCGACTACGGCAGCCTGATGTTCATCGCGCTCGAGCGGGCGACGACGGCGCGCGAGGCGATCCAGGTGATCGCCGACGTGGTCGCCGAGTACGGCTACGCCTCCTCCGGTGAGTCGCTGTCGATCTCGGATGCCAACGAGGCGTGGATCTTCGAGATCATCGGCAAGGGCAAGGACGATCCGGGCGCGGTCTGGGTCGCGCGCCGGGTCCCCGACGGCTACATTTCGGCCCACGCCAACCAGTCGCGGATCCGCCAGTTCCCGCTCGACGACCCCGCCAACTGCCTGTACTCGAAGGACGTCATCTCCTTCGCACGGGCCAAGGGCTACTTCGACGGGCCGGACTCATCCTTCAGCTTCGCCGACACCTACGCGCCGCTCACCTTCGGCGGCCTGCGCTTCTGCGAGGCCAGGGTGTGGTGCATGTTCAACAGGGCGGCGCCGTCGCTCGGCATCTCCCCGGCCTGGGCAGGCGGCGACGCCACCGCCGAGGCGCTGCCGCTGTGGGTCAAGCCCGACCGCAAGCTCGCGGTGCGGGACGTCATGCGGCTGATGCGCGACCACTACGAAGACACCCCGTTCGACATGACCAAGGACGTCGGCGCCGGCCCCTACGCCCTGCCCTATCGCTGGCGGCCGATGACCTGGAAGGTCGACGACGTCGAGTACCTCTTCGAGCGGGCGGTGTCGACCCAGCAGACCGGCTTCTCGTTCGTGGCCCAGTCGCGCTCGTGGCTGCCGGACGCGATCGGCGGCGTGCTCTGGTTCGGGGTCGACGACACCGCGAGCACGGTCTACTTCCCGGTCTACTGCAGCGTGCGCGAGGTGCCGGCCGCCTTCGCCAAGGGCAACGGCTCGCTCACCGACTTCACGTGGGGCTCGGGCTTCTGGGTCTTCAACTGGGTTGCGAACTACGCGTACTCGCGCTACTCGGACATGATCCAGGACGTGCAGGCGGTGCAGCAGGAGCTCGAGGGCCGCTACCTCACCGACCAGCCGGAGATCGAGGCCGCCGCGCTCGCGCTCCACGAGCGCTCGCCGCGGCTCGCCGTCGATTACCTGACCGACTACAGCGTGCGCCTCGGCGACGAGCTCCACCGCCGCTGGCGCTCACTCGGCGAGCAGCTGCTGGTCAAGTACCTCGACGGCAACGTCAAGACTCCGACCGGCGAGGTCACCCACCCAGGTTACCCCGAAGACTGGTACCGGCGCGTCGCCGCCGAGCAGGGCGAGCGGCTGCAGGTCAAGCCACTGCCCGGAGAGCCCGAAAGCCATTGAGTCCACGCCTGCCGATGCCGCTGTGGGGAGCACGAGCCGTGGTCAGTAGCGACCTGAAGCGGCCCGTGGGCTCGGCTGCGGGCACGAGGGCGAGCCTGGCTGCCATCCTGATCCTGCTCGTTGCGGCCGCGGCGTCAGCGCAGACGCCGCCGTGTGCGCCGTGCGTCGGGCTCGAGGTCGACGACCCCGAGGCGGTCGTCCGCCTGCTCGGTGAGGAGCCGCCGCTGGGTGAGGGCACGCGGCTGTACCTGCGGTGGCGGGTTCCCCTCGACGGCACGGCCGATCCGAATCTCGCCGACCGAGTCGCTGCGGCTGGGGCGACGCCGTGGCTGGTGCTGTCCTTCCGCGCGCCGTCACCGATCGCGGACCATGCACCGGAGTTCGCTGCGGAGCTCGAGGAGGCGGCCCGGCTGGCCGCCGCCGCCCCGCCGTCGCTGCATTGCGAGCTCGCCTGGGAGCAGGCGCTCGACTCGGCCGCCGCCATGCGCGATTACGCGTTCCTCGTCGAGCGGGCGTCGGTGGCGGTTACCGGCGCGCAGCCGGAGGCCCGCGTCATCACCGGCACGCTGCCCCGCGACCGCGCGCTGCTCGAGGAGTTCTACGCCGCCGACGTGGCCGCCTATCTGGACGGGCTCGATGTCGGCGAGCTGCGCGGCGAGGCACTGGCCGGGGCGGTGGCGATGGCCGCCGACATCGACCCCGGGCGCCGGCTGGTCCACGGCGCGGGCGAACTGCCCGAGGATCCGTGGCTCGCCCTGCCCGAGGCTGCGCGTTCGTCGGCCGCCGGGGCCACCGTGTCGTTCTTCCGGGCGGCTGCCGGCACGCTCGCCACCGCTGACCTGCAGCCGCTGCTGCTGCTGGCCCGGGAGTTCTCGGGCGACCTCGCGTACGACCCGTACTCCGCGCCCGCGGGCGGCAGTGGCGGCTGGGCGTTCGTGCGCGCCGAGGATCTCGGGCTTGCCGTGATCGTGGACCGCGGCGAGGTCGAGGGGCCGACCGTCTTCACCTTCTCCGATCGCGACCTGCGCAACCCGGTGCGGGTCCACGCCGATGGCACGACCGAGCGGGTGGTCGCCGGGAGCGTCCCTGCCGGATTCATGGTGGAGGTGGCCGGCGCCGAGCCGGTCGCCGTGCTCCGGCTCGAACGGCCGACCGCGGCCGAGCTCGGCGGCTTCGCCGAGCAGGTCGATGTGTCGGAGGTCCGCGGGCTGCCGGTCGAGGAGATCCTGCGCCGGCTGCAGGCCTTCGAGGACGCGCAGGACCGGCGCCTGCACCACTACGAGGCGACCTACACCCAGCACTTCCGCTACCGGCCGGGCGAGGGCATCCAGGTCATCGAGGCGAGCTTCTCCGGGCCGTACTTCTACCATCGCGGCGAGGGCTTCGACTGGGTGTGGCAGCGCTTCCTGGTCAACGGCGTGCTCTGGCGGGGGCAGATCCCGAAGCTGCCGCTGCTGCAGCCGGCGCGGGCGGCGGCACGGCCACTGGAGATCCACCTCGACCGCCAGTACCGGTACAGCCTGCGCGGCACCGACACCGTCAACGGCCGCGACTGCTGGGTGGTGGACTTCGAGCCTTCGGCGGAGGTTGAGGGCGCCAACCTGTGGAAGGGCACGGTGTGGGTCGACCGCCAGCTCTTCGCCAGGGTCAAGACCCGCGCCCTCCAGCTCGGGTTGTCCGGCGACGTCATCTCCAACGAGCAGACCACGCTGACCGAGCCGGTCGACGCAGCCGGCAACCCCGCGCCGTGGGACCCCTCGAGCTTCTTCCTGCCGACCCGGGTCAACGCCCAGGAGCTGCAGTCGATCCTCAACACTGCGGTCCAGGTCGAGAAGGAGAGCTTTCTCACCGACATCCGCATCAACGCCGACGGTTTCGCCGAGCGGCTCGCCGCGGCCTACGCCTCGCCCGAAACGATGCTCCGCGACACGCCGGGCGGCCTGCGCTACCTGGATCGTAACGAGGACGGCACCCGGGTCGTCCGCGAGCGCGACGACCCCAACCGCTGGTTCGCCCTCGGCGGCGTCTACTGGGACGAGACTCAGGACTATCCGGTGCCGTTGGTCGGGATCGATTTCTTCTCGTCGGACTTCCAGGACACCGGCGCTCAGGTCAACCTGCTGTTCGCCGGCGTGCTGCTCAACGGCAACTGGGCCGAGCCGTCGCTGTTCGGCAGCCGCTGGGACGCGGGCGCCCGGGTGTTCGGCTTCTTCCTGGCCGGCGATGAGGAGCTCTACCGCGACGGCGAGCTCGCCCCCGAGGAGACGGTGACCTCGCGCGAGGGGTTCGTCTCGCTCTACCTCGGCCGGCCGATCGGCAGCTTCCTCAAGCTCGACGCGAGCTACGGCCTCGAGTGGGACGACTTCGGCCGGGCCGACGACACCGCCGCCGAGTTCGTGGTGCCCGAGAGCACCTGGACGAGCTCGCTCGGTTTCGACCTCAGCTACAGCCGCTCGGGCTACCGGCTCGGCCTCCAGGCGTCCGCCAACAAGCGCGAGAAGTGGGAGTTCTGGGGCTTCCCGGGCAACGGCGAGTACTCGCCCGACCAGCAGGACTTCACCCGCTGGTCCGTGGTGCTCGGCAAGACCTGGTGGCCGGGCAGCTTCGGCAAGCTCGGCGTCGAGCTCGAGCACCTCGACGGCAGCGACCTCGACCGCTTCTCGAAGTACGACTTCTCGACCTTCGGCCTCGGCCGGGTTGCCGGCTACCAGGGCGGGCTGGTGACCGCGTCGTCCGCCGACGGTGTGCACGCGGCCGGCGGGCTCAACATCGCCGAGGCGCTGCGGCTGGAGGGCCGCGTCGACGTGGTCTGGGCGACCGACGAGGCGACCGGGCTCGACCGCGAGCTGCTCGCGGGCGTCGGGCTCAACGGCACCGTGATCGGGCCCTGGCAGACGGTCGTCAACTTCGATGTTGGCGTACCGGTGGCCGGGCCGGCCGACTCGTTCACGGTGTTCATCACCTTCCTGAAGCTCTTCAAGTAGGGGTTAGGGGAAAGGGTCCCCCGCCCGATCCCGTTCCCGTTCCCGTACCCGTGAGGCGCGGCGAGGCGAGTACGAGAAGATGGCGTCCTGCGGGCGTGCCATCTTTGGCGATTTCGGGACGACCTTCCTCGTCAAGGGGTGCTCGAGACCTGAAATCGCCAAAGGTGGCTCCCTCGGGGAGCGCCTTCGGAGAATCGGCGCGAAGCGGTCTCGAGGGCGAAGCAGACGAGCGGGAACGGGAGCGAATCCGGAAGTGGAGGGGGAGACGCCGACGGATCCGGATCACCGCCCCGGCGTACCATTGGTCGCAGGGGCGTACGACGGCGCTCCGGGAGGCGCGGCCGTGACGAGGATACTGTCGCCACTGTTGGTCCTGATCGCCTGCGCCGCGTGCGCCTCGGCGCCGCTCCCGCCCGAGGGCGAGCTGACCGAGGAGAGCCGGACCCTGATCCGCTACACGGGCAACGAGCTCCAGGCCATCGTCAGCGCCCGCTGGGCCTCCTCCCACCTCGGCGACGAGTGGCTGGTGCTGGCGGTCTGGCTGTCGGGGGGACGCACGGCGACGACCGCCATCGAGCGCAACGCCGTGCAGGTCCGCGGTCCGGACGGCACGCGCTACCCGCTGCTCAGCCAAGAGGCTTATCGCGAGGCCTACCCCGAGGTCCTGACCGCGCTGCGCGCGGTCGATTTCTCGTACCCGCCCGGCCGTGGGTTCGCGGGCGACCGTCGGCCGTGCGGACGCTGGTTCCTGGCCGGGCCGTGGGAGGGGTTCGCCTACGACACGATCGATGTCTCACCCTTCCAGTTCTGCTCCGGGCCGCTGGTGTTCCTGGTGCCAGGGGGCGTCCAGCCGGGACCCTGGGTGCTCGAGATCGACCTCGAAGAGTCGACGGCGAGGATCCCGTTCGTGCTGGGGGACAGTGATAGATGATACGTGATAGGTGATAGGGGCCGTTCCCGATCCCGGCCACGCTCGTTCGCTTTGTCCTCGAGCACGCTTCGCGCCGATTCTCTGGAGGCGCTCCCCGAGGTTGCCACCTTTGGCGATTTCGGGTCGCAAGCACCTCTCCAGGAAGATCGTTGTCCCGAAATCGCCAAAGATGGCACGCCCGCAGGACGCCCTCTCCGCGTACTCGCCTCGCCTCCCGAGCGCGGGCGCGGAAGCGGGTCCCCTCACTCCCCAGGCGATAGCCTCGGATGCCGCAGGTGAAACCCCGTCGCCTCCTGGTAGGCGCGCGCCACGGCCAGGGTCTCGGCCTCGCCGTGGAGGCGGCCGAGGAAGGTGAGGCTCGAGGGCGTGCCGTCGCCCGTGAAGCCGTCCGGCACCACCACCGCGGGGTGGCCGGTCAGGTTGGTGAGCAGCAGGGTGTCGCCGGTGAATGACGGCGCAACCACGACGTCGACCTCGGCGAAGGCCCGCGCCGTCTCGCGCATGACGAGCGTGCGCACCCGGTTGGCCTGCAGGTACTCGACCGCCGGGATGGTGCGGGCCTGCCGCAGCACGTTGGGCCAGGCCTGGTCGATCTGGCGTACCAGCTCGTCGTCGCGGTTTGACAGTGTGAGCTCGGAGAAGGCGGCGGCGGCCTCGGCCGACAAGATGAAGGACAGCGAGCCGACCGGCAGATCGGGCAGCTCGACGGGTGAGAGCTCGAAGCCGAGGGAGCGCAGCAGCTTGAGCGCCGCAAGGTCGAGGGCGTGCGCCTCGCGCACCCGCGCCGGATCTTCGTCCTCCTCGGGCGAGGGCTCGCGCTCGAACAGTGAGCGCAGGTAGCCGACGCGCAGCCGCCGGAGGTCGAGCTCGGCGTCCCAGGCGAACGGCCGGTCGACTGCGGTCGGGTCGAGGCCATCGGCGCCGTGGATGGCCTCGAAGACCAGGGCGCAGTCCTCGACGCAGCGGCCCATGGGCCCCAGCTTGTCCATGCTCCACGACAGCGCCATGGCGCCGTGGCGGCTGACCCGCCCGAAGGTCGGCCGCAGCCCGGTCACGCCACAGCGGGTCGCCGGCGACACGATCGAGCCCCAGGTCTCGCTGCCGATCGCAAACCCGACCAGCCCGGCGGCGGTGGCGGCGGCCGGGCCGGCCGAGGAGCCGCTCGATCCCTGCTCGAGCTTCCAGGGGTTTCTGGTCGTGCCGCCGAACCAGACGTCGCCCCAGGCGAGCTCCCCGAGCGTCAGCTTCGCCACCAGCACCGCGCCGGCGTCGTCGAGCCGGCGCACCACGGTGGCGTCCTCGTCGATCACCTGGTTGCGATAAGGCGCCGCGCCCCAGGTCGTCGGGTAGCCGCGCACCGCCAGCAGGTCCTTGGCGCCCCAGGGCACGCCGTGCACCGGTCCGCGCCAGAGGCCACGCTCGATCTCGGCGTCGGCCCGCGCCGCAGCCGCGAGGGCGCGCTCCTCGGTCAGGGTAATCACGCAGTGAAGCTGCGGGTCGAACCGCTTGAGCCGCGCGAGGTAGAGCGCGGTGAGCTCGCGCGACGAGATCCGGCGGGCGCGCAGGTGGCGGCCGAGGTCAACCGCGGGCAGGAAGGCGATCGCCTCCTCGTCGTCGGGCAGCGCGGCGTCGCGGTCGGCGCTCGGCCGGCGCGCGGGCGCCGGCAGCCTGGTCAGCGCTTCTGCAATCTCCGGATCGAAGCGCAGGGCCGGCGCCACCGAGTTGTCGAGTGGAACCTGGCGCAGCTTCAGGTAGTCCTGGCGCAGCTCCTCGAGGCCGGCCAGCGCCAGGTCCCGTTCGCTGTCGGTGAGCTCGATACCGGCCAGGGTCTCGGCCGCGGCCAGCGTCTCGCGGGTGATCGGTCCCTCCCCGGCGCGTGCCCACAGCAGCTCCGGAAGGGCACTCCCGGCCAGACCGAGACCGGCGAAGACACCGACGAAGCGACGCCGATCGAGGCCGAGGCTGCTGCTGTCCATCGCCACCTCCGTTGCGGACGGCTCAGTCTACGCYCTCGCCTGCCTTCCCCCTTCGCTTCTCCCAAACCCCCAACYCCATCGCCTATCATCATCTCCGGAGGAGGTGCCGCATGCGGGTGACGACGCTGATCGAGAACAGCACGCTCGAGGGCCGGGAGGATCTGGYTGCCGAGTTTGGGCTGTCGCTGCACATCCAGCGCGGCGACCAGCAGATCCTTTTCGACACCGGCTCCTCGGGCGCGTTCGCCGACAACGCCGAGCGGCTTGGGATTGACCTGCAGCAGGTGGGCGCGGCGGTGCTCTCCCACCACCACTACGACCACGGCGGCGGCCTCCAGCGCTTCCTCGCGATCAACGATCGCGCGCGGGTCCACCTCCGGGCGAGCGGATGGGCGCCCCGCTACTTCCGGGCGCTGGTGGTGGTCAAGCGGCCGATCGGGCTCGACCCCTTGCTCTTCGATCGCTTCGCGCACCGCTTTGAGCTCGTCACCGAGTCGATGGAGATCGCCCCTGGTGTCGTCCTGCTCACCGACATCGGCTCGAACTATTCTCGGCCCGAGGGCAACCGGCACCTCTTCGTCGAGCGCGGTGGTTCGCTCGAGCTGGACCCCTTCGAGCACGAGCTGGTGCTGGTGGTGCGGGAGGACGACGGGCTGGTAGTGTTCACCGGCTGCTCCCACCACGGAATCCTCAACATGATCGAGGCCGCGCGCAGCCGTTTCCCAGAGGTGCCGGTCAAGGCGGTGTTCGGTGGCTTCCACCTGATCGGCGTGCCCTTCCTCGACTCGATGGCGGCACCGCGCGAGGAGGTGGAGGCGATCGGCCGCACGTTGCTCGAGCTGACCGCGGGCCCGGTCTACACCGGCCACTGCACCGGCCGCAAGGCGTACGGCGTGCTCGCCGGCGTCATGGGCGGCGCACTGCGGCCGTTCGCCACTGGCTCGACCGTCGAGGTGTGAGATGGGAAGGTGTGAGTGGTGAGGGGCTA
>PQAJ01000250.1 GCA_003105185.1 Holophagae bacterium
AGAACCTGCGCTTCTGGGCCGGCACCTACCGGCTGTGGGGCCGCGAGCTCGAGGGGCGCCTGCGCTGGGCGCGGGAGGCGGCCGAGCTCGAGCGCCGCCGCCGCACCCTGGTACGCGAGCTGCCAGGCGGCTACCGCCAGCGCCTCGCTCTCGCCTGCTGCCTGCTCCACCGGCCGCCGGTGGTGTTCCTCGACGAGCCCACCAGCGGCGTCGACCCCGAGGCCCGCCGCCGCTTCTGGGACCTCATCGACCAGCTCGCCGGGGAGGGCACGACCGTGTTCGTCACCACCCATGCGATGGACGAGGCCGAACGCTGCCACCGCGTCGCCCTCATGCACGCCGGCCGGCTGCTCGCCCTCGACACCCCGCGCGAGCTCAAGGCCGGCTTCGCGGCCGGCACCGTCCTCGAGGTCGGCTGCGCGGCCGCCGCCCGTGCCCTGCCCCGGCTCGAAACGCTGCCCGGCGTGGTCAACGCCGCGCTGTTCGGCGACCGGCTGCACGCGGTGGTCGACGATCCGGCGCGACGGGGCGCCATCGAGACCGCGCTCGCCGAGGCGGGCTTCGCGCCGGTGACGGCGACGCCGATCGCACCGTCGCTCGAGGACGTGTTCATCCGGGCGATCCACGCCGCCGACCTGGAGGGCGCCGCGTGATCCGCCGCATGCTCGCGATGGCGGTGAAGGAGCTGCTCCAGCTGCGGCGCGACCGCCGGACCATCCTCGCGCTGCTCGGCATGCCGGTCGTGCTGCTGCTGATCTACGGCTTCGCGCTGAGCTTCGACGTCCGCGACATCCGGCTCGCGGTGGTCGACCAGTCGCGGACCCGCGCCTCGCGCGAGCTGATCGAGGCGTTCCTGAAGAGCGGCTACTTCGTGCGGGTCGCGGACCTCGACGAGCCGCGGCCGCTCGACGCGCTGTTCGATCGAGGCACTGTCCAGGCGGCGCTGGTCATCCCGGCCGGGTTCGGCGCCGACGTCGCGGCCCGGCGGGCGGCGTCGCTGCAGTTCGTGCTCGACGGCTCGGACTCGCAGACTGCCAACACCGTGCTCGGTTACGCCCGGCAGATCGTCACTGCCACCGGGGCCGGGCTGTTCGGGGTCGAGCTGCGGCCGCCGGTGGTGGCGCAGCCGCTGGTCTGGTACAACCCCGACCTCGACTCGACGATCTTCCTGGTCCCGGGCCTGGTCGCCTTCATCCTGATGGTGTCCTCGGTGATCGCCACCGCGCTCGCGGTCGTCCGCGAGAAGGAGCGCGGCACGATGGAGTCGCTGCGGGCGACGCCGCTGGTCGCGATCGAGCTGCTGGTCGGCAAGACCCTGCCCTACCTGCTGGTGGCGTCGGTGGCGGCGGCCGGCTCGCTGGCTCTGGCCTGGGGGCTGTTCGATGTGCCGATCCGCGGCTCGCTGGTCTGGCTCGCCCTGGTCACGGTCCTCTTCCTCGCCGGCGGGCTGGGCTGGGGGATGTTCCTGTCGTCGCTCGCCGACACCCAGCAGATGGCCTTCCAGATCGGGCTCCTGTCCTCGATGCTGCCAACCCTGCTGCTGTCCGGCTTCATCTTCCCGATCTCGTCGATGCCGCGGGCCCTGCAGGCGGTCACGCTCGTCGTCCCGGCCCGCTACTTCATCGCGGCGCTGCGCGAGATCGTGCTGAAGGGGGCCGGCCCCGAGGTGTGGTGGAACGACGCCCTGGCGCTCGTCGCCTTCGGCGTCGTGGTGCTGGCGCTGGCCACGGTGCGGACCGTGCGGAGCCTGTAAGATGCGAACACTTCTCAACATCCTCGTCAAGGAGCTGCTCCAGCTCGCGCGCGACCCGCGGATCCTGCCGATCCTGTTCGTCGCGCCCGTGGTCCAGCTGACCATCCTCGGCTACGCCGCCACCACCGACCTGCGGCGGGTGGAGCTCGCGGTGTGCGACCTCGACCGCACCGCGCTCAGCCGTGACCTGGTGCGGCGCTTCACCGATTCCTCATACTTCCGCCAGGTGGCAGCACTCGACGACCAGCGCGCGATCGACCGCTGGCTGGACAGCGGGCGGGCCCGCATCGCCCTCACCATCCCGGCGGGCTTCGCCGACAGCCGCGAGGCCGGCGCCACGGCCGAGGTCCAGCTGGTGGCCGACGGCTCGGACGCGATGAGCGGCACCCTCGGCCTGAGCTACGCCTATGGCGTGATCCAGGAGATGGCCGAAACCGAAGCCCTGCGGTCGCCCGTCGAGCTACGGCCCAAGGTGCTCTACAACCCCGACCTGGTCAGCCGCAACTTCATGGTGCCCGGCGTGCTCGCCATGATCCTGATGATCATGACCATGATGCTGTCGTCGATGGCCCTGGTGCGGGAGACCGAGCTCGGCACCATGGAGCAGCTGCTGGTGACCCCGCTCAAGCCCGGCGCGATCATCGTCGGCAAGCTGGTGCCCTATGCCCTCGTCGGCACCGTCGAGATAGCGACCGCGCTGCCGGTGGTGCTGTTCTGGTTCGACGTCCCGCTGCGCGGATCGCTCGCCGCGCTGGCCCTGCTCACCGTGCCCTTCATGCTGTGCACGCTCGGCCTCGGGTTACTGGTCTCGACCCTGACCCGGACCCAGCAGCAGGCGATGATGATCGCGACCTTCGTCTTCATGCTGCCGCAGATCTACCTGTCCGGCTTCGTCTTCCCGATCCAGAACATGCCGAAGGTGTTCCAGGTCGTCACCTACGCGGTGCCGCTGCGCTACTACGTCCAAGTGCTGCGCGGGGTGTTCCTGAAAGGCGTCGGCCTCGACGTGCTGTGGCCGCAGGGCCTCGCCATGCTCGCCCTCGGCATCGCGATCCTCACCCTCGCACGGATCCGCTTCCGCCAGCGTATCGGCTGATCGACGTTCCCGCTCCCGTTTCCGAGTCTGCCCTGCCCGCTTCCGCGCCCGCGTCCGCATCCGATGTCCGAGATTGGTGGTGATCGTGGAAGGGACGAGGCATCGGGCGCGGGCGGGGAAGCGGAAGGGGATGCGGGAAGGCACTCCCCAGAATCCCCGGAATTCGAATGATGAACCGCGCCGCCTACCAATAATCGGTGGTGATGGTGACCGGTCCCGCGACCCTGGCACAGCAGGCCAGCCGCTCCTCGGG
>PQAJ01000251.1 GCA_003105185.1 Holophagae bacterium
CCCCAAGCTCATCCTCGTCCTCTCCGGCGGCGGCGCCCGCGGGGTGGCCCATGTCGGCGTGCTCAAGGTCCTCGAGGAGCTGCACGTGGCGCCCGACATGGTGATCGGCACCAGCATGGGCTCGATCGTCGGCGGGCTGTACGCGGCCGGCTGGACGCCGGAGCAGATCGAGAGCCTGGTCCACCGGCTCGACTGGGAGGGCGCGTTCACCGACGCGGTGCCGCGCAGCGAGAAGAGCTTCCGCCGCAAGCAGGACGATCGGCCGGTGCTGATCCAGGGCCGGCTGGCCTTCGACGGCTTCAAGCCGGTGCTGCCGACCGGCGTCATCCGGGGCCAGAAGCTCGAGTTCATCCTGCGCATCCTCGAGTCGCTGTCACCGGCGGCGAGCGACTTCGACCACCTGCCGATCCCCTACCGGGCGGTGGCGGCCGACATCGCCACCGGTGAGCCGGTGGTCCTCGACTCGGGCTCTCTGGCCACCGCGATGCGTGCCAGCATGTCGATCCCCGGCGCCTTCCCGCCGGTCCGCCTCGACGGCCGCGACCTGGTCGATGGCGGGATCGCCGCCAACCTGCCGATCGGCATTGCCAAGGACCTTGGGGCGACCTCGGTGATCGCCGTCGACATCTCCAGCAAGCTCCTCGAGGAGGGGAAGCAGCTCGGCTCGTTTGCGGCGATCGTCGGCCACCTCAACAGCCTGCTGACCGCCGGCAACGTCAGCCGGGACCGCACGCTGATCGGTCCCGACGACGTGCTGATCACGCCCGAGCTCGGCGATATCTCGTTCGTCAGCTTCGACCGGGTCACCGACGCCGCCCGCATCGGCGAGGAGGCGGCCCGAGCGCAGGCCGACGAGCTGCGCCGCTTCGCCGCCTCCGACGAGCGCTGGCAGGAGTTCTCCAGCCGGCCGCGGGCGCGCACCAGAGAACAGCTCCGGGTCGACAGCATCCGCGTCGCGAACACGAGCCGCGTCGACGACGGGATCGTCCGCAGCGCCCTGGAGATCGAGCCGCCGACGACCCTCGATCCGGAGGCGCTCGGCTACAGCCTGCTCGACCTCTACAACACCAGGTACTTCGGCACCCTCGACTTCCGGCTCGAGGAGAAGGACGGCAAACGCGAGCTGGTCGTCACGACCCCGCCGCCAGACCGCGGACGCGGATCGCTGCAGTTCGGCGTCGGCTTCCTCGACGACTTCGAGGGCGGCTCCGGTTACCAGCTCTCGGTCCGCCACCAGCTCCTGCCCGCCAACCGCCGCGGCGGCGAGTGGGAGAACGTGGTTCAGGTCGGCACTGAGAGCATTGCCAGGACCGAGTTCTACCAGCCGCTCGACAGCACCATGCATTGGTTTGCGGCCCCCGGGCTGGAGTTCCGGCGCTCCACGCTCGACCTCTGGCTCGACGGCCAGCCGGTCGCGGAGTACCGCCTCGACACCGCCGAGGCGCGCCTGGCCGCCGGCAGGGTGCTCGGCAACTGGGGTGAATTTCGGGCCGCGGCGTTCGTCGCCGACGTCTACTTTGAGCCTCGCATCGGCGACCCGCTGTTCCCGAGCGCCGACGAGAAGCGGGGCGGCCTCGAGCTCGGCTTCCGGGTCGACACCGTCGACGAGGTGGCCTTCCCCCGCCACGGCTCAGTGGTCGACCTGCGGTACACGATCTCCTCCTCGTCACTGGGATCGGAGGTCGACTTCGACAAGATCTGGGCATCGGCCGGCCAAGCCTGGAGCTTCGGTGAGCTCACGCTGGCCCCGTACCTCGAGTACGGCGAGAGCTTCGAGGACAGCCTCGACCTCGTCAGCCTGTTCCCCCTGGGTGGGCTCTTCCGCCTGTCCGGCCTTGGCCAGAACGAGCTGCTAGGACAGCGCGTCGCTCTGGCTCGGCTGCAAGCGTACTGGCGGCTGTTCGGCCTCGACCTCGCCGGACTCAGGGTGCGGCTCTACACCGGGCTCTCGCTCGAGGCCGGAAACACCTACTTTGACGGCACCCCGATCACCGCCGACAGCCTCCTCTATGGAGGGGCGGCCTGGGTCGGCGCGATGACCCCCTTCGGCCCCGCGCGCCTCGCCTGGGGGGTGACCGAGGGCGGCCGCGACCGCTTCTATTTCACGATCGGTGATCGGTTCTAGGAGCCTGTCGGGCATAGGCCCCTGAGCGCGTTCCTGGCGTGGTCACTGTTGTTGGCCTCTGCCCACAGGCTCCTTGGGATGCGCTGCGCGCATCCGAAGGAGTTCGTGCCGCAGTGGCCGTCACCCCGCACATCCAGTCCACCACAACCCCTCGGAAGGCCAATGCGGTACGAACTCCTAGCGCGAATTCCTCACCGCCCTCCTGAATCGAGGCAAAAGTGAACGAGAGGCGGTTTCACAGGAGGTCGATGAAAAATTCGGGCTGTGGGGAACAGAAAGAGGCGGGGCACGACGCCCCGCCCCCATGAGCTTCCTGGAAAGCGTGCGGTCTACTTGCCTTGGCCGGCGTGGATCTTTTGCCACTTCTTGCCGAGCTTGTTGAGGATGTTGTCGATCTGCTTGGCGGCCTTTTCGGGATCATCCTTCACCGTCACCGTGCCGCTCCCGCGCCACACCAGCTTCTTCTGGGCCGCATCAAAGGCGTCGATGATCAGCGTGCCCTCGGTGTAGGTCGTCGCGGTCGTGGTCGCGGAGGCCATGCCGCCGCCATAGCCCCTCCAGCCGCCCCAGTAGCCGCCGTAGCCGCCGTAGGCAAAGCCGGTCGTGTTGTAAACCGTGTTCTCCTTGGAGGAGAGATGGTAGGTGACGTAGAGGTCCGGGTTCTCGGCGACCTCGGTCAGCTTGCCGGGGGCGGTGAGCCGGCTCCTGATGGCGCTGACGATCCGCTCGTCCATCAGCGGGTTCGCCGCGATGTCCTTGTCCGATTCGACGTACTGGAAGGTCTTGATCTTGCTGAAGTCGTAGTCGTGCGCGAAGTCGATGTTGACATCCTGCGCCGCCGCCGGCAGCGCGAACAGCAGCGCCACCACGGCGATCCGAAGCGCGTTTCTCATGTCGTCCTCCTTGAGTTCAAGCCGCGACCGATCCGGTTTCGGATCACCACAACCTTCTCAGGTGCTCGGGCATTCCTCGGACTCCGAGAGACCACCGACGGGGACGCCCGCCGTCACTCTGCCGGCGGCCGGTTGCTCAGAACCGGTACCGGGCAAACAGGCTGACGTCGTTGACATCAATGCTGATGGCGCCGGTGTAAAGGCTCTCGCCCGACTGGGTCTCCAGGCCCTTCCAGTCGACGTCGATGGCCGCATAGTTGGCCGCCGCCCCCACCGCCCAGTGCGTGCCGAGCAGGTACTCGACGCCGAGCCGGCCGACATACTGGCTGCCCTCGATGTCCTCGACCTTGACCGACAGCCAACCGAGCCCGGCGATGAGGCGCCAGTTGTCCTCGGTGAGCAGCCGCCGGTACTCGAAGTAGAGGTACGGCAGCGGGCCGGTGCCCTGGGCTTCGGTGCTACCCTCCCCTGCGCCCCCTTCCGCTTCCCACGCGAGGGTCGCCTGGATCTCGATCACCCGGACGCCGAGCCCGAAGCCGGCCGCCCAGCGCTCCTTGACCCACGGGTAGTAGGCGTAGTCGACGAAGTACTGGGTGGTGTCGAAGGCGAGCGAGATGTCGGCATCCACGGGGATGACCTCGTCGCCCCAGTGGATCTCCTCCAGGGCCGCCGCGGAGGAGTTGCGGCTGAGGTCCTGCCAGCGGACCGCCAGCTTGTGCCGCTTGGCGATCTGCCAGTTGAAGCTCAGCGACGGGATGGTCTGGTTGGCGGCAAGGTCGAGGTCGTCCTCGAAGTTGAGGGTCGTGCCCCGCCCGAGCAGCTCGGAGTCGAGCCGGAACTCGGTCGAGACGCCAAGCCAGGAGCCCTCGACGCCGACATTGAACTTGTCGAACAGCGGCTCGTACCCACGCTGCGCTGCGGCCGGCACGGCCACCGACAGCAGCAGGACCGCAAGCCCGACCACGGCCACGCAGTTACCCTTGTGCTGGCTC
>PQAJ01000252.1 GCA_003105185.1 Holophagae bacterium
CCGCGGGTGGCGCGCGGCGCACTGCTGCCCGCCGCGATCCGCGCGGTCCTCGCGCTGCGCCCGGGCAGGGCGCGGGGGCGGACGCCATGAGCCCGCGCCGCGCCTCCGCCGTGGTCGTCCGCTGGCGCGGCGGCGAGGAGATCGACCGCTGCCTGCAGTCCCTCCTCCGGCACCGCGGCCGCGATCTCGAGCGCGTCGTGCTGGTCGACTCGGGCTCGGCCGACGGCGGCGCCGAGCGGCTGGCTGCGGCCTTTCCCGACGTCGTTGTTGTCGCCCTCGACTCCAACCGCTCGTTCGCGTTCGCCGCGAACCAGGGGGTCGCCCGCACGGACAGCCCCTGCCTGCTGCTGCTCAACCCCGACGCCGAGGTCACGGATGGGGCCGTCGACGCCCTGACCGGCGCGCTGGCGAAGCGCCCGGACGCCGCCGGCGTGGTGCCGCTGCTGGTCGGCGTGGATGGCGCGCCGCAGCATCGCTGGCAGCTGCGGCGGCTGCCGGGGCCGCTCCGTCTCGCGACCGGGCGCGGCGGAGCCAGCCAGTTCCACGGCCGCCCGCCGACCGAGCCGGCGCTGGTCGAGCAGCCGGCGGCCGCGGCGTGGCTGGTGCGGCGGGCGGTGTGGGACGCCCTAGGAGGTTTCGACGAGAGCTTCGCGCCCGCGTGGTGGGAGGACGTCGACTTCTGCGCCCGCCTGCGACGGCACCGGCAGGACACCGGAGCGCCGGCCACCGGCTTCTGGGTCGTTCCCGGCGCCCGCGTCGCCCACGGCGGCGGCTCCAGCCTGTCGCACCTGGCCGACGCGGAGTTCCTCGCCGCCTTCTACCGCAACCTGCTGCGCTACGCCGAGCGCCACCATCCGGGCAGCTGCACGGCGATCCGGGCGATCCTCCTGCTGTCGCTGCGCAGCCGCGCGCTGCTCAGGCCCTCTCGCCGCGCCGCCTACCTCGCTGCGACGACAGTGATAGGTGATAGGTGATACGTAATGAGTGATGAGTGACAGGTGAGCCGTGACGAGCAAGTGGTCGCGCCTCCGCCTGCTCTTTCCCGACCCCCCAACCCCTGCGCCCTGACACCTCCTCACAGGTAGCCGAGTGCTTCGAGGCGCTGCCGCAGCTCATCGTCGATTGCAGCCGGGGCGACATCCCAGCGACCCGACTCGTCCAGCAGCTCGCGCCGCGTCTCGTCGACCAACGCGCCGGCCGAGGCCGGCAGCGCGCTGCCGAGGTCGCGCCGCTCCGCCGGGTCGGAGTCGAGCTCGTAGAGCTCGGCCGGCCCGACGTAGCCGAGTCGGTGGTGGCGGATCGCGTGCCGGCCCCCCTGCACCGCGCTCCAGCCGCCCCAGCCGTCGAGGTCGAGGGATGCGGCCACCGCCCTCCGCGCGTCAGCGGGAGCGAGCAGGCTGCGGCCGCGCAGCCCCGGCTCGGGCGCGAGCCCGGCCAGCTCGAGGATGGTCGGCATCAGGTCGATGTGGGTGACCGGCGCGGCCTCGCGGCGGCCCTCGTCCTGCCCAGGGAGGCGGATGACCAGCGGCACCTGGAGGACCTCGCGGTAGAGCGTTCGCCCGTGGATCCACCCGCCGTGGTCGTAGAACTCCTCGCCGTGGTCGGACAGGAAGACGACCGCCGTGTCATCGGCGAGGCCGCGGCGCGCGAGCTCGTCGAGCAGCTCGCCGAAGGCGTGATCGTTGGCCGCGACCTCGGCGTTGTAGAGGTCGAGGAGGTCGGCCGCCCACTGTCCCTCGTCCACCAGGTTGCGCGCCAGCAGCGTCCCAACTGTCTCGGTCGAACCGAGGTCGCGGCGCTCGACGCCCGCGGCGAAGCGCTCGCGGAACGGTGACGGTGGGTCGTACGGCAGGTGCGGGTCCACGGTGTGGACGTAGAGCAGGAAGGGCGCGTCCGGATCGCGGCGGTCGAGCCAGCGCACCACCTCGCTGTGCACGTGGGCGGACTCGCGCCGCTCGGGCGGCATGAGCACGAACTCGTCGAAGCCGCGGTCGAGACCGAAGGCCGCCGAGGCGTTCGGATTCGCGACCACCGCCGCGGTCTGCCAGCCCGCGGCGGCCAGGCGCCCGGCGAGGGTCGCCATGCCGCCGCCGAGGCGATCGAGCCGATCGTTGACGCCGTGGACCTCGGGCTCGAGGCCGGTGAGAATCGACGCCACCGCCGGCCGGGTCCACGACGACTGCGCCCACGCCTGCTCGTACACCGTCGCAGCGGCCGCAAACGCGTCGAGACGCGGGGACAGCGGCCGGGTCTGGCCGTACACGCCGAGCCGGTCGGCGCGCAGGGCGTCGACCAGATAGATCACCACGTTCGGTCGCCTCGCCGCGGTGCGCCTGCTCGGCGCCGCCGTCGGGCCGCCCCCCGGCCGGGCGACTGCCCGCGCCGTGACGACAGGAGAGGCCAGCTCGAGCGCCGCGCCGCCGCCGTCCGATGGCGGCACTCCGACCGCCTGCAGCTCGAGCCGGAACGGCGTCCCCGGCGGCCCCGGCAGGTCGACGCGCAGCGCCCCCTGGCCCGGCGCGACCTCGGCCACCGTGGCCGCCGGCCGGCCGTCCTCGACCACGACGACGCGCAACCGGCCGCCGACGACGGCCGTCACACCCGCTGCTTCGAGGCGCAGCCCGTCCCGGTGGCGCAGGTAGTAGCCGACGCTGGCGCCGACCGGCAGCTCGAGGAGCGACTGCTCGGGGAGGCCCCGCGGCGGCGGCGGAACATCGCCCGGCTCGAGCCGCAGCCAGTCCACGGCGAGCGCCAGCCGCCGCCAGTCGTCGCCCGCGCCCAGCTCGCGCGGCGACCGCGCGGCCGCGTAGCGCAAGCGGAGCTGGTTCCGGCCGGCGCGCAGCCGCTCCACCGGCAAAGCCAACGGGTAGGTGGCGAAGTCGCCGCCGGGCTCGAGGCGCGCCACCCGTTCTCCGTTCAGCTCGACCTCGACCGTCTGCGCGCGCCCGCCGGGCGCCGTGAACGCCCGGCAGCGCAGAGTGGCCGCGAGCGCCCGCGGCTCGAACAAAACGAGCTCGACCGTCGAACTGTCGCCCTCCGACCAGGCGAAGCTCGGGCCGCCGTCTCCGCCCTCATCGGCATACCAGCCGCTCGCCAGCTGCCGGCGTGCCCGCGGCGTGCCGACGTCGATCACCGGCGTCTCCTGCAGGACCTCGGCGATCTCGAGCTCGCGGACCAGGTCGTGAACCACGGAACGGGGCGGGCCGGCGCAAGCGCCCAGCAGCACCAGGCAGGCGGCGGCGGGCCCGGCCCTCACGGCTCGACCACCACGCGGTCGAGCACCGCGCCGCCACCGGGCGGCGCGCGCAGGACAACCCGTAGCTGGCGTCGCCCCGGCGCTGGCGGATCGGGCAGCCGCACCTGTCCGGTGGTCGACGCGCCCGAGACTTCGATTGTCACCGGCTCGCCGTCGTCCCAGCGCACGACGAGTCCGGCTCCACGCTGGGCCGAGCCAACCAGCCAGCCCTCGATCCGCACCTCCGCCCCCGCCCCGACGCGGAGCGGCACCGTGATTCCGTCGCCGTTGCGCACGAGCCACCCGCGACGGTGCTCGAAGCGAGAAAAGGTGCCGGCCGGCGGCTGCGGGGCGCCACCCTGGCGGCGCACCTGCGCAGCCTCGACCTCGACGATCCGGTCGCTGTGGAGCACCACCGCCGCGGTGACCGCCGTCGCGGCGGCGAGGACGAGCGCGCTCCCCGAGCGCACGAGCACCCGCAGCAGGGACGAATGCCGCGATCCCGCCACCACCGCCATCGCCGCGACCGCGAGCGCGAGCGGCGGCAGCCACAGGCTGGCCGCGCTCGGCACCAGGAAGGACGGCACCAGGTGCTGGACGTCGGCCTGCAGCCGCCTCGCCAGCGCGTCGGACAACCACCACCCGCCGTCGCCGGGATTGATCGAGAGATGGGGCCTCGTCACCAGCGCCCACCAGGTGACGACCGACGGCGCGATCAGGATCTCGGCGAGCCGGCGCGGCCGGAGCGGCGCGCGCAGCGCGACCCCCCACGCGAGCACGGCCGCGGGCAGCAGCGGCACCAGGTAGCGCGCCGGCGGCGAGCCGCCGCCGTACCACTCCTTGGAGTGGAGCAGGGCGAGGCCGGTCAACGCAGCACCGACGATCACACCCCGCTCGCCAGGCCCTCCCCGCCGCCACAGCAACCCGGCGAGCGCGACCGCCGCGAGCGCCAGCGGCGCCGTGAACAGCAGCCCGCTGGCCGGATCGAAGGCGAGGCCGGCGACGACCCGCAGCGCCAGCCCCGGATCATCCGGCAGCAGGTGCTCGAAGCGCCGGAAGAAGCCGAACGGATGGCCCATCGACACCCAGCCGACCGCGAGGCCGGCAACCGCGGCGCCGGCCAGCGCCAGGACGCCGATCCACCGCGAGCGGCCCCGGTCGCGCCACAGCGCAGCGACTGCCCCTGGGAACACGATCAGGCCGAGCCGGGTCTTGACCGCGACTGCGAGCGCGGCGACGACCGCGGCGAGCCACTGGCTGCCGCGGCGGCCGGTCGCCAGCACCAGGATCGCCGCCACCGCGAGGGCCGCCGGCAGCTCAGGCCAGATCTGGGTCGCAAACGTGGCCAACGGGTAGGTCGCGGCGAGCGCCATCAGCAGCAGGGCCAGCCGTGACTCGGGGACCCCGAGCTGGCGGCAGCGCACGGCGAGCAGCGCCGCCAGCGCGCCGCCCGCGATCGCGAGCAGCAGCAGCGCGCCGGTGCGGCCGGCCGCGAGGAAGCCGGGCAGCAGCAGGAACCCCAGCGCCGGCGAGTGCAGCAGCGGGTCGCCGAGGAGGTAGGTGCGATCCCCCGGATGGTGCGCGATGTCCAGGTTGTTGCCGAGATCGAGATCGTGGTCGCGGACCAGCGACTCCATCAGGTGCAGGTGGAACGGCTCATCGCCGTAGAGCGGCGGCGTCAGCTGCGGCGTCGCCAGGGCCAGCGGCAGGAGCAACGACGCAACGGCCATCGCCGGCCGCCGTTGGCGCAACCAGCGCCACGCCGCCGGCGCCCAGGCCGTGAGCAGGGCCGCCATGGCGAGATCGACCGCGTGCCGCTCACCGGCCAGGCGCAGCGGCTCGACGGCGACCCTCGCGACCACCTGTCCGGCCACTAGCACCGACCACGGGAGGAGCGCCCCCGCCGACCGCCACCCACCGCTCGCCAGCTGCAGCAGGGCGACCGCGATCGCGGCCGCCACCATGAGTCCGGCGAGGGACAGCTCGCGCGGCGGCGTCGGCCGGCTCGGCCCGACGCTCTCCACCGTCACCGTCACCTCGTCGGGCAGCGCCGGCGCGCGGCGGAGGACCGGCCGCTCGCCCGCCGGCACCGTGTGGACGGTGCGGCCATTGACCCGCCACGATCGCGGTGATCCGGTCCGCATCGGCCGCCACAGGGGTCGCTGGGGCAGCCCGTGCGCGATCTCGAGCGCCTCCTCGGCCCGGCGGCCGATGCCCTCCGCGGTCTCGAAGCCGACCCGCAGCGGCTGCTCGCCGGCCTTGGTGGAGAGCACGGCGACCGCGGTGCCGGCCGGGAGACTGCGGCCGCCGCGCACCGCGAGATCGAGGACGTAAGGGCTGCCGGTCCCGACCGGGAGCACGGCCTCGCGACGCGCCGCATCGAGCCGGAAGGCCGGCTGCTCCGGCAGCGGCAGCTGAACCGGACCGAGGGCGAGGGCCGCCACGAACCACGCCGCACCGGCGATCCCCGGCGGCAGCCAGAGGGTCACGAGGGCGGCGACCGCCACCGCCGCCACTCCGGCGAGACCGGCCCCCGGCAGCGCGTCGATCACCCGGATGCCGCCCCAGGGCGCGAGCGCCGCGCCGGCCACCGCGCAGGCCGCCACTGCCGGCAGCCAGCCGGAGAGCCCGCGCATCCGGCGCGCCGAAGAGCGGCCCCACGGCACCAGCCAGACTGCTACCACGGTCATTGCGAGCGCTGCCAGCGGCCAGTGCTGGAGCGGCACCGCCGCCACGAGCAGGCCGGCGGCGAG
>PQAJ01000253.1 GCA_003105185.1 Holophagae bacterium
CCTACACGCGTGAATACCTGGGCTGGGGTGTGTTCGCGCTGATGCCGCGGTGATGCGTTGGCGCACGAAAACGTGTCAGATGGGAGCGCCCACCCCCGTCGGACCCCAGAATGCACCGGTCGATCAACCCATCGACCACCAGAGTGCGGATAGAAGCGAGACGGGCCGATCATCCACGCACATCACCCACCGACGACCACCAGCTGGGAAAGGAGGAGCAACACACCACCCGCAAACCCCTTGACCTCGCCGGCCTACTCATAGAAGGCACGCTATGGAAGACCCGCTTCGGCCAACTCTCGGCGTCCGGCACGAAGAACGTCGGCATCGCATGCCCCTACTGCTGGGCGATGCTGTCCGACGCCCAGCCGGATCCCGGCCACGAGCAGGCAAGGAGACAGGGACGTCATCGAGCTGGTTGCGATGGTGACGGGGGAACCGAAGGCATAGGGGCTGGGGGCTACGCTCCCCGTGCCCGTCTCCGTGCCCGTATCCGTCTCCGCGCCTGTGTTCGAGTGACGTTGGGCCATGAGCATCGTCCCGTCGGAGACGGAGAGGGCGTCGGAGTTGGACGCGGGCGCGGGGCTCGGCCGCTGGCCGGCGCCGTCAGTGCGGGGAGCCACCATGACCCGAGCCTGGTGTCGGGTTGCACGGCCCCTTGGGGCAGCACGGCGCCCTGTTTGACCGCCTCGGCAGCCCTGGGGGAGGTTCCGCCTGCCCCTGACGTGGCCCACGAGCGCCTGGGGCCCGGCGTACACTTGGGACCGTGGGAAACCAGTGCCCCATCGTTCTTTTCGCCGCCCGCGGCCGGACCGTGAAGGGGTAGGGCAGGCGCGGTGGCCGCAACCGAAGCGGTCGGCGGCCGGCGGGCTGGGTGGCGGCGAATCGTCCCTGCGGGGGCTGTGGCGCTGGCGGTGTACGCCGCCGTCCTGATCATCTACCGCCCGGTGAGCCCATTCGAGTGGGACGAGATCCTGTTCATGCGCGCGATGGCGAAGTACGACGTCGCCGCCCACGCACCGCACCCGCCGGGCTACCCGGCGTTCGTCGCGCTGGCGAAGCCGGTCTACTGGCTGACCGGCGACGCGCAGCTCGGCCCGCAGCTCGCGGCGATCGCCGGCGCGGTCGCCGCGGTCGGGCTCCTTGGCCTGCTCGCCGTGCGCCTCGGCGCGACCCGCCGCGAAGTGTGGTGCGCGGCGGCGGTGCTGGCCGCACTGCCCGGGTTCCTCTTCAACGCCAACGTCGGCATGTCCGACGTGGTCGGCACCGCAGCCGCGGTAGCTGGGGTCCTGGCGCTCGCTGTCGCGCTCGATCGGCCCGAGCGGCTGCCGCTGGCGGCGGTGGTCGGCGGGCTCGCGCTCGGCGTGCGCCCGCAGGTCGCCTATGCGCTCATTCCGGTCGGCGTCGCCGCTGTCGTGTGCGCCGCGCGCGCCCGACGCTGGCGGCCACTGCTGCTCGCGATCGCCGCCGGCGCCGCTGCCGGCGCCGCGAGCTGGGTGCCGGCGATCCTGATCACGGGACCCGACCGCTTCCTCGGCGCCGTGCGCGGGCAGGCGCTCCGCGCGGTGACCGCGGAGAGCGCGGGCCGGTTCTCGGGCGCGCCGCCTTCCGTGCTGGCCGACCACTGGCTGTTGGCGCCGTTCGGGTCGTCCGCCCTCGCCTGGGTGTTCTGGCTCCTCGTCCTCATGGGGGGGGTGGCGCACTGGCGCGCGGGGCGGCGGCGGCTGGTTGCGATATGCCTGGCGTCCGGTGCGGCGTACCTCGTGCTCGCGGCGGGCACGATGCACTACAACTCGTCGGTTCGCTACGTGCTGCCCGCGATGCCGTTCTTCGCGGCGCTCGCCGCCGGGGTCGCCGCGACGGAGCGGCCGGTTGCCCGTCGCGCTGCCGTGGCGGTCGCCGCGGCGTGGTCTCTGTACGCGGCGCTAGCGGTCGCCGGACCGTCGCTCGACATCCGCCGCCGCCGCCCCGCGCCCGCGTCCGAGGCGATGACGTGGATCGCCGCGAGCTACGCTCCTGGCGAGACGCTCATCTACTACGTCGGACGGATTGCTCCGCACATTCGAATGGTGTTGGGTTCTCAGGGGTTCACCGTGAAGCAGGCCAAAGCCGGAGTGTCGTACCATGCGGGGTTGCGCCCGGACGGCGTCGTGCTGCTCGTGAGCGAAAAGGTCATCCCCGGTACCCAGGTGCTGTTCGCGCCCGAGTGGAACGTGCCGTACCTCGGCCGTCTCTCCAGGGAGCGGTACGCTCGTTGTGTCGTTGCTCAGGCGCCCCCGTCGCCGAGCGAGGAGGCGCTGACGGCGACGCTGCGGGCGCTCGCCACGCCCGAGCTGCTTGCGGCGGCGCCCAGGTCGTCGTTGCTCGTGGTGCCCGCGGCCGCCCATGGGAGGGGGAAGCTCGGGGCGTTCTGGTCGACCGACCTCGTCGTGATGCTTCCGGAGGGAGGAGTTGCGACTCCCGTGGAGCTCCGCGTCGTCCAACGCCCCGACGGTCCTCCCGCAAAGCAGGAGTCTCGCAGAAAGGTGCAGCCGGGCCGGCTGTTGCTGCTGCGCGACGTGCTCAAGGAGCCACTGGCGTATCGGGGGTTCGCTGCCATCGAGGTTCGGGCGGGCGCGCCGGTCGCTGCGCTGTGGCGGACCTACGACCGGCGCCGGCCGGGAGACGAAGAGAGCGTTGGACTCCTGCCGGCGGTGCCGGGGGAACCCGCCACGAGCGCCGCCGACTTTGACCTCGGCGCGGCGTGGCCGGCGCGGGCAGCGGCGCGCTGCAACGTCGGATTTGTCAACCTCGGCGGGGCGCCGGCCGATGTGGTGCTCGAGGTCACTGTCGGCGGCGCCACCACGTCCCACCGGGTCGTGGTTCCGGCACGGGCGAGCGTTCAGGTCAACGGCGTCGTCGCGGCGGTCGCGGCACGGCCGCTGCGGGCGACGTTCCGCTCGACGGCTCCGGTCGTCGCCTACGCGGCGATCGTCGAGCAGGCGAGCGGGCGGACGACCTACCTCACGCCGTGACCTCCGGCGGCACGATCGCCGCTGACCTGCCGGCTGCGGCGGCGAGGGCAAGCAGGCGCTCCACCGAAACCGTGTCACGTGTCACGATCTCACAGTGCGGTAGCATCAGCGTCCCGCAGAGCAGGTGGCTTGCTTCCAAGGGGCAGGCGGGGGGCCTGATGGGCACAGGGGCGGGCAGCGTCGCGGGCCCGGCGAGAGCTTCCGCGGCGATCCCCCCGAGAGAATCCAGAAAGCGCAGGCCCTGGCCGGTGCACGAAGCTTGGTCCTCGAAACGGCGGACAACTTGGTATCGCTCGCAGGCGTGTTTCGTGTTCTCAACGAGACGACCGAGATCGATCGTAACGCGCTCGATGAACTGCTGATCCGGTACGCCATCGAGCGACTGCCAACGCATCTCCCGTACGACAGTGAACCGGCGCGGGTCCGGGAGCAAACGCCTCGACCTGCCGGGAAGGTCCGGTTAGACTCCACGGCGCGGAGGTGAGCGACCGTGAGCCAGGTCAAGAGCCCTGCGTGGTTGGCCCTGCTCCTGTGCGGTGTCGTCGTCGCTGGAGCCAATCGCGTGGCGAGTCAGCCGGCGTCGCCGACTCCGCCCCCGACCCCGGCGGCCGATCCGGTGGAGCGAGCTTCGTGGCGGGGGGAGCTGATCGGCTCCTCGCTCCTTGAGGTGTCCAACCCGTTCGGCGACCTCCGCCTGCGTTACGGTGGCTCGGGCCGCACCGTCGAGGCGGCGGCCGCCCTCCAGCAGCTGGACCCGGCCGGGAGCCGGCTCGAGCTGGTGGTGGACGAGAAGGCCGATCCGGCCACCGTGCGGGTGGTCCGGACAGCCCCTGCTGACCCGCCGCCAGCCGGCCCCCGTGTCGACCAAAGCCGGGCGGACATGGTGGTGCTGGTGCCCGCCGGGATCGCGGTCAGGGCGCGGACGGATCGCGGGCTGGCCGAGAGCGTCGGGCTCGAGTCCGACGTCGAGCTCGAAACCACCGCCGGCCAGATCCGGGTCCGGTCGACCCGCGGCCGGGTGACCGCGCACAGCGAGCGGGGGCAGATTATGGCGATGCTCCTGGCCGGGGTCACCAAGGCGCCGCAGCGGTTCAGCACCGTCACCGGATCGATCGAGGTCTGGGTGACCGACAGTTGCGCCTTCGACGTCGCCCTCGCCACCTCGGGACGGCTGATCACCGACTTCTCGATCCAGGTCGAGCACCGCGACCGCGAGGAGCCGGACAAGGTGGGGACGGCAAAGGTCGGGGCGGGCGGGCAGACCCTCGAGCTGCGGAGCCGCCGGGGGGACCTGTCGATCCGGCGGCTGGTGGAGCCGGATCAGCTGGCCGTGGTGCCGGTGGCGGGCGCAGCACAACCTTGACGTGGGACGTTGTCTCGGCGAGGAATTCAGAGTAATCTGCACCAGATACCTAGTCTCTACTTCTCGGAATTCCGGGAGCGAAAGCGGAGGTCTTCGATGAGCGTCAGGGGAGGTTGGAGCAGCATGTACCGGCCTGTCAGCGGCAGTTCGGGCCCGCGGCTCGGGCGCGTGGTGACAGTTGCCGCGGTGCTCGTGATCACGGCGGCCGTCGGGCTTCCCGCTCGCGCCGGCCAGGAAGGTGGGGAGGCGACGGCGCCCGTTGTGGTCAGCCCGCCGGTCACCCCCTTCGTGGTGGACGTGGACCTGCGAGACCTCCCGTCGCCCCCGGAGTGGCAGCCGGGAATGCCGGTCCGTGAGGTCCCCCGGCGGGAGTTCCATCCGCCCGAGGCCGTCCCGCCCGAACCGGGTCCGCACGGCGATCCCCTGGCCGACTTGCAGCGGGGCGTCGGCGAGTCGTGGGGCGACGCGTTCACGACCCCCAACCGCAACTTCACAGGCTTCGGATACCAGGGTGTCGACCCCTCCGACCCGGTGGGCGACGTCGGCCCCAACCACTACATCCACGCCTCCAACGCCGGCGGCAGCTCGGTGATCCGGATCTACGACAAGGCTGAGCCGGTTCCGAACCTGCTGGCGAATACCACCATGTCGGCAATCGCCGGTGGCACCGGGTCCTGCTCGAGCGGGTACGGTGACCCGGTGGTGATCCACGACCAGTTCGCCGACCGCTGGCTGCTGACGGAGTTCGCCTCCGGCGGCAACACCCTGTGCGTGTACATGTCGCAGACCGCCGACCCGGTCGCGGGTGGCTGGTACGTGTATCAGTTCAACTTCCCTAGCTTCCCCGACTATCACAAGTGGGGGGTGTGGCAGGGCGCCTACGGCATGGCCGCGAATGAGAGCTCGCCGTCGGCCTACGCCTTCGACCGGAGCGCGATGCTGGCCGGCGCGGCTGCGACGTACCAGCGTTTCACAGCACCCGACCTGTCGGGCTTCGGCTTCCAGACCCTGACCCCGGCCGACATCGACGGCCCCGAGCTGCCGCCCGCCGGCAGCCCGATCCCGTTCATCCGCCACATCGACA
This sequence comes from Holophagae bacterium, assembly GCA_003105185.1. GTDB lineage: Bacteria > Acidobacteriota > Thermoanaerobaculia > Thermoanaerobaculales > Sulfomarinibacteraceae > FEB-10. Next base: position 5,462 of record PQAJ01000253.1, read on the forward strand.
ACGAGGCACACTCCGGCTTCCCAGGTCCCGGTGACTACCTCCAGCTCTGGTTCCTGCACGTGGACTGGGCGACGCCGGGCAACTCCACCTTCACCGCCCCGCCGACGATCCAGGTCGCCGAGTTCGACTCGGCGCTGTGCGGCCTGTCGAGCTTCTACTGTATCGGCAAGCCGGGGGTGCCCCAGGGAAGCGGCTCGTCCCTCGACCCGCTGCGAGAACCGGTGATGTATCGCTTTGCGTACCGGAACTTCGGTGACCACGAGACGCTGGTGGGTAACCTGGCGACCGACGTGAACGGCGCCGATCTCGCCGGGGTTCGCTGGTTCGAGCTGCGGGGAACCGGCAGCACCTGGGGCCTGTTCCAGGAGGGCACCTATTCCCTCGACACCGTCAACCGCTGGATGGGCTCCATCGCGATGGACGGCTCGGGTAACGTCGCGATGGGCTACAGCGTCTCCAACAGCACCAGCGTTTACCCCGGCCTGCGCTACGCTGGCCGGCTGGCGGGCGACCCGCCGGGAACCTTGCCCCAGGGGGAGGCGTCGATCTTCGAGGCGAGCTCGAACAACGGCAGCAACCGCTGGGGTGACTACGCCTCGATCAACGTCGATCCGGCGGATGACTGCACCTTCTGGTTCACCGGCATGTTCGGCGGCCCGAGCACGGGCCAGTGGTCCACCCGCATCGCCTCCTTCAAGTTCGACCAGTGCGGCTGCCTGCTGAGCATCGTGCCGCCCACCGCGTCGGCCGCTGTCGGCGGCGACAACCTGATCCTGGTGAGCTGGGACGACTCCGCCACCCCCGAGATCAGCGAGTACCGGGTGTACCGGTCGTTTGCGGCCGGTGGCCCGTACGTGCTGGTGGACACGGTGCCGGACTCCAGCCCGGGAGCCGGCGGGGGTGCGGGATACACCTACCAGGACTTCGACGTCAGCGGCGGGACGACATACTTCTACGTGATCCGCTCGTCGGACGGTGGCTCGTGCCTGTCCGACCCCTCGAACGAGGCGAGCGCGACCGCCACTGGCGAGTGCACTCTGGCGCCGCTCTTCGCCGGCCTCGAGTCGGTGGTCAACCCTGCCTCGTCGCAGTGCACCCTCGAGCTCGCCTGGAGCCCCGCCACCAGCCGGTGCGGCGGCAGCGTCACCTACAACGTGTACCGCTCCACGAGCGAGGGCTTCATCCCCGACCCGTCGAACCGGGTCGCCACCGGGATCGCCGGCACCACGTTTGAGGACACGGCGAACCTCGCGTCGGGGACCCGCCACTACTACGTGGTGCGGGCGGTGGACTCGGTCAACGGCGCCGAGGAGCAGAACACCGAGGAACGGTCGGGGGTGCCCACCGGCCCCTACAGCATCGGCACCCTGCTCGACGATGCCGGCGACACGGGCGACGCCACGATGTCGCCGTCCTCTCCGTGGTCGGTGGGGATGACCGGCGGCCACAACGGCCCCCGGGTCTACCTCACTGGCACCTACGGGGACAACGTCTGCGCCAGCCTGACCAGCGCGCCCCTGCGCCTCGGTGCCGGCTCCAGCCTCACGTTCTGGTCCAAGTATCAGATCGAGACCAGCTGGGACAAGGGGGTGGTGGAGATCTCCAGCGACGGCGGGTCGACCTGGGCCAAGGTACCGGTCAACTACCCCGGGAACTCGACCAACACCGGCGATGCGTGTGGGCTGCCCACCGGCGCCTACTTCACCGGCAACGGCACCCCGATCTGGGCGGAGTACACCGCGTCGCTGGCGGCCTGGGCTGACCAGGACGTGATCCTGCGCTGGAGGCTGTCCACCGACGGCAGCGTGACCTACCAGGGGTGGTGGGTGGATGAGATCGCCATCACCAACGTCATGGTCCCCGGCGACTGCAACACGGCGACCATGCCGTTCGCCGATGGCTTCGAATCCGGCGACACCTCTGTTTGGTCGGCAACGGTGCCGTAGGACGCCCAGCCGGACCGCGGCCACGAGCAGGCGAAGACCTGGGACGTCATCGAGCTCGTCGCCATGGCGATGGGGCAGCCGAAGTCGTAGCCCTACCGCGATCCGGCGAGAGCCGAGAGTCGCAATGACTCAACCTTCAGCGTTGGCCCGAGAGCGCACCTCAGGGGAACAAGCCGCCGCCTACCCAAGCGGCTACTGCGGGTTCTCCGCTTTCCACCGCATCGCCATGAGGATCCGGCTGTAGCCGCTCGGGTGATCGAAGAAGACGAACTCCTCCACCGGTCCGGGTTGGAGCTTGCGGTACTCGCCCAGCTTGAGGTCGACCTCCGCCTCGCCATCCGGCTGGCGGGCGGCGTTCAGGCCGTAGATATCGGCTTCCGCCTCCTGGGTTCGGATCAAGGTGTTCGTCACTGGAGTCATCACGAAGAAGAAGACCGAAAGCAACAGGGCGAGCAGCGGCAGGGCCGCGACGTCGGCGATCCCCTTGATGCCCCATCGCGACCCCCAGCGCGCCGACACGCGCTCGAACGACCACCGCAGGAACGCAAACCCGATCACGATCAAAACCCCGAACTCGACGACGCTCTTGAACGCGTGGTTGAGGACGTAGTGCCCGATCTCGTGACCCATCACCGACTCGATCTCCGCCAGCGAGCAGCGCTTCAGGAGGTTGTCGTTGAGCGC
>PQAJ01000254.1 GCA_003105185.1 Holophagae bacterium
ACCAAGGGCGCCGGGCCTCCCGGCGCCCAGTTTCGTCCACCCTTGTTCCGCGGCCCATCCGACGGAGATTCATCACATCAGCGATGCTGGTCCCTTCGGGAATCCTGTGACGGCGGCATGGCGTGCCGGGCCTTTAGCTGGCGCCGACCGCGGTTTCGGTCTCCCAGGGACCGAGGCGGGTTCCGGACGCGATCGCTACGACTGCCCCGCCAGTGGCGCCCAGTTCATGAGGACGTCGATGCGGTCGCCGCCTTCGCTGCCGACCAGCTGGTTGACCAGGAAGCGGCGTCCATCAGGGGAAGGTTCGAAGAAGGTCCGGTTGGACGTGATCGCGGGCTGCGGAGTGCGCAGTCGGAAGAGCGGCGCCTGAGCGCCGAAGGTAAGCGGCGCCAAGCTGGCGATCGATACCGAGTAGAGAACCCGGTCGAGGCCGCCGTAGAAGAGCTCCTTGCCGTCGGCGCTCCAGGCCGGCCAGTCGCCGCCGTCGCGCGAGACCTGCCAGCGGCTGCCGGACGCAGAGACCGTTTGCACATAGATCTGGGCCAGCCCACCCTCGTCCGAGACGTAGGCGACGAACCGCCCGTCCGGCGAGAACGCAGCGTGGGTTTCGTTGGCGGGCGTCTCGAGGAACGGCACCGGCTGGCGCTGCCCATCGAGCGGCAACAGCCAGAGGTCGGCTCCCCGCTCCGGCACGAAAAGCTCGAAAAGGAGCGTGCCGCCGTCCGGCGACCAGCTGTCGACCCAGCCCCCGGACCCCGCCTCGAAGAGCAGTTCCTCTTCGCCACTGCCGTCGGCCGCCTTGCGGAAGAACCTGTAGCCTTCCTCGCTCGCCGAGGAGTAGGCCACCCAGCGGCCGTCGGGAGACCAGATCCCGCTCTCGGCTCCAGCCGCATCGAAGGTGAGGCGCCGGCCGCGATCGAGTCCGGACGACTCGTAGATCCAGAGATTGGGGCTTTCGTTGGGAGGAGAGATCGTCACCACGACCTGCCGGCCGTCCCGCGAGAGCGCCGGCTCGTTGAACGTCCCCGGAGTCGCCACGGCGCCGAGAGTCGCCCCTTTGCGATCGAGCCAGACCAGCTCGCTCCACTGTCTGGCGCCTTGGCGAAAGGCAACCACTCCCGAGGCCGAGGTCGCGAACCAGGATTCGGCCGTCTTCTGGGAGTTTTCGCCGATCTTCTCGGCGAGAGGAAGCAGCTCGCCCGAAAGCTCCCCCGTCTCCGGATCGAAGCGTTGCGCGACGAGAAATCCGTCACGAACCCAGAGCAGATAGCCGCGCTCGTCGTAGACGGCGCGGGAGAGATCCGGCAGGATTCGCCGCCATGACGAGGTGCCGCGGCCGTGCCAGTAGATGCCCCGGATCCCGGGGGCCCCGGTGCTGGTGAAGACGAACCCGCCCCCGGGAAGGGCCCAGGGGAAGCGGTGGCTCTGCTCTCCCTTGTCGGAAGCGAGCTCGGTGGCGGCTCGGCTCTCTCCCGATCCGGCCGAGATCCGGAGGATCGGCGCGACGGAGTTGACCGAGCAGAGAATGTCGCCGTCTCGCGTCCACGTCCCGCCGCGCGGATCGGCGACGCGGTGCAGGTTCTGGGTCAGTCCGCTCGCGAGGTCGAGCCGCTTGAGCTGCCCGACGGCGAAGAAGCCGAGCTGCTTCCCGTCGGGCGCCCAGAACGGCTCCTCGGCGCCGTCAGTGCCTGGCAGCCGCCGACTCGTCCCGGTTTCGAACGAGTGCGCCCAGAGCGCGGCCGAGCCGTCTTCCTGCAGCATGCTGTACACCAGCGTGCGGCCGTCGGGCGAGAGCGCCGGATAGCCTTGAATGATCCCCTTCTCCTCGGGGGCGACCGCGAACCGGGTGACTCGCGGTGCCTCGGTCGCCACGCCGCGCGGTGCTCCCAGCCGTCCGGCGAGCAGCGCGACCGCCACGGCGGTCGCCAGCAGCGCCAGCGCCCAGGCCGCGAGCTCGCGACGCGACCTGCCGCCAGGTGGGGCCGCCGGCGACGGCAACCCGTTGCCTGCCTCCCCGGAGCGGTTCAGCTCTTCGAGCACGATGCGCGCGTCGGCGATGTCGTGCAGGCGGTTCTTCGGATTCCGTTCGAGACAGCGCCGCACCAGGCGGCGGATCTCGGCAGGCGTGGAAGCAGGAAGCGCCGAGAAGTCGATCTCGGTCTTGAGCACGCCGGCCAGCGTGTCCGTCACCGTGTCGGCAGCGAACAGCGCACGGCCGGTCAGCATCTCGTAGAGCACGACCCCGAAAGCCCAGACGTCAGCCCGCTTGTCGACGCTCCCGCCGCGCGCCTGCTCGGGCGCCATATACGCCGCCGTCCCCAGGATCACGCCGAGCTGCGTCCCGTGCACCGCCGTCATCGTCGGCGACCGCGCCAGGCTGGCCGCGGACGCCACCCCCACCTCCGGATCCATCGCCTTCGCCAGGCCGAAATCGAGAACTTTGACCTTCCCGTCAACCGGTGCTTTGATGTTCTGCGGCTTGAGGTCGCGGTGAATGATGCCCTTGTCGTGCGCCTCCTCAAGCGCCTGAGCAACCTGCAGCGAGATGGCGACACATTGATCGAGCGGCAAGGCTCCGGACTCGAGCCTGTCTGCCAGGGTCGGACCCTCGACCAGCTCCATGACCAGCGCTCGCACGCCGCCCGACTCCTCGAGGCCGTAGATCGAAGCGATGTTCGGGTGCTGCAGCTGAGCCAGAAGCTGCGCCTCGCGCTCGAATCGGGCGAGCCGCTCTGTGTCCTCGGCCAGCGCGATCGGGAGCACCTTGATCGCGACATCGCGCTTGAGCTTGGTGTCGGTCGCGCGATAGACCTCGCCCATCCCGCCCTCGCCGAGCTTGGCGGTGACGCGATAGTGCGCGATCGAACGGCCCGTCAGGTCGCTCATCAGGTCGACCCCTTCCTGTCAGCCCCGGTTTGGAGTTCCGAGCGAATGACTGCCGCCGAGTCTAGCAGAGCACGGCATCACCGCGGCGCAGAACAGCATCACAGAGCGATCCCGGAGCGCCCGCCGAGTCGAACCAGCTTGAGGTTCTCATGCGCTGTTCTCCTCCGCGTCTCGTGGCGCACCGGGCAACTTCTTTACCCTCGCCAAAAGACAGGACGAACTGCCTCCAGGGGTCTCGCAGACGATCCACGAATATTTCGATGACATTGTCGCTGGGGAGGTCTACATTGGGTGCAGCGCAACAGAACCTCAGCCAAGGGGGACACCATGAAGAGCCGTCGGCCCGGCGTCCGGTTGGTGGTGCTCGTGGGGTTTGGTGTGTGCGGGCTCTCAGCTTTCGCGCTCGCGCAGGACTGCCCGGAGCTGCTCGGCCAGTGGTCGGACGACGCAGTGACATTGGTGACAGTCGCTGAGCCGTTCGCCTATGTGAGCGATGAGACGGTGCTGATGGTGGCCGACATCTCTGACCCCGCGACGCCCGAGGTGGTCGGGAGCGTCGATTTGGGCTACATCGCCGGACTGGCTGCGGCCGACGGGTACGTCTTCGTCGCGGGCGATGACTTCATCGTCGTCGATGCCACCAACCCCGAGCAGCCGCATGTCGAGACGACCGTGGACTTGTGGGGAGCCACCGTGGTTGCTTTATCCGGTCCCTTCGCGTACGTCTCGGTTGGATACCCGCCTGGCCTTCGGGTGTTCGACGTGAGCGTGCCGTCCTCGCCGACCGAGGTGGCGTTCCTGCCGGACATCTACAACATCGCGTCCATCGTGGTCCTGGGTCCGTACGCCTAYGTTCCTTGGTAYGACWCKTTCGGWACTCCGCCGGGCGGYCTCARRGTGATCGACGTSAGCACTCCGTCAGCGCCKTTCGTGGCTGGTTCTGTCGACTTTCCGGACGACTTCGTCGGGAGGGCCGCCGTCTACCAGGGTTACGCGTATGTTGCCACCCTGGATGGGTTCCGCGTCGTCGATGTGACGGCCCCAACGGCACCGGTCGAGGTCGGGGTCGTCCCGATGCCGTGCTACTGGCCGAACGAGATCGTGGTTTCCCGCAGCTACGCGTGGGTCGCGTGCTGGGAGGCCGGCCTGCGGGTTCTGGAGCTGAGCAACCCAGAGTCCCCGGTCGAGGTGGGGTCCTATGATCCGCCGGAGTTCCTGGCCTTCGTGGATGTTGGGAGTGACCACGCAGCAGCCGCAAATGACCTTGCCGGCCTGCTGGTGTTCGACGATTGCGAGCTCCCGGTGTTCGCGGACGGCTTCGAGTCCGGCGACACCTCGGCCTGGTCCACCACGGTCCCGTGACAAGGCGCGAAGCCCGACCCGGGCCCTAGCCATCTTCGCCTCCGTGCCGATCTCGGAAAATTCGAGGACGGCATCGCGCCGTAGTCTTCTTACCCGCGCCTGCGTTTGACGAGAATCACGGCCTCAGGGAAATCGGGGATTGCTGCACCTAATAGAAGAGCGGACTGGCGTGCCGATCACCTGCTCGCTGCCACCCCCCTCGTAAAGCGGCACTCCCTCCTACGTTCAGCACGACAAGCGCATGTATCAGAACCACTCAAAGGGCTCACTGTCCCCTTCGTCGTCCTCGAGGCCACCCCGGAACGCCTTGCCGCACCAAGCGCACTCTCCCGGGTATCCGAGGAAGCCAAGGTCGTCAATCAACGGCGCGTTGCGTTCGCCGACGTTGTGGTAACGGCCATCGGTCACAACGTCCGGGAAGATTTGGTCGCCGTCGCCGGCCACGTCATCACAGCATCCGCCGTCATCGACGTGGTTCCAACTCGTGGACAAGTAGTTATGGTGCTTTCCCGCCGCAAGGTAGAGTATGGGGTGGGTGTACTGAAAACGGTCGGCACCCCAGACCATATACCAATAGGTGTACGGATCGTCTGGCTCAGCAGCATGGCGAAGGACATCAATATCAAAGGCCTGATTGTCACCGTTGTGGGCGTTGTTGCACCACGGGGAGCATGACTGCCATCCTCCGTCTTCTCTGAACAAGAAGTAGTACCTGATGTGGGCCGTCGTGCACCACTCTGCACGCCCAACGCACTGGACTTGGTATATCACCACCGGTTCACCCTGGCGTCGATCACTCTCCTCAGCGTCGAAGATGAAATAGGGCCGGAATTGGGCTGCCAGCGCGTCCTCCTCACCGTTCTTGAAGCCGTCATGATCGTCGTCGCGCTCGGGCCACGGCAGCTCCAGACCTTCCTCGGTGAACACTGAGTCGACCTGGCTCGCGTAAGTAATGACCACCGCGTTGGACAGCGGGGTCACGAAGAGCGACTCGTCGTCCACAGTGGCGGCCGCGGGGGACGACGCCGTCGCTGCAACAGGCTCATCGACTCTAGCAGCGCGGATCGAGGTCTCGGACTCTGGAATCAGCGCCTTCATCCCCCGAACCCGCACCCGATACCGGACCGGGTCGCCGGGCGCGGGAAGATTGACGAAGCCGCGAAAATCGATGTCGAAGTTCTTGACCTGACCTGGAGGGGGCGCGGCTCCCGCGCTGCCCTTCATGACGACGAAGTTGTCATGGGTGACCTCCCACTGTCCAGACTTGACCTCGGGGTTGCTGTGGCTCCACTGGAACGTGAGCTTTTCAGGGCTCGCAAAGCCTAGAGCGGTGGCGTAACTCTCGAACTCCTTTGTACCGGTCTGGACCACGAGATGAGGGATGATGACAACTAAGTTGTCGTTGGCAGCCGTCAGGATGTTCCTGGATGAGCTTTTGGCGGGCTGCTGAGAGACGCCGGTCACCGGCGGCCTCGCCGCGCTGGACGGACGCGCCTGTTGGCGCTGGTCGGCCGCCGACTGTTGAACCGCTCCCCGCTCGGCTGCGGCTGCTCTCGGTGTGGCAGCGTTCAGTGGCGCGGCCTGCTCTGGGTGCAGGACCTGCACCTGCAGGGGGAGGTCGATGATCTGGGTGCCCGCCTTCAGACGGACAGAATGGGGTCCGCGCACTGCCTGAGTGGAGGCGGTGAGCTTCATATTCCGGGTTTTCCCGTCTGCAGGCCTGTCAAATGACACGACGATACTTCGCGTGACGTGTCCGGACCTGAGAACTTCACCTTGAAGGTCGACACGGTCGAGGTTGCGGCCTTGAAGGACGACGTGGACCGATGAGCCGTTCGCGACGACCTCGACGGATTTCGGCCGTATCGACGTGATCTCCAAGTCCTGCCCTGCAGGTCCAGCAACCGGACGCCTGAGTTCGACCTCCTGCCCAACCGCCGCCGCAGACACAAGTGAGAGCGAGAGAAAACAGCAGTTGGCGAGATTCCGGATTCTGGTCATGGCGTCCTCCCATCGACGCGGGGCGTTCACGAGCGGTGTGTCCCATGAAGTATCCCAACACCATCCGCGATCGACCCGAGGAGACCTCGGGCCGCCGTTGCAGGCTGTGGGGTTGTGTATACCTTTGACGTGACATGAGTCTAACACCACTCCAGGGTGCGTCGCCCTCGTGAAGGCGCGTGTCAATCGAGCATGGCCCGCTAGTCGAGGGCTCTGCGACGTGTCGGGCACGAGAGTCGTTCGACATGACAAAAGCGGAATCGCATGATGCGCCAAGCACCTCCGCCAAAACCACCGGTATGGGTGGACGCGGCACTGCACAGGCGCGCGGCGTCTACTGGTGGACTGCCTGCAGCATGTCGTAGGCGCCGGTGGCGCCGCCCGGACGGTAGTCGGCGATGACGACCGAGTGGACCTTGTCCCAGTCCACAACACCCTGGGGCGCGATCTCGGCCGTGAAGGCGCCGGTCCCGCCCGGCGCCAGGTTCGAAATCGACTGCGCGGTCGCGGCGCGCACCCAGCGGTCGGTGTCGCCGACGTGGGCCTCCTCGTAAACGATCACGTGCAGCGTCGCGCTGTTGGCGGAGCTCAGCGTCACGCCGCTCAGGTTCGTGAGCGCGATGTCGAATCGGAACGAGTTGCCGACGCGTTCGCGGTTGACCTCGAGCCGTGCCGCCGCAGGCCGCTGCAGAGCCGCGTCGACCATCGCCCGGTAGCGCTGGGCGAAGGCGACCGAGCCGTTGCTGATCTGGTTCCCGCTGTCGACCATGATCAGCGGCAGGTAGACCGATCCCCCGCTGCCCCAGGCCGCCCACCAGCGGCTGACGCGGTTGCCGGCAGGGTTGTCGACGTCGTACTCGATGAAGACCACCGGATCATCGGCGTACTCCTCGGCGAGCTGGTCGACCACCGGACCGGCGGCCGCGCAGATGGGTCACCCATAGCGCATGAACGCCTCGAAGACGACGAAGCGAGGCTCAGGCGGGGCCGCGAGCGGCCCGTCGAGCTGGGCCGGGATGAAGACGGCGTCGCCCGAGAGGTTGTCCACCACCGAGGCGTAGGCGAAGAAGCGGCCGGCCTCGGTTGAGGTCCGGACGATCGCATAGCCGTCCTCGACGGACTCGCTGGTCACGAGCGTGAAGACGGCCGGGATCTGGCGCATCTCATATGGCCGCAGCGTGACCGGCACCGAGCCGAGCAGGCTGGCGGCGGCCGTGAACAGGTCGACCTCCAGCGCCACTGTCGCGCCGGTCGTGTTCACGAAGCCGACGTTGGTCCGGAACGACGCCGAGCTCGACAGCTGCATGAGCACGTAGTCGTGGCCGTGCTCGGCCGCGATCTCAGCGTCGAGCCCCGGGATGTACTGGCCGAAGGTCCCGTTCGGGTTGGTGTTGTAGGTCCTCGAGGTCGCCAGGATTGCTCCCTCGGTTGCGGTCACCCGGAGCGCCCCGCTGCCGTAGAAGCCGAACACCGCGTCGACCGCGTCGGCCAGCCGGACACTCTCGCCGGCCTCCAGCGAAAACGACGCCGAGAGGGGCTCGGTGTTGTCCATTCTCTCCTTGAGCAGCTCGAGTGTGAACGAGGCCGGCTCGTTCGCCCTCGCCTTCACCTCGAGGTCGGTGCGCCACACCGTGCCCGCAGCGCCGCTGGTGTGCGCAGCCGCCGGCACATACAACTCCTGCGCGTTCGCAAGCGATGCTCCCAAGACAGCGAGCCACAGGACACGAAGCGCTCTCGCCACGACTGCCTCCCTCCGCCATGACCGGCGGCGACTCGTCGCACCGCCCAGGCCTGACGGCCGACGCAGGCCCGTCCCTGACGAATGCTATCTCAGTTCGTCGAAAGGCGGCCCGCAGGGCTGCTGAGCCGGCGCCTCGTGCGCAAGCGCGCTGCTACCTGCCGCGAGTCGCGCGACTCGGCGGACTCGGACACTGCCTGGACGCATCGGCGGTATGGCGCGCCGCGCCCCGTTAGCAACGAGCACACGAGTGGTCAGGACCGGTGGCGCATCTACTCCACGACGATGGACTGCAGCTCCACCGGGACGATGGTCCCCATGAGCTGGAACATCTGGTCGCCGACCGTGGCGTGACCCGAAAATGCGGAGCCGCTGAACTGGGCCATCATCCCGTCACCTGGCGTCAGGACCGAGTACTGCCCCATGTCCTGTCCGTTGTATGAGATACCGTACCAATAGGTCGTGCCGGCAGTCGCCTGGAAAGGCGTCGTCAGGACCACCGCCACGACATAGCCGCCGCTCGATGGGTCGGCGGCCCACGCGTCGGGGACTTTGTCCTCGGCGTACACAACGCCTGCCGGGGTCCCCGCTCCATCATCGGCCAGGATCTTGACATGAACCGTGCCGGTCATCGGAGCGACGCAGGTGAAGACCCTGATCTCGTCGATCTCGGCGGGATCGACGAGAGTGGCCTGGTCGGCGAAGTTCTGACCGGCCGTCTCGTTCCACCAGCAGCCCCCGTTGCTTCCGGTCGCCGGCCCCTGGTCGAAGATCAACGCCCCGGGTCGCAGCGCCCCGTACGGCGCTCCGCCGGCCGCAGGCGTCGAAGCGACGGTCTGCTGCGCCATCGCTGGGGCTGCGGCCACCGCAATCAACACAACCAACAGCATCGTGACTCTTCGCATCGAAGGCCTCCCTGTTGCCTGCATGGCCGCGTGAACACGCTCGACGGTACAAACTCCAGACACCCCGCGTATGAGTTGGTCCACTCGAGAATGCTCATCCGGGCCGCAAAGTCAGGTTACACAACGGTCTATGGCACCGTCAAGAAAGGGGGCCGCGCTCGCCGTCGAATGGAGGTCGCGGCCAACGGCCTCGAGCTCATGGTCGGCCGGGGCGGGCAGTCGTCGGCTATGGAGTCCGCACGATCTCACGGCGG
>PQAJ01000255.1 GCA_003105185.1 Holophagae bacterium
GCCGACCAATGTCGTGATCCACTCCTGGCGGGGGCGCGAGTCGCTCGCCGAGGCGGCGAGCCGCGGCTACGCGGGGATCCTCTCCAACGGCTACTACATCGACCTCATGCAGCCGACCGACTTCCACTACCTCAACGACCCGCTGCCGGCGGACTCGACGCTGCCCGAGGAGGCGCGCCGGCTGATCCTGGGCGGCGAGGCCACCATGTGGGCCGAGTTCGTCACCCCGGAGACCGTCGACTCCCGGATCTGGCCGCGCACCGCGGCCATCGCCGAGCGGTTCTGGTCGCCGGTCGGCGTGACCGACGTCGCCGACATGTATCGCCGGCTCGACCGGATCAGCCTGCTGCTCGAGGAAGTTGGGCTGCTGCACCTCAAGAACCGGCCGATGATGCTGCGCCGGCTGTGCCGGTGCCAGGATCTCGCGCCGCTCGAGACCCTGCTCGGCGCGGTCGAGCCGGTCAAGATCTACCGGCGCAACGCGCTGCGCGAGGACACGCCCCATCCCTACACCCAGCTCTCGCCGCTGACCCGGCTGGTGGACATCTCATGGGCCGATGCGGCGCCGGCCCGCAACTTCCGGTGGACCGTGGAGCGCCTGCTCGCCGACGGCTTCACGACGGCGGCCGATGTCGACGCGGCGCGCTCCGCGCTGCTCCTCTGGCGGGACAACCACGCGGCCGTCGCCCCGACCCTGCGCGCGTCTCCCGGGCTCGCCGAGATGGAGCCGATGTCGGCGGCGCTGGCCGATGTGGCGGCGATCGGGCTCGAGGCTCTCGAGCTCGCCGCCTCGCGCCTCGAGGCGCCGGGAGGCTGGCTCGAGCCGCGCCTCGCCCGGCTCGAGGCCGCCCGCGCGCCGGTCGGCGAGGCCGAGCTGATGGTCGTCGACCCCGTGATCGGGCTGGCCTGCCTTGCGGCCGGCAACGAGGGCGTGGCGGCCGAGGGCTGCCGGCCGGCCGAGGTCGAGACGGCGGCAGCGCACTGAGGGCCCAGCGACGGCGAGAGGTCAGGGATCGACTGGGAGATCGACCGGAGGGGACACATGCCACAGCTCGGAGTGACCGGCCTCGACCTCGCGATCATCGCCGCCTACCTGGTCTCGGTCACCGCGATCGGTCTCGCGGTGCGCCGGCGGGCGGCGAAGAGCGTCGAGTCCTACCTGCTCGGCGACAAGAGCCTGCCGTGGTACATGCTCGGCCTGTCCAACGCCTCAGGGATGTTCGACATCTCGGGGACGATGTGGCTGGTCACCATCGGCTTCGTCTATGGGCTGAAGAGCATCTGGCTGCCGTGGCTGTGGCCGACCTTCAATCAGGTCTTCCTGATGGTCTTCCTGTCGGCCTGGCTGCGCCGGTCGAACGTGACCACCGGCGCCCAATGGATCGAGACGAGGTTCGGCAGCGGCTTCGGCGCCCGCCTGTCGCACATGGTGGTGGTGGTGTTCGCGCTGATCGGAGGCCTCGGCTTTCTCGCCTATGGGTTCGTCGGGCTCGGCAAGTTCGTGGAGATCTTCATCCCGTGGGAGGCGGTGCAGCCGTACCTCGGCATCACGGTGGCGCCGGAGCACGTACCGCACCTCTACGGCATCGTCTTCACCCTGGTGGCGGTGGCCTACACGGTCCTCGGTGGGATGCGGTCGATCGTGCTCGCCGACGTCCTCCAGTTCACGATCATGACCGTCTCGGCGGTGGTGGTGGCGGTGATCGCCATGACCGCCCTGGCCGCCAACCCGCTGGTGGTGCCCGACGGCTGGATGAGCCCGTGGTTCGGCTGGCACCTCGACCTTGACTGGAGCGGGATCATCGCCGAGGTCAACCAGAAGATCGCCTCCGATCAGTTCTCGCTCTTCACGATCTTCTTCATGATGATGGTCTTCAAGGGGATCCTGGTCAGCGCGGCAGGTCCGGCGCCCAACTACGACATGCAGAAGATCCTGGCGACGCGGTCGCCGCGCGAGGCCGCCAAGATGAGCGGCTTCGTCAGCCTGGTGCTGAGCCCGTCACGCTACCTGATGATCACCGGCTTCGTGGTCCTCGGCCTGCTGTTCTACAACCGTCTCGACCTGGTGGTTGGCGGCCAGATCGACTTCGAGCAGATCCTGCCCTCCGCGATCAACGAGTTCGTGCCGGCCGGCCTGACCGGGCTGATGCTCGCCGGCCTGGCCGCGGCCTTCGTCTCCACCTTTGCGGGCACCCTCAACGCGGCCCAGGCCTACGTCGTCAATGATCTCTACCACAAGTACATCGACCCCAAGGCGACGCACCGCCGCACGGTGATCGTCAACTACGCGAGCGGGCTGCTGCTGGTGGTGGTCAGCATCGTGCTCGGCTTCTACGCCAAGAACGTCAACAACTTGCTGCAGTGGATCGTGTCGGCGCTGTGGGGCGCCTACCTGTCGTCCAACGTGCTCAAGTGGTACTGGTGGCGGTTCAACGGCTACGGCTACTTCTGGGGCATGGTGGCGGGGATCGTCCCGGCGCTGGTCTTCCCCGCGATCTGGCCGCAGATGCTGCCGCTCTACTACTTCCCGCACCTGATGGCGATCTCGCTGGTCGGCTGCCTGCTCGGCACCTACCTGACCCAGCCGACCAACCAGGAGACGCTCAAGCTGTTCTACCGCACGGTGCGGCCGTGGGGCTTCTGGGGTCCGATCCGCCGCCTGGTCGAGGCCGAGGACCCCGACTTCCGGCGCAACCGCAACTTCAAGCGCGACATGTTCAACATCGTGGTGGGCACTGCCTGGCAGACCGCCCTGGTGGCGCTGCCGATCTACTTCGTGCTCATGCAGTGGACCGCGGTGGTGGTGACCGCGGCGATCGTCGCCGTGACAATGCTGATCCTCAAGAAGACCTGGTACGACAAGCTCGAGAACTGACGCCATGGACCGGTCGGCCCTTCGGGGCGCCATCGCCGCCGAGCTCGAGACCAACCTGCTGCCGTTCTGGCGTGAGCGCAGCATTGACCACGTCCACGGCGGCTTCATCGCCGAGATGGCGAGCGACGGCGCGGTCCGTGACGACGCCCCGCGCGGGCTGATCCTCAACGCCCGCCTGCTGTGGACCTTCTCGGCGCTCCAC
>PQAJ01000256.1 GCA_003105185.1 Holophagae bacterium
GTAGTCGCCGCCCTCCGGCAGCAGGGCGATGTTGGCGAGCGGGAACGACAGCTGGAAGGGGACCGTCCAGCGGTCGGTCGAGGCGGGGGCCTGGTCGCCGGTCTCGAGCGTGATCTCGAGCGGGTTCTCGTCGAGCGGGATCACCAGCCCGGTGAGCACCTTGTCCTGGATGCGGCTCTCCAGAGCCTTCTCGACAAAGCGCCGCTGGTAGCGGATGTCGTAGTCGGGGTGGTTGGGCAGGGTGAGCTTGATCTGGTGGACCTTGTCAGTGCCGCTCATCTGCAGGTTGTAGCCGAGCGAGTAGTAGCTGTAGAAGTCCTGCTCGACGCGGTCGAGGCGGGGACGGATGTCGTTGGCGTTGACGATCGCGACCCCGCCCGTCTCCTCGGAGATGAAGCGCAGCGTGTCGATATAGTTGTCGTGCGCCATCGAGGCGGCCACGGTGTCGCGCGGCGACTGGTGCTCCGCCGAGCCCATGGTGATGTTCTCCAGGCCCCCGGCGCCGATCGCGTAAAGGGCGACGCCCTGGGCGTTGGCGTTCTTGACCAGCGACTCGTACTGCCGGGTCTGCGCGTAGCGCATCCCCTCGGTGACCATCCCGGGCTCGTTGTAGGCGCTGGACAGGGCGTAGAAGAGGTCGATGCCGGGGGTCATCGGCAACCCATTGGAGAGGTGCAGGATCATCTTCTTGCCGGGCAGGCCGGCGAGCAGGTTGACCGCCTCTCGGATCGCGCCGAGGGTGAACTGCAGGCCGTTGAGCTCCTCCTCGGCGAAGCTCACGGCGAGTCCGTGCGCCTTCTGCAGGTTGGACTGGCCGGATGACCTCTGGGACGATGAGCCCTGGGACTGGGTGGCGCGGTCGATCTCGTCATAGACCTCTTCCCGCGCCGAGTCGCGGCTGGTGCGGCCGCCGGTCGTCATCTTGATTCCCTCGAGGGCGCCGAGGACCTCGCTCGAGTCGTCGGTGAACTCCTGCTCGATCTTGAGCGCGCGGTTGGTGGTGGCGACCATCATCTGGACCGGCGGCCGCGTGTTCTCACGGACGAAGGTCCGCAGCTGGCCGAGCACCCGGTTGCGGTCGAGCGGCTGCAGGTTGTCGTTGTCGACCAGGATCATCACCCACACCGGCTGGATGGCGGTCAGCTTCGCCGCTTCCTCCTCGGGCACCGGGGTCGGCGCGAGCGGCGGCCCCTCCTCGGCCTGGTAGTAGGTGCGGATCAGCTCCTCGGTGTAGAGCTGGAAGTTGGAGATCGGGCGCTCCTCGCCGTCGTGGAAGATCCGGAAGTCGTCCTTGGTGAGGTTGGTGACCGCCGTCCCCTGCTTGTCGGTGACGTAGGCGATGACGTTGACCACCGTCACCTCGAGCTCGTCGACGAAGGCGAGGCCGCCGATCGGACGGATCGAGTCATGATCGTCGGCCTCGTGCTCCTGACCGACCGCGAGCGGGACGCCGCCGAGCAGGGCGGCGAGCAGGGCGAGAGTGGCGAGGCGCCTCACGATCCACCTCCGCCGAGCAGTCTACACGGTCGGAGGGCGGTGGCCGGAAGCTCACGGGTTTCCGAACAGCTGCCGCAGAATCATCCGGAAATTCGGACAAGCTGCTCAGGAATCAGTCCGAGGCGGCGGAACGGGACCGCTCTCGGGACGAGACGGTCTTTCAGAGTATCTGCAGAAATCTATTGAATGCAGGCACTTAAATGTCTTCTCCGGAAGAGCCCGCGGAAGCATCTTGCCCCCTCTCCGTGGTGCTGTGTCATCAGCCGCACTGGCATGGTGTATGCTTGGTTCTCAAGCGAATTGTATTCCCCCGTGCCCCGTGGCCGGGGATTGGGAGATCTTGTTGAAGGAGGACGAGGAACCCACGGCACGAGCGGGTTTCTCACACCCACCACTGAGACGAGAGGAGGCTCGAGCCGGCGTGAAAAGACGTTGCGACTGTGATCACCTGATTTCGAGGATTCAAGGAGGAACCATGAAGAGGGTATTTGCGATCCTTATGTTTGCGGCGCTCCTGGGCAGCGGGCTCGCACTCGCCCAGGAGACCACCGGCGCCATCATCGGAAACATCTCCTCCGAAGACGGCGCGACCATGCCGGGCGTGACGGTGACCATCGCGGATCCGGCCACCGGTTACGAGCGGACCACGGTGACCAACACCGCCGGCGAGTTCCGTTTCGTCGCACTGCCGCCGGCCACCTACAGCCTGCAGGCGACGCTCGACGGCTTCCAGACCTACAAGCGCAGCATCGCGGTCGACCTCGGCCGCACCGTGAAGAACGACTTCACGATGACGCTCGGTGCAGTCACCGACGTGATCGAGGTGACCGGCGAGGCGCCGCTGGTCGACGTGACCTCCACAGTCACCGGCATCACCGTCAACCAGGAGGAGCTCAGCGGCCGGCTGCCGATCGGCCGTGAGTCCACCCAGATCGCCCTGCTCGCCCCGTCATCGACCCAGGGTGACACCCGTTTCGACTCCGACAACACCCCGGGCCAGACGCTGGCGGCGATCAGCGGCTCGTCGCCGGCCGAGAACTCCTACCAGGTCAACGGCCTCAACGTCACCAACTTCCGGACCATGGTCGGCTCGACCTACGTGCCGTTCGAGTTCGTGGAAGAGGTGCAGGTGAAGACCGGCGGCTACGAGGCCGAGTTCGGCCGCTCCACCGGCGGCGTCATCAACATGGTGACCAAGTCGGGCACCAACAGCCTCAACGGCGGGGTCACCGTCTTCTACCAGCCCGAGAGCCTGCAGGAGACGATGCCCGACGCGTGGGACCGCCACAACACCGAGGAGTACTTCGAGTCGCTCGAGGCCAACGCCTCGCTCGGCGGTGCGATCGTCCGCGACAAGCTGTTCTTCTTCGGCTTCATCCGCTACGACGACACGGAGTGGATGGAGAACCGTGGCGCCCGCAACACGGTGAGCATGAACAACGCGCCCTACTACGGGGCGAAGATCGACTGGAACATCACCCCCAACCACCGGCTGGAGGGCACCTACCTGGTCGACGAGACCACCCTGGATTCTGACGTCTACAATTACGACCCCGAGACGCGGACCCAGCTTGACTATTTCGGTTGGGGCTCCGAGGCGCGTGGCGGCGAGAACTACATCGGCAAGTACACCGGCATCTTCACCGAGAACTTCCTGTTCTCGGCGCAGTACGGCTACAACGCCTTCGACCGCACCGACGATTCGTCCCAGCTGCAGAACTGTGCCTACTCCTACGACTTCCGCGGCGGCAGCTCGACCCCGATCGGTTGCTGGACGCTCTACGCCGGATCGGACTCGTCAGACGAGCGCACGGCCTACCGTGCCGACGCGGACTGGTACCTGGGCAATCACTCCCTGCGCGCCGGCATCGACGCCGAGGAGAACGTCTCCGACGAGACCTGGGCGTACTCGGGCGGCGCCTACGTCAGTTACTACGACAACGGAACCCGGTTCACCGAGACCGCGAGCGGGACGCCGCTGAGCCCCGAGGACCAGCTGGTCGCGATTCGCCACCGCACCACCGGCGGCTCGTTCAACACCTTTTCGACCGCGGTCTACGCACAGGACAGCTGGGCGATCACGCCCGCCGTCACCCTCAACTTCGGCATCCGCTGGGAGATGTACGAGAACAACAACGCGCTCGATGAGACCTTCATCAAGATCGACGATCAGTACGCGCCGCGCGTCGGCGTGATCTGGGACCCGAGCGGCGATGGCCGGTCGAAGCTGTTCGCGAGCTACGGCCAGTACCACCTGCCGATCGCGTCCAACACCAACATCCGGCTCGCCGGCATGGAGTTCGACCAGCGCGACTGGTACGTGCTGCCGCCGGGCGCGGGTCCGGACGAGTTCGCTTTCCCGACCGAGATCGGCGAGTTCATCACCACGGTGCTCTACGCCGACGGCGTCATTCCGGATGCGGACAGCGTCCGCGCCACCAACCTCGACCCGATGTCGCAGTACGAGTACATCATCGGCGGCGAGCAGATGGTGGGCACCAACTGGTCGCTGGGCGCGCGCGGGGTATTCCGTGAGTTCGGCAAGGTCATCGAGGACATGACCATCGACCAGGCGCTGTCCGAAGTGTACGGCATCGACGAGGGTGCCCTGGCGTACTACCTCGCGAATCCTGGCAGCGACTTCGAGGGCTACTATGACCTCGACGGTGACGGCGTGCTCGACCCGATCAGCTTCACCGCCGAGCAGCTCGGCTACCCCGACGCGACGCGGAAGTACTACGCGGTGGAGCTGACCGCCAAGCGGCGCTTCGCCGACAACTGGATGGCCCAGATCGCCTACACCTGGTCGCAGTCCTATGGCAACTACGAGGGCTACGTGAAATCGGACATCGGCCAGGACGACGCCGGACTGACCCAGGACTTCGACTTCCCGGGCCTGATGGACAACGCCTACGGCTTCCTGCCCAATGACCGGCGCCACAACCTGAAGATCTTCGGCGCCTACGCATGGGACATGGGCCTGCAGGTCGGCGGCTACCTCTGGTACCAGACCGGCCGTCCGATGAACGCCATTTCGGTGCACCCGACCGATCCGTGGGCGGCGTCGTATGACGTGGCGTCGTTCTTCTACGCCGACGGCACGCCCGCGCCGCGCGGCTCGGTTGGCACCACCGACGACATGTACAGCCTCGACGCCATGGTGAAGTACGACTTCCAGCTCGCCGGGCTGGACTGGAACGTGCGGCTGGACATCTTCAACCTGTTCGACTTCGACGCGGTCCGCTACTACTCGGAGACCGCCGGTACCCCCGCGGGTGCTCCGGACGAGAGCTTCAAACAGCCGGTCTACTACCAGGACCCGCGCCGCGTGCGTTTCGGATTCGGCGTGAGCTTCTGATCGATTTCTCGTTGACGAGTCATGGGGGCCTCCGGGCCCCCTTTTTTGTGATAGGTGACAAGTGATGGGTGATAAGTGATAAGTGATAGGTGACAGGTAATGTAATGGGGCCCCCGCCTGCTTCCGGATTCGTTCCCGCTCCCGCTCCCGTTCCCGCTCCCGTTCCCGGCCGCAGCGCCCTTCGCTTCCGGCCGCGGATGCGCTACCATCCTCTGCCCGAGGGGGGTGCACCATGACCGCTCGTCGAACCGTTTATCTCATCTTCGCCGGGCTGCTCCTGACCGGTCTCGCCGCCGAGGTCGCTGCCCAGGACTGGGCCGGCAGCGGCCGGGTCAAGGGCATGGTGACGGATATGGACGGCGCGCCGATCGCCGGTGCGAAGGTTTACTACCGGATGCTCGAGAACCGCGATGCCGGCCCGCCCCCCTTTATCACCAACAAGAAGGGCGCTTACGGCTTCCTCGGGCTCAAAGGGGGCACCTGGATCGTGCGGGTCGAGGCCGATGGCTACTATCCGTGGAGCTCCCCTGAGCCAGTTGAGGTGTACAGCACTGGCGTCTCCAATCCGGTGGACGCCCAGCTCGAGCGGGTCTCGGCGGAAGAGCTCGCGGCGCTCGCGCGCTACCGGGCCAACGAGAACCTCCGCGCCGGCGACGAGCTGATGGCGAAGGGAGACTTCGCCGCGGCGCGCGTCGAGTACGAGAAGGCCCTGGCGACGGTCCAGGAGATCGACAAGCCGGTCGTGCTCTCGGTGATCGGCGCGACCTTCCTCAACGAAGGCAAGATCGACGATGCCAAGCACGCCTACGAGCAGGCCCTCGCGATCGATCCGAAGCACGTCGAGAGCCTCAAGGGG
>PQAJ01000257.1 GCA_003105185.1 Holophagae bacterium
ACGACGAGCACATCGTGTTCATGCTGGCCGCATCCCACCGCAGCTCGGCCTACTGAGAAAGTCGGATCGCCAACCGGGCGTCGCGGATCCCCTTCTCTCAATCACGGGTTCCAGTCCGGAACCTCTCGCCAGCCCGGAAAGGGGCCGAGCTCGATCGTCCAGCCGGTGTCGGAGGACGCGTCGCGCACCGCGCGCAGGTTGGTGAGCGAGTGGAGCTTGGCGAGCAGCTCGCCGTGAGGCAGGGTGTGGAGCGGTGGTTTCGAAAGATCCGGCATCGGCCACAGCCGGAGGGTGCCGTCCTCGCCGGCCGAGGCCACCCAGCGGAGGTCCGGGGAGACGGCCACCTTGGTCACGTTGCCCTTGTGCCCCAGCAGCAGATGCGCCTCCCCACCGTCCAGCCGGCCGACGCGGACCGAGCCGTCCTTGTGGCAAGTCGCGAGCACCGTTCCCGAGGGGTCGAGATCGGCGTTCTCGACGTCGTCGCCGAATCCCTGAAGCGGCCGGCTCTCCCGACTGGCGAGATCGAGCAGCGCGAGACCCGGGACCTCAGATCGGTCCGAGTTCCAGCCGAATCCCCAGGTGATCGCCGTGCCGGTGGAGCGACTCAGCACCATCATCACCAGCGCTTCCGACGGCGCCACCAGCGTCTGCGTTCCGGCGCCAAGGTCCCAGCGGCGGACGCCGCCCCATCCAGCCGTGATCAGGGTCTGCTCGTCCAGGAACCCGAGGCTCCACACGCCTGCAAAGCTGGTCGGCGTGTCGGGTTGCGGCAGCGCAAAGCTTCGCAGAGCGCCGGTCGGGACGTCGAGGACGTAGAGATTCCTTCCCCGCTCGCCCATGAAATGCGCGCTGGCGACTCGCGCGCCGCTCGGCGACACCGCCCCCTGCTCAATCTGACGAGTCTCCTCCTGTGGAACCACAACGCGGTTCGGCCCGCCGTCGAGCGGCACCAGCCACGCATCAACCGTGGACAGGGCCAAGAGATAGCGCCCCTCGGGGTCGAAGCGGATGTCGGCGCCCTCCTGGCCGATCAGAGGGTGAAGCTCCAGCACCGCGGCGGGTTCACCGCCGGGAACCGGCAGCAGCCGGACCCGTCCACCCTCTACTCCAACCGCCAGCCAGCGGCTGTCCGGGCTGAAGGCGAGCGGCTTGCGGGCGTTCGGAAACCTCCAGCCCTCCACCACGCTCGGGTAGGGACGCGCGAGCGGCCAGAACGTGACGCACCGATGCAGGTGGGTGGTCGCGACGCACCAGCTCCCGTCCGGATGGAAGGCGAACCCGGGGAGATACCAGCCGCCGCTACGCCGCAGCTCGAGCGGCGCCGCTCCGGGCAGCCCCCCGAGCTCCCACACCTCGACGGACTGCTTGGTCGGCCCAAAGCGCGCGAACCGGCGACCGGTCGGGTCAGGGACGGCCCCGGTGGTGCCCGTCGGACGCCGGATCGCCCAGACCCGAGAGGGCTCTCTGCCGGTGAACGACCACAGATGCGCATTGCCGATTTCGTCGGAAATGAGGACGCCATCCTCTCCGAAGGACGCCACGGACGCGTCCGCATCAAGGACGTCGAGCAGCCTCTCCGACGGCCCTACGGCGAACGGGCGGTGGTAGACCGCGCTGCCCCTCGCCACCAACCACCCCGAGCCGTCCGGCGCGGCGACGACGTCCGAGATGCCCGCGAGGTCCGCGGTGGACAAGGTGCCGAGGAGCTCCGCCTCGCCATCCGGCAGACTCCAGGACTTGACGAGATGTCGTCGGTCCGGCCCCTCGCCCAGGTCGATCTCGGCGGACAATCGCCCCTGCCCGACCTTCCAGTTGCCGGGAGAGCCGAGGTCGATCTCCCGAATCAGCTTTCCGTCCGGAATCGACCACAGCTTCACGCGGTCGCCGAATCCGGGGAACTCGGGTCCGGACGCTCCACCAGTCGCAAGCAGATCCTCCGCCGCCCAACGCGGCATGGTCAACCTGGCGGTGTCGACCGTCATCCCGCCGAGCCGGATCGGCCCGCTGCCGTCCCTGGACCACACCCTCACCTCGGGCGCGATGCTACCCGCGGCGATGTAGGCGCCGTCCGGGCTGAAGCTCGCGGACGCGGCGTGGTCTTCCGCGCCGCTGTCGAACTCGAGTGCCAAAGGACCGGCCCACAAGGCCCGCATCACGAACTCGCGCGCCTCCGGCGTGTCGGCGACCTCCAGGCTCGCGGTGGTCAGGGCCAGCGCCTCAGTGGGATCGTCCGCGAGCCGCGCCTGCCCCAGGGCGAGAAGCTTGGCCGCCTCGGCGCGGCGGGCCTCCCGCACGCTGCGGAGCCACAGCAGGGACAGGGCGGCCGCCACCGCGATCAGGATCACCATGGCAGCCGTCAGCGCGACTCTCCTTCGCCAGCGACGGCGTTCGGCCAACCTGGTCATTGCGGTTCCGAACGCTTCCTCGACTGCCGACAGCCCGCCGGGATAGCGCTCCCGCCAGATGCCGTATTCGCGGTAGGAGGTGCCGGTCCACAGGAGATCGTCCGGCCGGCCCTTCTCCTCCCACAGCCGCGCCACCTGCCGGAGCTGGTCGCGCAGCTGTGCGCTCCCCTCATCCTCCGTGCGCCAGCGCTGGAGCCGCGGCCACGCCGTGAGCAGCGACTCGTGCACCACCTCAACGCCGTGGTGACGTCCTTCCGCCCCAGCACCGCCGGCCTCATCGCCGAACGAGGTGAGCAGCCGCGCGTCGACGAGGGCCCTGAGCACGGCCTCGGCGTTCTTCGGTTCCCCGTCCGGGAAGACCGACAGCAGGTCGTCCCAGCTGCGCACCGCCCGCGTACCCTGCGCGGTCACCAGGTTGCGGAACAGCTCCCGGACCACCGGCAACCGCTCCTCCCCGATCGCCTGCAGAGTCGCCTCCGCGTGCTGCGCCAGCGCGCCGCCTACGCCCCCGATCCGCTCGTAGGCCCCCTGCGTCAGCAGCCGCCGCTCCCGATCCCGCAGCTCCCACAGCCGCGACACCGCGAACGCCAGCAACGGCAGCGCCCCCCGCTCGTCCTCCACCTGCCGGACCATCTCGTCGATCAGGACCCCGGTCTCGAAGCCGTACA
>PQAJ01000258.1 GCA_003105185.1 Holophagae bacterium
CTGCACAACCATGCGAACGGTCAGGCGTTGGTCGAAGTAACGCGGATGCTGGTTGCGGGCTCTCACCAGCAGCCCGTCAAGGGTTGGGTAGCTCCCTGCGCCCCGTACTTCCTGGGCGGCAAGAACGCCGTCGAAGCTGAGGTCGAGCCTGACGTCGTGATCGGCGAGGAACGCCAGGAGCTCGTCGTCCACGAGGGTGCCGTTGGTGGTCAGCGAGCAGTCCACGACAACGTCCGGTGGCGCAGCCGACCTCAGGTACTCGACGCACCTTCGCAGGAGTGCCGGCTCGAGGGTCGGCTCGCCACCGCTGAGCTCCACCGCCGCCTTCGCTGACACGCCGGTCTGGAGCAGGTCGATGGCCGCCTGTGCTGTGCTCCACGGCATCCGCGCCGGGAAGCTGCGGTCGCGCTGGTAGCAGTAGCTGCAGCTCAGGTTGCAGCGATGAGTCAGCAGGAGTGCCAGCGCGTGAAGCATGTCGGGGTCTTCCTCCCGTCGCCTGCTCTGGAAGGAGGGGCTGCGAGCGTCAGGCCGTCGAGGCTCCCGCCGCGGCACCGCCGGTCCGCCCCGGCTACGAGCTGATCCAGTCCCCGAACAGCTCGCAGATCCCGAAGGGCCAGATCCTCATGGACTCCTGGTGGAGCTTCTCGAGCAGCTGCGTCACGGAATCCCGGACGGCGTCCGGCAGCCGGGTCGACAGCAAGGCCGGGTCGCCGGGCACGAGAGCCGCGACGGCGCGCAGCTCGGGCCAGGAGGCGGCATCCGGCCAGATCTCCGTGATGCGGGCGATGGCCTGCTGCAGGGTCGCGTAGCTTGGTTCGTTGCTCATGGTGGACTCCATCCCGCCGCTCGCTGCGACCCATCACCAGACGGTCGTTGGCGCTCCGAACGGCTCAGAAGCGCCCGCCCGAGGCTTGGAGGACCCAGACGTCGCCCTGAACCGTGCTCTCCGCCAGGGCGATGAGCGTGCCGTCGAGGGAGACGTCATAGCCCCCGATGAGGTCGGCCGACTCCTCGGAGGGCGCGGCTGTCCACAGCTCTCGCGCTGGACCGCCGTCGGAGGGGACGGCGCGGATGGCCAGCCGGGGCGTTCCCCAGTATCCGAGGACGAGCAGCTCGCCGCTCGATCGGCTCCACAGCACGTTCTGCGCCCCGGCTCCCTCCGTCAGCTTGCGTGGAGGCTGTGACCCGTCGGCGGCAATCGTCCACACCTCGCTGCCAAGTGCGACAAGCCCCATCCGGGTGCCGTCGGGGGACCAGCTTGGCGAGGCGGCGTCGTCGGCCAGGTCGGTGACTTGTCGCGGCTCTCCGTCCGGCTTTCCATTGCGGACCGCGGCGACCCAGACCTGAGCGGTGCCGGATCGGCTCGACACGAAGGCGAGCCGGGTGCCGTCCGGCGACCACTCGGGGCAAATTTCGATGGCGGGGTGGTCCGTGAAGTTCGTGGCGATCCCTCCCGCGGCGGGCATGGTCCACACATCGCGCTGCCCGTCGACGACGCGCAGAAAGGCGATCCACCGCCCGTCGGGGGAGATCGCCGGGCTGGTGCAGGTTCCCGACTGCTCTGTCAGCCGCACCAGATCGCCGGCGGGCAGGCCTCCCTGGAGCGGCAGCCGCCAGAGGTCGAAGGGGCCCTCGACATTCGACGCGAAGACCACAAAGCTGCGGTCCGGCGCGATGACGGGCTCGAAGAGCCGTTGGCCGTGCTCGAACCGCGTCCGCCGGCCGCTGGCGGTGTCAACGAGCGCCAGGCTCATGCGCTCTATCCGTGATGAGTAGCCGAGCAGATCGCCCGATCGAGTCACTGTCGGCCCATGCTCCTGGCCGGTGCCGAGCGTCACTCGCTCGATGTCACCGGTCTTGATGTCAGCGCGCCAAATTGCCCGGGTGTCCTGCCGTGTGGAGGTGAAGTAGATGTGTCGCCCCGACGGCGACCAGGCAGGGTCGTAGTCTTGAGCGGTGTCCTTCGTCAGACGGCGCGCCGGGCCGCCCTGCGACGGGATCAGCCAGAGGTCGCTCTGATCGCGGTAGCAGATCGTCCGGCCGTCCGGCGACCACTCGGGCTGCTGGTGGTCAAACGCACTGTCGCCGTCCACGGTGAGCGCCCGCGCCTGATCGGGAGCCTCCAGGGGAGCCACCATGATGCGCAGGAGGCCCCGAGAGCCGGTGCGCGCGAACGCGATCGCCGTGCCGTCAGGGGAGATGGCAGGGTCCTCGGCGTCGGCCACCACCAGCATCGGACTGCCGCCGAGGCGTGGGACCTTCCAGACGGAGGCCCTGGCGTCGCGACTGGAGGTGAAGACCAGGGCGCTGCCATCCGGGAACCAGCTCGGACCGCGGTTGCCGACGCCGTCGGTGGTGAGGCGCAGCGGCTGGCCGCCGCGGACGTCCACGACCCAGATGTCGCTGCCCGTCCCGTTCTGCGCGGTGTACGCGATGTCGGTCCCGAGCGGCGACAGCGCTGGCTCGCTCTCGAGCCCGGGACGGGTCGTCACCTGCCGGGGCTCGAAGGACGGGAGCGAGTCGTCACCGGCCATCCTGCTCAGGCCGATCGCCGCGAGCACGGCCACGCCGCAGCCGCTGGCAACCACGGCCAACCGGCGCCACCGCCGTGGGGCTGAGAAGCTGCGCGACAGCAGCGGCGAGGAGCCGCTCCGCAGCATGAGAACCTCGAGGGCGAGCGCGACGTCCCGCGCCGACTGGAAGCGGTCCTCGGGGCGCTTCTCCAGACAGCGCTGCACGACCGCGGCGAGGGCCGCCGGGATCGACCGACCGTTGGCGACAAGGCGCGGTGGGTCCTCGCTGAGGATCGAGCTCATGGTCTCGACCGCGGAGTCTCTGAGGAAGGCTCGCTGGCCGGCCAGCATCTCGTAGAGGACGCAGCCGAGGGAGAAGATGTCGGAGCGGCTGTCGGCCGGCTGTCCCCGCACCTGCTCCGGCGCCATGTAACCGACTGTGCCGACCAGCACACCGCCGAGAGTGAGGTCGGTGACAGTGCTGCGCTCGCCGAGCTGTCCTGTCGACCGCTCCGACAACGACAGCCGGGCAAGCCCGAAGTCGAGGATCTTGGCCCTGCCGTCGGTGGTCAGGAAGATGTTCGACGGCTTGAGGTCGCGGTGGACGATGCCCCGGTCATGGGCGGCGGCAAGGCCGCTCGCGATCTGGCTGCCGAGCTCCATGGCCTTGCTCGCTGCCAGCGGTCCGCCGACGAGCGCCTGGCGCAGCGTGCGCCCCTCCAGCAGCTGGGTGACCAGATACGGCTGGCCGTCGTGCCGCCCCACGTCGTAGACGGCGAGGATGTTCGGGTGGTCAAGCGCCGCCGTTGCCCGCGCCTCGCGCTCGAAGCGGGCGAGGCGGTCAGGGTCGGTGGCGACGTCCGCCGGCAGCACCTTGATCGCGACGTCGCGAGCCAGCCGTTCATCCCGCGCCCGGTAAACCTCGCCCATCCCGCCGGCGCCGAGCAGGGCGACGACACGGTACGGACCGAGCATCGAGCCCGGGGACAGGGGCACGGCGTCTCCTCCTCCCGATGCCGAATGTGCGTGCCTTGGCTCGATTGTCTGACTCGCAGCGTCTCGCGTCAAGGAGGGCTTGAGGAATCTCGGAATCCGGCCCGGGCCTGGGACCCAGAATGATCCGCCGCCAGGGCGCGTTGCAGCTGGGGCTGCTATGGTTGCGCGAGGGGGGATGGACGATGAAGCTCTACGACGCCACGTACTCCGGACACGCGCACCGGGTTCGGCTGCTGTGCGGTTTGCTCAAGCTCGATCTCGAGCTCGAGCCGGTCGACATGAAAGCGCAAGCCCACAAGTCGCCGGAGTACCTCGCTCTCAACCCCTTCGGCCAGGTGCCGGTGCTCGAGGACGCCGACGTGGTGCTCCGCGACTCGGTCGCGATCATCCTCTACCTCGCCGAGAACTACGACGACGACCGCACCTTCCTGCCGCTCGACCCGATTGCGCGGGCCCATGTCTACGAGTGGCTGGCCACCTCGGCCGGCCCGTTGTACCTCGGGCCGTCGCGGGCGCGGGTCATCAAGGCCTTCGGCCGGCCGGGCGACCACGAGCAGGCCGTCGCCACCAGCCACCAGCTGCTCGGAATCATGAACAGCCATCTCGAGGCGAGGTCATGGCTGGTCGGCGACGGCCCGACGCTGGCCGATGTCGCTTGCTACAGCTACGTGGCGGTGGCCGACGAAGGGGGCATCGACCTTGCCGGCTACCCGCATGTCCGCGCCTGGCTCGCCAGGGTCGAGGGCCTCGACGGCTTCGTGCCGATGCCGCGGCTTGCGAAGGCGTAGCGCCTCTCACCCTCGAACCGGCGTCACGGGACAGCGTATGGAGAAGGTGGGAGGAGTCCATGCGTGAGCGCCTGCCCAACCCGCTGGTCGCTGCCGTCCTGACCGTGCTCGTCGGCCTGCCGGTGGCCGCGCTGGCTGCGGATCCTCCCGGCAACGCCGAGTTCGCGGCCCAGCTCCGCGCCACCGAGGAGGCCTTTGCCAGGACCATGGCCGACCGCGACCACGCGGCCTTCGTGTCGTTCGTGGCCGACGAGGCCGTATTCTTCGGCCGCACCGGCGAGCTGCGCGGCCGGGAGGCGGTGGCGGCGGCATGGAAGCCGCTCTTCGAGGGGGCGGCGGCGCCGTTCTCGTGGCGGCCCGAGGTGGCCACCGTGCTCGACTCGGGCAACCTCGGCCTCACCTCGGGGCCGGTCTTTGCGCCCGACGGCACCCGCATCGGGACCTTCACCTCGGTCTGGCGACGCGAGCCTGACGGCAGCTGGAAGATCGTCTTCGACCGCG
>PQAJ01000259.1 GCA_003105185.1 Holophagae bacterium
CTGAAGGCACCTGCCACCGGCGCGTCAGCACGATCCACTGGTGGCCTCTGCCGCCGGCTCCCCGGCGGAAGCTGTCGGCCACACCAACGTGAGCAGTCTCGAACCGTCGAGCGTCAATAGTACCGACACTCGGGCGAACTCCAATTCGGCGCGGTCCCTCGGGTGTCAGGGAGGCACCGATGGCAGGCGTGACGTTGAACCATGGAGCAGGGATCGCCGCGGTCGCGCTCGCGGCAGTGCTGGCGGCCGCGCCGCCAGCTGCGGCGGACGACCCGTGCGTAAAGCCGATCTGCCGGGAGGGTTACCACTTCGAGGACGGGAGGTGCGAGAGCGCGCGCGACCCGCTCACCGGGGCGATGAGCCACTATCGCCCGGAGCGGCCGCTGTGCCCGGATGGATGGCGGGTGGAGGGCAGAAACTGCCTCAAGATCATCTGCTGCGAGCGGCCGGCCTGCGACGACGACGAGCGCTACCGCGAGGGCTACTGCCACTCGGGTCCCACGTTCTTCGGCTGGCGTTCCCATCATCGGGCCACCTGCGACGAGGGCTGGGTGCTCAACGAGGCCACTGGTGTCTGCCACCTCGTCGACTGCCCAGGGCGCCAACCGCCGCCACCGGCCGTCGCGGCAGGCCCGGAGGATGGTCCTCCCCCCGCAGCTCACGGCAGAGACCAGCCTCCTCCGCCGGCGGTGGCAGCGGGCCCAGAGGATGGACCTCCCCCAGCGGGCCACGGCGGCCGGGAGCAACCGCCGCCCCCGGTGGTGACCCCCGCCGAGGTGACCCGCCTGCTCCCCGCGCCGTGCGTCGACCGCGGCGGCGCGGTCACGATCGAGGGTGAGGACTTCGGCCGCCGCCAGGGCTCCCGCCGCGCGGTGCTCGGCGGCCACGGAATCAGCGTCGTCCTGAGCGTGACGAGATGGTCGAACACGCGGATCACCGCGGTGGTGCCGGACGACGAACGGATCGACTACAGCCAGTGGTACTACATCGGCATCCAGGACGAGAACGGCCACTGGATCAGCAATATCTCTCGAACGATCACCATCTGCCGCGGGCTCGAGTGAGAGCGCCATGCGCAACTCGCAGATCCAGGTCGGGTTCTACGTGCTCGTGACCCTGGGGCTGACCTTCGCGCTGCCTGCCTCGTCCGCGGCTCAGATCGGGCCCAAGCCCACCCAGCTTCCCGGATCTCGGCCGGACCCGTTCCCGCCAGGCAAGTGCCCGGATCGTGACCGACCGCTGATCAACTTCTCCCTTGATCCGGAGCAACCCTGCCCGGGCGACACCGTCACCCTGCGCTGGCTGGTGAGGGACCGCCGCCAAGGTGTGGCGTGGGACCATCCGGTAACGATTACGTCTCCTCCCGGTCTGCCGGTCGACCTCCCCGATCCGGCCGGCAACAAGGGCAGCGAGAGCTTCACCGCGGTCGCCGGCGTCCTGCGTGCGGGCGGCGAGTTCACCCTCGCCACCCTTTGCGGCAAGCGGACGCTCGCCTGGGAGGTGCTCGTGCCACCTCTCATCGACGAGGTCCAGACCCTGGCAGGCGAGCGCATCGCCGAGGCCCGCCAGGGCACCCTGGTCCAGCTCGTGGGCCGCGGCTTCGGGGATCCTGCCGACGATGCACGCCCGCAAGTGGACTTCCGGCGCGAGGGCGAGCCCACGGTGCGCCTCACCCGGATCAACTTCAGCAACACCGAGCTGACGGTGCGGCTGCCGATCCAGGCCGACATGGAACCAGGCCGGGGCGCCTTCGAGGTGACTGCCGGCTGCCGCTCGAACGCCATGCCCTTCGAGGTTTTGCAGTGAGTGCCTGCGGAGCAGTTCTCCTCGATCCGTGCCCGGCGCCGATCCGCCGCGCGGAGAGGGAGGCGGTCCTCCCCCGGGTCGGCCGGGCGGGGGAAGGAACAGCGTCCATGAAGAACCAGATGAGAGACTTCGGCCCGGTCGCGCCCGCTGGCGTCGTGATCCTGGTTGCCCTGCTGCTCGCCGCCAGCCCGCCGGTAATGGGTCAACACCGGCCGCCTCGCCCCGAGCCGACGGTCGGGATCCCCCAACGGGAACCCAGGCCGGGGGGAGCGCCCGGACGGGGCCAGATGAGCCCGTGCGATTCCCGCGACCAGCAGCCCTCGATCACGCTGACCCTGTCCGCCGAGGAGGCGATCCCCGGCGACCAGGTGACGCTCTCCTGGAGGGTGCGGCCGCGCGTGTTCCAGCCGGGCCAAAGCTGGTGGCGGGAGGTCGCCCTCAGCGCCGACTTCATGGTCGAGCCCGGCTTGCCCGCCAACCCGGTGGCGAACAGCGGGTCGCACACCTTCGTCGTCCCCGAGGGTGTCCGGCAGGGAAGAATCACCCTGGCCACCTGGTGCGGGGACGAGACGGTCTCCTTCCGAGTCCCGACCCCCGCTTCGCTCTACTGGGTGACGCCCGATGAAGGAGCAGCCGGCGCGGAGGTGAGGCTCCGGGGCACCGACTTCGGCGATGATCAGGGCGAGAGCCGGGTGGAGCTGACCGTCGCGGACAGCGCCGTCGAGATGGAGGTTGTCCGCTGGACCGACGAGGTCATCGACGTGCGGGTCCCGGAGGGCGCGACGCGCGGCGAGGGAAGCATCCGGCTGCAGAAGAGCGGCCGGCTCGCTTCCGAGGCCGAGCCCTTCCGGGTGCTCGGCGCGCGGGTGATCACCAACCAGGACGTGCAGGATGTGGCGGAGCTGCTCGGGCTCGACGAGACCGCGATTCGTCTCCACCGGGGGGACGACGGCTGCACGGTCGATTTCAGCCCCGCGCTCAACCTGACCGGGGTCGACGACGTGTCGTTCGACGGTCCGGAGCTGGCCCGGGCGGTCGGCAATGCCTTCGGGGACCTGGTGATCTCGGTGCTGACCGCGACCTACGTCCCCAAGCGCGTCTACTACAGCCTCAACGACTTCAACTCGGACTCGGTGCGGGTCGCGCTCGACGGCGCCGTGATCGAGGTCGAGGTCGGCTTCGAAAGCGCTGGGAAGGAGCTGATCGGCGAGCTTGAGGCGTGTTGGGTTCTCGCACCCGACGTCTGCGAGCGCACCGGCGAGTTCGCCCCGGACGTCGACCTCGACGACACGCTCATCACCCTGCGCGCCGCGCTCGGCCTCGCCGACGGCCGGATCCGGGTGACGTCGCTGACCACCCGGTTCGAGGCCGACGTGCGGCTGGGCGGCGGCGGCCTCGACCAGGACCTGGTAGAGGCCGTGACCGAGTTCTCGGAGGAGCGGGTCAGGGACGAAGTCGAGGAGGGCATCGACGACGCCGCCGACACCCCCGAGGTGCGCCGCGCCATCGCGGACGCCCTCATGGATCAGCTCGAGTTGTTCGGAATCCAGGAGATCAGAAGGATCGCCGCCGACGGCGATGATCTCCGGGTCGAGTACGAGTAGCGCCCGGTCGCGCACCGAAGCGGATCCGGCGAACCTTCGGCGCACCGCATCGGAGTCACAGATTCGCGGCTACCAAGCACGGCAGGGACAGAACATCACGCCGCCACAGGACCCGCCGAAAATCCCGTCACCGCGCAGATCCCTCGCCAATGACGACGAACGGCGCCCACAGCGCCGGATGATCCGGCAGCGCCCGCCCGTCGTCGCCCCGCAGCCGGCCCTCGCGCAGCGCTTCCCGGGTGGCGAGCTGGGCATCGCGCAGGGCTGCCGCCACGCTCCAGCCGCCTGACCGCAGGGCCCGGTAGAAAGCCTCCATCTGGAAGCTCGCGACCACGTCCGACACCCGCCACAGGCTGACCACAAGCGACGGCGCCCCGGCGACCAGGAACGCGCGCGACAGCCCGACCACGCCGTCACCGGTGATCTTCCCGAGGCCGGTGTTGCACGCCGAGAGCACGACCAGCCCGGCGCTCAACCTCTCGCCGGCGATCTCCCGCGCCGTCCAGCGGCCGTCGAATCCCTGCCCGCCCACCGCCGGGCCCGGGGCTCCAGCGGGGACTCCCGGCGTCGCCTCTGCGCCGGCCAGGAGCAGCCAGCTCTCGAACGGCTCATCGTCGCGCACCACCCCGTGGGTGGCCAGGTGAAGGATGTCGAAGCGAGGGGCCAGGGCGCGAACCCGGTCCTCCCGCGCGGCCTGACCCCGCAGCAGCTCCACGTGACGGCTCGGGAAGAGGCGGGCGATCGTCTCGACCTCGCGCGCGGCGCCGGGCAGCGGCGGCAGGCCGGCGGCGTCCGCTGGCGGCGGCGCCGGGTCGGCCACCAGCAGAACGCTCATCTCTTCCGCCGTTCGCCGCTGTGCGGACGCCTCCAGCATCCCGAGTACGTTGATCGCGGGGATCGAGGTTAGGGCATGGCGCTCGACGAGGAACCGGCCGTCAATGCCGCACAGCGACGCGAACGACAGCGCGTGCAGTGGGCCATGCGGGACGATCACGACCAGCCGCTTCGGGTCGTCCGGGAGGCGCGAGGCCACCGGCTCGATGAGCAGGCGGTGCAGCTCCTGCAGCGCCACGACGGCGTCATCGCTGCCTGGTGCGGCCCGCAGCCCGCCTGCCGCCGTCTCCTCCCCCTGGCTCGAGAACCGGCGGGCGTCGGCCACCAGGCCGGTGAGCCGCTGCCGCGTGACCGCCACCGTGGCGGCCGTCACATCGCCCTCGGAATCCACCACCCACACGAACAGCCGCTGGTCCGACACCAGGTACTCGAGGACGGTCGCCCTCCGGACTCGGGCTTGGCGGACGAGGTCCTCGACTCCCTGCGGCTCGATCGCGCGCTGGCGGTCGTAGCCTGAGTCCGCCGGCACGATCGGAATCGTGCCCGGACCTCGAGAGCCGGCGCGCGAGGCGCTCCCGAGCAGCCGCTCGAGCCAGCGACCACTGCCCAGATCGCCTCCGCCCGACCCCTCGAGCGCCGAGGCCGATCCGGCCTCCAGTTGCTCCTCCCTCCGCAGCAGGTCCACCAGGGCGCGGGCCCGCGAGCGCTCCGCCACCGCGAGAGCCTCCTCGGAACGGCCGAGGCGAAGCAGCACCTCGACCGTGTCGGCGTAGACTCGCTGCTTGTCATCCATGAACCCGATTCGCGGCTCGTCTCCGCCGCCAACATCGGCGCGAAGATCCTCGATCGCATCGAGCGCGGCCGCCAGCGACACGGCGGCACCGTTCAGTCGCCCCAGCTCCACCTGAACCAGGCCGAGCCGGTAGTGCGCCTCCCACTGCAGGGAACGGCTTGAGAGCAGCAGCGCATCGCTCACCGCGCGCGAGCCCAGCCGCAGAGCCTCGTCGTCCCTTCCCTCCCTCGCCAGCACCACGGCGAGCTTGCCCTCGGTCAGGCACAGGTAGGGCAACAGGATCCGGTCGGCGAGCGCGGCCGCCTCCCGGTACAGCCGCTCGGCCTCGACCAGCCGGCCCTGGGCGAGGCGGACATCGGCCAGCGCCTCGAGGCTGTCGGCGAGATTCCGCAGGTCGTCGATCTCGGCGCGGATGGAGCGCGCCCGCTCGTGGTGAGCCGCCGACTGGTCGAGGTCGCCGAGCTGCCCGCAGCAGTTGCCGATCATCGCGTGGTCCCAGGCGGCGGCGCGCCGGTCCCCGAGCTCCTCGTGCAGGGCCAGGGCTCTGCGATAGCCGGCGATCGCCCGCTCGCAGCGTCCCAGCCGGCGATCGACACCCGCGAGGTGATAGAGCGCGGCGGCCTCGGACGCGGGATCATCCAGGCGCGAGGCGAGGTCGAAGGAGGTCTGGAAGTGCCGTCCGGCCTCGAGCGGCGCCCCCTGGATCAGGTAGCAGGTTCCGATCACCAGGTAAATCCACGCCTGGCCGGGGAGGTCGCCGGTCTCTTCGCGGAGCTCGAGCGAGCGCTCGAAGAGCTCGAGCGCGGCAGCGGACTCGTGGCGGTCGTTGAACACGTCCCCCATGTCCTCGAGGGTGACCGCCTGCGCGCGGCGATCGCCCAGACCCTCCTGGATCGACAACGCCCGCCGGTGGTGCTCGAGCGCCTGCTCGTAGGCTCCCTCTTTGAAGTAGACCCTGCCCTTGATCACGAGCGCGGCGGCCTGCCCCGCCAGGTCCCCCTCCTCGATCTGGATGGCCAGCGCCTCGTCGAGCAGTGTCAGCGAGTCGGCGTACTCGGCTCGTCGCCAGTGCCCGATCGCCCAGTCGACCAGAATCGCCGCCTCCAGCTGGCGGTCGCCGATGGCAGTGGCGATCCTGAGGGCGGCGCGGATGAACGAGGTGCCGGCGTCGCCGTCGCCCGCTCCGAAGGCCGCGACACCCAGCAGGCGCAGACACTCCGCCTCCCGTCCACGATCGTCGTGAGCCCGCGCATCGGCGAGCGCCTCCTCCAGCCGCTCCCGTGCCGGCCCGAAGGCGCCCGCGTCGAGCAGTCGCCGCGCCTCCTCGAAGTCGCCGAACGACGCCGGACGCTGCTCGCCATCGGACGGAGCGGGCGGCGGCGATCCCGCCGCCGGGAGGATGCCGCCGACGATCGCGGCCAGGAGCACGAGCGCGCCGACGCGCGGCAGGGGGCGGCGCTGAGGCGAGCCATCATCGATCCCAACCGCCGCCGAGGACTGCGGCAGTCGTTGGGGGGACCTCACCGGGCTCCGCCACCCGCTTCGCCCAGCTTCGGGAGGAGCTGCTCGGCCTCCGCCTTCCACCTCCCTCCACTGGCTTCGATCACCAGCAGCTGGGCACGGGCCTTGCCCTCCTCGCCGCGCTTGAGGTAGGCGAGGGCCAAGTAGTAGCTCGCATCCGGAGCCGTCTCCGCAGCGCCGAGGCTGGCCACATCCTCGAGCGGGATCACGGCGCCGTCCACGTCGCCCAACTTGAGGAGCGCGACCCCGAGCAGCAGCCGCGCCTGGACGTCCTCCGGGTGCTCCGCGGCCCAGCGCCCGAGGCCGTCTGCGGCCAACTCGAAGTCGGCCTTCTCGTAGGCCTCGAGCGCGGCGCCCAGCTCCCCGCCGGCTGCGCCACCTCGGAACACCATGCCCCCGCCCGCAGCCACGCGCGGCAGCTCGAGCACCGGGACCTCCAGGTCGACCCACCGGGCGGCGGCCTGCACCGGCCCGGCTTCGCCCGCACCCGGACCGAGGCCGCGCCACAGGACCGCCCCTGCCACCACCACGACAAGCCCGGCTGCCAGCGCCGCCGCCCAGCCCCATGCGGGCCGAGCTCGGCCGACCGGCAGTTCACGAACCTGGGTCGCGCGCTGCACCCTCGGTTCAGCCTGTCCGACCTGCGGGGAGAGCTCGCGGGCCAGCTGCCACGCCGCGGCGCATGCCGGGCACCTCAGGCTGTGCTCAAGGAGGGCGCCCACCTCGTCCTCCGACTGCCCCCCGTGGACCGCATCCCAGATCCGCGACGGATCCGGGCACTCGGCTGCGGGCGCGACCTCCGCTGCGTCCGTAGCCTGGCGAGCCATGAGCGCGCGCAGCCACGGACCGAAGTCCTGCGGGTCTCTCACGGTCGAATCCCCTTCCCGTCCAGACAACGGCGCAGGTCACTCAAGCCGCGGTAGGTCAGGTTGCGGACTCGCTTGCGATCGCCGCCCAGGACGCGCTCTGCCTCGTCAGCCTCGAAGCCGTAGAGGTAGAGTATGACCGCCAAGCGACGCGGTCGGATCAGCGTTCCCAGGCACTCCCGCACCGCCCTCCCGATCTGCCGCCCCCGCATTTCGCGCTCCGGGTCCGGGGTCACGCTCGAGTGAAGTTCCGGAACGCCACCTTCCTCCAAGGGCACCTCCCGGCGGCGTTCGGCGCGGCGGATCTCATCCACCGTCGCACTGTGCGCCACCCGCCACAGGTACGACGCTGTGCGGATGCCGCCGTGCTCATTCCGGGACGAGATCTCGACGACCCGCAGCATCGCCGACTGCACGATGTCCTCCTGCCGGGCCTCAAGGAAGCGCGGGCACACTCGCCGGACCGCACGCTGCAGCACTCGGCGCACCTCGGCAAGGTCGTCCGGGAGCCCGGGTAAGGGGCCGCCCTGCCCCGTGTCCTCGCCCGGCGGGCGAGGTCGTGGCCGCTCGATGCCTGACATGCGCTGTTCTCTGGGCTCAATTTAACACAGGCTTGCGGCCCAACTGAGCATAACGCCGCTGCCAACCGTCCCTGTACGGCAGGGAGCCCGATCCGCGGTTCCAGACCAGATGCGTCGAAAGGAGATCTCGGCAGATGCCTTCCGCTCCATCACGATCCAACCTGGCGCGACCGGGCCGATCACGAGGCCACGGTCGCGCGAGATTCGCGGGCCTGGCCCTGGCCGCTTCGATGGTGTGGCTGGGCACGCCCTGCGTCGGTCAGGCTCAGGCGCTGTTCTTCACTGACCTTGAAAGCGGTTCGAATCGGGGGGGAGAGGGCGACAACGGGGCTTTCGTGACCGCGTACGGCCGCGGCTTCGGATCGAGCCAGGGCAGCTCAAGCGTCACCGTGGGCGGCGGCGAGGCGGTCTCCTACCCGATCTGGTCCGACACCCGCATCACCTTCCAACTCGGTCCTGCCGCACGCACCGGAGACGTCGTGGTCACCACCGCGCGCGGCGCCAGCAACCCCCTCCCCTTCACGGTCCGCTCTGGGAGCATCTTCTTCGTCGCCAGCCGGGGATCGGATACGAACGGCGGCAGCTATGCCAGGCCATGGGCGACCGTGGTCCACGCCAAGAACACGATGACACCCGGCGATGTCACCTACCTCATGGACGGGGTTTCGCAGACCAGCGAAGAGAATGCCGGCGCCGCGGTAGCCATCGAGCGAGGTGGAGAGCCGGGACGTCCGCTGGCGCTGGTCGCCTATCCCGGAGCGCGCACCACTATCGGCTCCACCGCCCTCGAGTACGGGGTGCGCGCGCTCACCAACGAGGGCACCGTGGTCGGCGACTGGGTGCTCGCCGGCCTCGTGCTGCGCGGCCAGGTGTCGGCTGCGGAGATTGGCGGTTTCGGCTCCGAGCGCTGGCGGGTGGTGGGCAACGACATCTCCTGCCCGGTGGGCGATGGCCAGACCGGCTGCTTCGCGGCTGCCCTCGCCAGTCACGTGGCCTTCCTCGGCAACGAGGTGCACAACGTCGGCACCCAGGCCCCAGCCCAGCCATCCAAGCAGTACCATGCTGTGTACTTCACCACCGACACGAACCACGTGGAGGCAGGCTGGAACCACATCCATGACAACGCCACCTGTCGCGCGATCCAGCTCCACTCGTCGCCGCTGTGCATCCCCGACTGTGGCCCGGCCGACACCACCGGCTTCAACCAGCACTCGATCTCGATCCACGACAACCTGATCCACGGCGACGTCTGCGACGGCATCAACCTCGCCACAGTCGACCCCTCGCGCGGCTCGGTGCGCGTCTTCAACAACCTGATCTTCGACGTCGGCCGCGGCCCTAGCCCGCCGGATGGCGATGCCAACTACGCCGGGATCTACGTCGCCGGGTCGACCAACAACGGACCGGATGGCTCCGGCGTTGTGGAGGTGTTCAACAACACCCTGTACGACTGTGGGGCCAGGGCCTTCCAGCCGAACTCCGTGGGCGACGAGGGGGCCTTCGCCCGCGGGCCGGGCTCGCCCGGGCTCATCATGGAGCTCGTCAACAACCTGGTCCTCGCCCTTCCGGGTGAGCACTACCTGTCCCCCTCGAGCGCTACCACCCTCATTCGGGGGAGCAACAACTTGTGGCGTGGGGCAGGTCAGGCGCCCAGCAACCTATCGCTCAACGTCGAGGCCGATCCCCTGCTCGTCGACCCGGCCAGCCTCGACTTCCACCTGAGACCGGGCAGCCCCGCGGTCGATGCTGGCACCGATGTCGAGCTCGAGCACGACCACGACGGCGTCAGTCGTCCCCAGGGCAGCGGCTACGACCTCGGCGCGTTCGAGCTCGTCGCTCCGGCCCAGGGCATCCGCAGAGGCGCTCGTCGGATCGGAGGCGGATGAGGATCGGAGTCTGCTCATCAGGCACCTTCTGCTCATGACGACTGGAGGAACGGCAATGACACTCGAACGGCATCTCTCCTGGCTCGGGACCTGGACAGTCGCCTGCGGTGCGGTGGTCTGCTTCCACCTGGGAACGGTCACCGTGGGCTGGTCGGACACCTGCGAGCCGGCGGCCGACGAGGTGGTCCTTTACACCGAGAGGGACCTCACGGGCTCGTGTGTCGTCAAGGGCATCGGCGAGTATCCCGTCATCACCTTGGGGGTCAGGATGAGCACAGCCGCAACCTGCACAGCTTCGCCTCGATCGAGATGGGTGGCCGGGTCGAGGTGCTGGCGTGCTCGGAGTACAAGCTCACGGGTACGTGCACCGTGATCTCCGCGAGCTCGAAGACGCTGCCGAACATCAAGACCGGCCCAGTCAGATCGGTCGTCGTACGCGTATCGGGTCGACCTCCGGTCTGCGTGCCGGACGCCACCAAGGTCGCGGTGTGGGACTACCAGCGCTTCTTCGGGCACTGCCAGGTCTTCAGTCAGGGCGCATATTCCTACTCGACCGAGCCCCTGAAGGCCGGCTCGCTCCAGGTCGGCGAGGAAGCGAGAGCCAAGCTGTGCAAGGGCAGCCTGTTTGAGAGCCCGTGCCGGGATTTCAGGCCCGGTTCCTACGCAACGTGGAGCCACGAGGGCGGCGGCCGCCAGGTCCGCGGCATCGAGGCGCGGCCTGACTCGGTCTCGCTCGCTTGCCAGCCGGGGGATTTCCAGGTCAGCCTGTACGAGTACGCGAACTACGTCGGCCGGTGCCGGACGTTCGGTGACTCACACTACGAGCGCAACGACTACTCTGCCGACGAGACCTGGGGCTGGGCGGGCCACAAGCTGCACTCGCTGTGGGTCGGGAGCCGAGTGCACTGCCACCTGGCTTGGGAAGACGAGCAGGGCAGAACCCAGTACCGCTACTACCATTCGGAGATGGCTGAGGGGCTTCCGGAGTTCGACCTGGACCATCCTCCTTCGCTTACGGTGTATCAGCCCCGCGCACGAGAGGAGGAGGAGCCTCGGCAGGAGGAGCCGGAGAACGAGGACGAACACTCGAGAACCGTCTGGCTCGCGGGCCACGTGCCGTGGGAAGGGCCCCTCTGGTGGGATGGGAGGTTTCCGAGCATCGGCGATTCCGACGGGACCCTGACCAGGGTCGCGAACCCTCGCAACTCGGTGTGGCTGGGATTCCTGAAGGCGGGCCACGGCTCGGACGACTGCAATGACGCCGACGCCTACGTCCGCTTGGAGGCGGGCGACACCATGACCGGCAGCCAGATGCGCGAGGCCTTTGGCTCGGAGCAGCCGGAGCTCCCGATCACCTTCGTCGCCTGCTCCGGTGCGGACGCCGAGGCCGGAGCCGGGGGAGAGCTCCGCGCCCCTGCGCTGCCCCTCAACATCAGCTACGTCGAGCCGAGGTGACGCGGCGAATGAGACGGCCCCGGGCTTCTCCAATGCTCGTGACCACCAGCAGGCGAGGAGCTCCCGCATTGTCGGGATTTCGAGCGCGCCGTCCGGCGGTCGCGACGAAGCCCACAACGACCAGGAGGTGAAACGATGTGGCGATACGTGGCATTGTTGATGGCCGTTCTGAGCACCCCGGCCTACGGAGCCGAGGAGCCGATCACGCTCGTTGGCACGCAGACCACCGACGCGACCCTGACTGTCGGGAGGACGACGACGAGCGTCAAGGCCCGGGTCAGCTTCGCGCTCTCGGCGACCCCGACCGAGCTGCAGAAGGGAACACTGCGCGTCATCCAGTTCAATGTTCTCGGCCTCGCGGTGCCCCAGCGCGAGCTGACCGGCAAGGAGCCGCGCAGCAAGAAGACCGGACCGCTGGGGTTCTCGATCACGCCTGGCTCCAAATCTCCCACCCTGACGTACGACGCATCGCGGCCCGGGATCAGCGGCACGATCGAGGGGCGGGTCAGCTTCCCACAGCTCGAGGAGCTGTTCCCCCCGAAACCCGACCCGGAGACCGATGTCTTCACAATCCCCACCCAGAAAGCGCAGCTCAAGGTCGATCTGACCCTCGAGCGGCCGATTGACGTCAAGGCCGCGAGCGACGCGGTCGTCACGCTGCGCGGCCGCCTCGATTACTCACAGACCGCCCCGGCCGACAAGGAGCTGATGCTGCCGAGGCACATGCTGAACGGCCGGACCGCGAGAGTCCTTGTCGAGGCCGCCAGGCGCTTCGAGGCCACCCGCACCCTCTGCCTGCAGCCGGTGGCAATCCGGGATGACGAGGACGATGACGATCCGAGCGGCGCCGGGCTCGAGTTCGGCCTCCCAACCGCCGACGTGGAGTGGCGCAAGGCCGACATCCGGTTTTCGGTGCGGCCGTGGATGTACATCGAGAATGCGGCGTACCGAGTCGCGTCCGAGGGGGAGATGGACGACATCCATCGCTCGGTCAACGAGGATGACTGCATCGAGATCTTCTTTGCCGACGCCTTCCAGCCCAGCGACAATCATGGCGGTGGGGCGACCTACAACAGCGGGACCGAGTCAGCCAAGATCGTGTCGAGCGACGAGAACATCGACGGGGGCGTCAACCTCCATCACCTGGCGCACGAGCTCGGGCACGTCCTCTCTCTGCTCCACCCGCGTGATCCCGACCCTGGGCGGGCTTGGATGATCGAAGCAAGCACCGGAACCCTGATGTGCCCGAGCGGCTTCGAGCTCGACAACCCCGACCCCAACAGCCAGGAGAACAAGGACGCCGTCCAGAACCCGCTGCTCGTTGCGTCGCTGGGCGCGCGCGGACCGAATGTGGATTGCGCCGACAGCGCCGACTGCGGTGCCTGCCCGCCTCTGCCCGACTGATCCCAGGCCGCCGGGCTCGCCATCGACCCTGCGGAAGCCTGCGTGACCGCGGGGCGGGGGCCGGCGCTATTCGGGTAGCCGGAACAGCGCGTCGTCGAGCTCGGGGTCGAGCTCGATCGTCTCGATCTCGACCTCGATGACCTCGGGCCGGTCCTTGGCGCGGGTCTCGATGTGGTGCGGGAAGATGAGCCCGC
>PQAJ01000260.1 GCA_003105185.1 Holophagae bacterium
GATCGCGTCGAACTCTTCGCCCGAGCGTGAGTGCACTGCAAGCCTCCTCGCCCCGGCCTCACGGTCGGGGCCCTCCTCGAGCCCTGCCCCCGTTCTCGGCGGACTTGCGTTCAATATGGCTCCCCGCCCCCTCCCGCGCAACCCAGCCGCCCGACCGTTACTGCTCGCTCGCCGCCCAATGTCGACCCCAGCGCTGGCGCGTTACGCCACCTCCCGACCCACCTTCGGACCGGGTGCTCTATTGCAGGGAGTTTTTCCGGCGGTCAGATCCTCACATGGCGTGACATGAGGCCCCAAAGGGCCGCGGGAATGCGGCGCCTCACTTTCACCCGCCGCCTCCGTGGCACGCATCGTGCTCGGCCTTTTGAGGAGCTTGGTTGACGATAGTGAAAATCTGAGTAGACTTCTATATTAGAGAGTCATGCGTCTGCAGATGCTGTCGGAAAATTAGGAGGGAAAAGGAGGATCTGATGATGCGGAATCGTGCGGCAAGAATAGTGACGATCGCACTCGTTGTAGTGCTCGCGGTTGCCGGAGGACTGTATGCCGCGCGGCCGTCACACCAGCCTGTGTCCTTCAACGGAGGCCAGCCGTACAGCGGCACGCTGCCGGACGTGTTGCCCCCGGTTCCCCGGGGGCCGATGAGTGTCACAGCAGCTGGAGAGGGTCTCTCGGTGCTGTCGTTCAACGACGACACCTGCGAGGCTGGCCTCGGCCTGACCTGCGCGCCGACTTGCTTCTGGTCGGCCGTGGTCGACTTCGACGTGCCCACCCAGTGCATCCAGGCCGGCCTGTCGATCGTCGGCGTGACCGGCAAGATGAACACCTACACCGCTGCCTCACTGGTGCTGTTCCAGGCGGGCGCCTCGCCGCAGGCCGGACGCCAGCTCGTCGACATCGTAGACATCCCGCAAAACGGTCGTTGCCCGACGAACCAGGGCATGACGACGCGCGCTGTCGCGCCCGGCCTTGCCGTCATCTTCGACACCACCAACTTCTTTGCGGGCTTCTACAACAACGGGTTTGTAGGCCGCGACACCAACAACCCGGCAGGCCGGATGTGGATCCGTACCAACACCACCGGCGGAACCTATAGCCCCGCCTATCTGACCTCGCTCGGGTTCGGCGGCAACTGGATGATCCGGGTCACCGTCGAGGACCAGAACTGCGTTCCGGTCGAGTTGCAGTCGATCACCATCGACTAGCCGAACAGCCGGACTTCGACATCCAGCGCGGGGAACGGCGGACCGTTCCCCGCGCTGTTATACTCTCCCCCACGTTGTCACGGCAGTGCCACCGTTCGGCAGCACGCCGCCGACTTGCGTGCCTGGTTCTTCCGACTGGAGATCACCGTCATCGTGGCCAACCCCACACCTGCTCAGCCGTGGTCCCCGCGCGTCGAAACGCTCTGGTGCGTCCCCCTCGCAGTCGCCGCTCTAGCGCTGGCAGGGTGCGCCGACAAACCAGGCGAGATCCTTGCCCGATCCGACGTCGGCATCGTCACGCGAACCG
Source organism: Holophagae bacterium (assembly GCA_003105185.1). Taxonomy (GTDB): domain Bacteria; phylum Acidobacteriota; class Thermoanaerobaculia; order Thermoanaerobaculales; family Sulfomarinibacteraceae; genus FEB-10. The sequence continues at coordinate 1,513 of PQAJ01000260.1, forward strand.
ATCTCGAGCGTTACATCCTCGAGCTTCCGGAGGATAAGCGACGACCCGGCGCCGATCAGACCCTCGAGGGGTGGCGGCGCGAGCAGGTCGAGAACCTGCTCGTCGCCGACGCGCTCGCGGCAGAGGGCGAGTCTCTGCTCGACGGTGCGGAAGGGGCCGCCCGGATCCGGCGGGCTCGCCTGACGGCGCTCGCGGAGGCGTACCGCACCGAAGCCATCGACAACCAGCTCGACCTCAGCGATGAGGCCGTACGGCGCTACTACGACGAGCACGTGGACGAGTTTGGCAACGACGAGCAGATCCGCCTCAGCCACATCTTTCGCCGGGTTCCGAGCGACGCGGCTCCCGAGGCCCGGGCGGCCGCCCGGGCCGAGATGGAGGAGCTGCTGGCGACTCTGCGCGGCGGCGCCAACTTCGGTGACCTCGCCCGCGAGCGCTCGGACTCCGAGACCGCCCACCAGCACGGTCTGATCGGCCGCCTCGACCGGGGCGTTCTCGAGCCCGAGGTCGAAGAGATCGTCTGGAACCTGGAGGAGGGTGAGCTCAGCGAGGTGGTGGCCACACCGGTTGGCTTCCACATCTTCCGGCTCGACAAGCGGATCCCCCCGACCACTGTGTCGTTCGAGGAGGCCCGCGAGCGGCTGCGCCGCCGCCTTGAGAATCAAGGCCGCAAGCGGCTCGAAGGCGAGCAGTTCGATTCCCTGCTCAAGGAGAGCGGAGCGCTTTACCGTCCCGAGCTGCTCGCGCAGATCCAGACCGTCGAGCCCACAACCCCAGTCTTCGAGCTCGACGACTACCGGATCCGCGTCGCGGATGTCACGGCCTACGCGCGGCAGGCTGGCTTCCTCGAATTGCGCCGCCTGCCGCCTGAGGACTGGCTCCGAACTGCCGTCATGGGGCGCCTGTTCGCCTGGAAAGCCCTGAAGGAGGGTTTCGACCGGCGGCCGGACGTGGCCGGTCAGATCTCCCGCGCCGAGCGCGCGGCAAAGATCGAGATCGCGGCGCAACGCCAACTCGAACGGCGGCTCGAGAAACTCGAGGCCTCGGGCGCGCTCCAGGCGTTTTACGACGAGCACTACCTGCGCGTGCAGTCCCCAACCCTCCACCGCATCCGGGTGGTCACTGCCGCGCTCAATCGGTTCGCAAGGCCGTACGACGCGTATGAGCTCCTCGAGGGGATCGCCGAGCGCGTCCGATCCGGCAGCCTCGACATGGCAGAGGGGGCGCGACAGCACTCGGACGATATCAGCGCCCCCGAGGGCGGCGATCTCGGCTGGGTGCGCCTGGATGCGTTCGGCACCTGGTTCGGCCCCCGGGTCCAGAACCGGGTCGTCAAGCTCAAGACTGGTGAGGTCAGCGATCCTCTGCTGATCGAGGAGTACGACCGAGCTCAGCTGCGGTACAAGCGCCCGGGATACATGCTGGTTCGGATCGAAGAGATTCGGCCTTCGCAGGTCCGGACCTTCGAGGAGGCCCGCACTGACGTGTGGAGCCTCTATGTCGAGCGGAACCGTCGCGATCTCGAGGACGTCACGAAACGTGAGTTGCTCGAGTCGATCCACGCCGAAATTGCAGAGAAGGGCCTGTGACGGCACGGCGCCTGCTCTCACTTGCCTTGGCCGTAATCGGCGCGGCGATGACTGGCTGCAGCCGCGCCCCGTCCCCGGCTATGAACGTCCTCGTTTTGACCCTCGACACGACCCGAGCCGATCGCCTCGGCTGCTACGGCTTCGAGGGCGCCGTCACCCCGAATCTCGATCGATTTGCCGCCGAACGCGCCGTGCGCTTCGAGAACGCAATATCTCCCGTCCCGATCACCCTCCCATCGCACGCGTCGATCATGACCGGAACCTACCCGGTCTGGCACGGGGTCCACGACAACGACGGGTTCTTCCTCGACGACGGCGTGACCACGCTGGCCGAGATCCTGGCCCAGGAGGGCTTCGCGACCGGGGCCGTCATCGCCTCGTTCCCGCTTGACTCCCAGTTCAACCTCGACCAGGGATTCCAGACCTACAACGACAACTACCGCCAGGACTGGACGCCATCTGAGATCGAGGCCCGCACGCCGCTGTCCTTCGGTTTCGAGGAACGGCGCGCCAATCGGGTGAACACGGCGGCATTCCGCTGGCTGGATGAACACGCCGACGACCGCTTCTTCCTTTGGATGCACTACTTCGACCCCCACCAAAACTACGATCCGCCGCCGCCCTACGACACCATGCTGCCGTTTCGCTACGACGGCGAGATCGCCTTCGTCGATGAGAGCTTCGGCAGGCTCATGGACTACCTCGGCGAACACGATCTCGTCGACCGAACGATCATCGTCGTCGTCGGCGACCACGGCGAGTCGCTGGGCGATCACGGGGAGCCCACCCACGCGTCGTACATCTACGACCCGACCATGCGGGTCCCTCTCCTAGTGTGGGTACCGCAAGAGGGCTACGCCCGCGGCGCGGTCGCCCCGGCACAGGTGCGGTTGATTGACATCGCTCCGACCATCCTTGATCTCCTCGGCCTCGCCGTACATCCCGAGATGCAGGGCGAGAGCCTCCTGCCGACGCTTCAGGACCCAAGCTCGGGCAAGCCTCTCCCAGCGCTGCTCGAGTGTCTCTTTCCCCGGTACCACTTCAACTGGGCGCCGCTACGCGGGCTTCGAACCCAGCAATGGAAGTACATCCTGGCGCCAAAACCCGAACTGTATGACCTGGAAGCCGACCCGACCGAAACCTTCAACGTGATCTCGTCCCGTCCGGAAGTCGCCGCCAGGCTCGACGCCGAACTCAAGGAGATGTTCGCGACCCACAGCGCGGCGCAACCCGGCCGATCGACAGGCACCACGGTCGACGCTGACGACCGCGCGAAGCTGGAGGCTCTCGGCTACCTCGGCGGCAGCAATGCGAACGTGCGAGTGGCGCCGTTCCCGTCCGACGCCGAGCTTGCCGGCATGCGAAATCCAATGGACTATCCGCTGGTCCTGGACTACATCAACTTCGCAACCGAGCACGTTCGCCTCAAGCGCAATGGCGAGGCCGCCGAGGCGATCCGGTTCGCACTCCAGATGGATCCCAACAACCCGAGCCTCGAGGCCCTGCTCGGACGCGCGTTTCTGGGCCTCGGCGACCGCGACCGGGCTCTCGTCGAGTTCAAGCGAGCGGTGGAGGTCAATCCGTCTGATGCGGCACCGCACTTCGTGATGGGCGTCATCCATCTTCGAGAGGGGCGGATTCGTGAGGCCCGCGAGTGCCTCGAGGTGGCGGTTCGCCTCGAGCCGAGCCGCGTCGAAGCCCTGACCGAACTCGGCAGTGCCTATGCACTCGAAGGCAGCTTCGACGCAGCGATCGAGACTCTCACCAGGGCGGTGAAGTTGGACGATGGCAACCTCGAGGCGTGGATGAGGCTCGGCACCGTCTACATCGACAGCGGGCGTTGGGAGGAGGCGCGCGACGCGCTCCAGCGGGCCCTCTCCCTCGACCCCTATTCGTCACTTGTGCTCGACAAAATTGCCATCCTGTACATCCGTGTCGGCAACATCGACTTCGCACGCCAAGTGCTCCAGAAAGCCATCGAGTCCGATCCCGACAACCCCGCGTTGCGGTTTCACATGGCCGAAGCGCTCCTGCTCGGCGAGCAGGACGTTCCGCACGCGCGTGAGCACCTCCAGTTCATCCTCAACCACTATCCGGGCAGCCAATGGGCCGGCGCCGCGCAGGAGCGGATCAGCCGGATGGACGGCCGCCGCGGCGGCACCTGATCTCCTACTGGGCGCGGTATGCTGGTCACCCGGCGCCGCCGCGCGGGCTCGGCCGGCCGGCGCCGGAAGTGGGAGGATCCCGTGGAGCAGAACATCACGATGCCGTTCGACGAGTTCTGGAGCTGGCTCCTCACCCATCCCAACTGCATCCTGCGGGCGGGCACGCCGGACAGCGTGCTCTACGACGACGACGACCTGCACTGGCACCTCGAGGAGGACCCGGACCGCAACCCGTCGGTCCAGCTCGTCCGGGGCAAGCACGTCCTCGCCGAGCTGGTCCTCG
>PQAJ01000261.1 GCA_003105185.1 Holophagae bacterium
TCGATCACCGATGGGCAGATCTTCCTGGAGGCCGACCTGTTCTACGCCGGCGTGCGTCCGGCGGTCAACGTGGGGATCTCGGTCTCGCGAGTGGGCGGCAACGCCCAGATCAAGGCGATGAAGAAGGTGGCCGGCACGCTGCGCCTGGACCTCGCCCAGTACCGCGAGCTGGCGGCGTTCGCCCAGTTCGGCTCGGACCTGGACAAGGCCACGCAACGGCAATTGGCGCGCGGCGAGCGCCTGGTCGAGATCCTCAAACAGGGCCAGTACCAGCCGATGCCGGTCGAGTTGCAGATTGGCTCCGTGTTCGCGGGAACGCATGGCTTTCTCGACAGGCTGAAGGTGGAGGAGGTGCTCGCGTTCGAGGCGTTCCTCCACGAGCACCTGAGGGCGCATCACGGAGCGATGCTGGAGGCCATCGTGATGACCGGAAAGCTCGAAGGGGCGGTCGAGCAGGAGCTCGCGGCTGGCTGCGAGGCCGCGCTGGCGGGGTTCCTGCGGGAGAAGCCGGGAGCCGCGGTTGCCTAGCAAGCAGGACCTGCGGCGCCGCATCCGCTCGGTGCGCTCGACCGAGCAGATCACCAAGGCGATGAAGATGGTCGCCGCGGCGAAGCTGCGCCGGGCCCAGACGCGGATCATGGAGGCGCGACCGTACGCGGCCGCCCTGGAAGCAGTGCTGCGCTCCCTCGCCTCGCGAGTCGCCTCGCATCACCACGAGCTCCTGGTGGAGCGGCCCGAGCACGCGGTCACCCTTGTGGTGGTGACCGCAGACAAGGGACTGTGCGGGGCGTTCAACGCCAACGTCCTCCGGGAGGCGACGGCGCTGCTGGAGGGGGGGCGCTGGGAGAAGGTCGAGCTGGTGCTGGTCGGTCGGCGCGCGATCGAGTTCTTCCGGCGCCGCACCTACGCGACGCACGCCACCTACCCCGAGTTGATGAACGCGTTGACCCCCGACGCGGCGTTCGCGCTGGCGCGCTCCCTTGCGGCGCGCTTCGCGGCCGGGGAGACCGACGCAATCTACATTCTTTACAACCACTTCCGCTCGATCATGAGGCAGGAGATGACGCTCGAGCGGCTGCTGCCCATCGAGCGCGCAAAGATCGCGGGGGGCGAGCGTCCCGGGGCTTACATCTTCGAGCCGAGCCCGCAGGCGCTTCTCGGACACATCCTTCCGCGTCACGTGCAATTCCAGGTGCTGCGGACGTTGCTCGACTCGCAGGCCGCCGAGCAGGCGTCGCGCATGACCGCCATGGATGCGGCCTCCAAGAACGCGGCGGACATGATCGACCAATTGACGCTGACCTATAACAGGACGCGCCAGGCGGGAATCACCAGGGAACTCATCGAGATCGTCTCCGGCGCCCAGGCGCTGGCGGAGAGGTAGGAGTCGGGAATGGCAACCAGTTCACATCAGGTGGAAGGGCGCGTCGTACAGGTCATCGGGCCGGCGGTGGATGTGGAGTTCCCGGAGGGGCATCTGCCCGCGATCTACAACGCTGTCGAAGTGCGCGACAGGAGCGAGGCGGGCGACCTCGAGGTGGTGCTGGAAGTGGCGCAGCACCTGGGGGAGAACCGGGTGCGGTGCATCTCGATGGAGCCTACCGACGGCATGGTCCGCGGGATGAAGGCGTTCGACACCGGGGGCTCGATCACCGTGCCGGTGGGGCGCGAGACGCTGGGACGGATTCTCTCGGTTATCGGCCGACCGGTGGACGAGAAGGGCCCCTGCGAGACGAAGGAGCGCTGGCCGATCCACCGCGAGCCGCCGTCGTTCGAGCAGCAGTCCACGACGGTCGAGATGTTCGAGACGGGGATCAAGGTGGTCGACCTGCTGGAGCCGTACACCAAGGGCGGCAAGACCGGCCTGTTCGGCGGGGCCGGCGTCGGCAAGACGGTCATCATCATGGAGCTGATCAACAACGTGGCCCTGCAGCACGGCGGCTACTCGGTGTTCTCCGGCGTCGGCGAGCGCACCCGCGAGGGGAACGACCTCTGGCTCGAGATGCAGGAGTCCGGTGTGATCGACCCGGACGACTGGACGAAGTCGAAGGCGGCCCTCATCTACGGTCAGATGACCGAGCCGCCCGGCGCGCGTCTGCGGGTGGCCCTCTCCGGCCTCACCGTGGCCGAGTACTTCCGCGACGTGGAAGAGCAGGACGTCCTGCTCTTCATCGACAACATCTTCCGTTTCACGCAGGCCGGCTCGGAGGTCTCGGCGCTGCTCGGCCGCATGCCGTCCGCCGTCGGCTACCAGCCGAACCTGGCCACCGAGATGGGCGAGCTGCAGGAGCGCATCACCTCCACGAAGCGCGGATCGATCACGTCGGTGCAGGCGATCTACGTGCCGGCCGACGACCTCACCGACCCGGCGCCGGCGACGACGTTCGCCCACCTCGACGCGACGACCGTGCTCTCGCGGCAGATCGTGGACATGGGCATCTACCCGGCCGTGGACCCGCTCGCCTCCACGTCGCGCATCCTCGACCCGAAAATCGTCGGCGAGGAGCACTACCGGGTCGCCCGCGAGGTCCAGCGCATCCTGCAGAAGTACAAGGATCTCCAGGACATCATCGCGATCCTCGGCATCGATGAGCTGTCCGAGGACGACAAGGTCACGGTGGCCCGCGCCCGCAAGGTCCAGAAGTTCCTGTCCCAGCCGTTCCACGTCGCGGAGCAGTTCACCGGCCTGAAGGGACGGTACGTCAAGATCGGTGAGACGATCCGCGGCTTCAGGATGATCGTGGAGGGAGAGCTCGACCAGCTTCCGGAGCAGGCGTTCTACCTCGTGGGCGGCATCGACGAGGCGCTTGAGAAGGCGGAGCGCCTCAAGTCGGAGGGCGCCGCGTGAGCGCGGACCGCCTCCACCTCAAGGTCGTCACGCCGGTGCGGGTGGTCGTGGAGGCCGAGGCCGACGAGGTCACGCTGCCGGGAGCGCTCGGCACTCTCGGCATCCTCCCGGGCCACGCCCCGCTGCTCGTCACGCTCGGCATCGGTGAGCTCTCATACAGGACGGCCACGCGGGAGCACTACCTCGCGATCCAGTACGGCTTCGCAGAGGTCGCGGCGGACGTCGTGACGGTGCTACCGGACGTGGCGGAGTTGCCGGCCGAGATCGACGTGGAGGCGGCGAGGGAGGAAAAGCGCGCCGCCGAGGCCGCCCTTCGTAGCGCCGCGGGCGAGGAGTTCGAGCACCAGCGCGCCCACCTGGAAGCCGCGGTCACCCGGATCACGGTCGCCGCCAGGCGCTGAGCCCGCACGTCAGGTCGCGGGCCGCGCCTCAGGTCCGGTACCTTGTGACGATCGTTGGGGGCTGGTAGTTGTTCCGCCCGGCCGCGACACGGCGCGCCTCCTGAGCCGCGTACGCACGCACAACCTGCCCCTGCGCCCGCTGCTTGAGGCTCATGGGACCAAACGCCTCGTCGTAGGTCGCTCTGACCCTCTCGATCAGGGCACGGGCGTTGTCGTTGTGGGCGTGGTGGCGAGCCGCCGCCAGGAACGGGCGGAACTTTTCCGCTCGCCGGCGCAGCGACTCGCGGCGCCGCACGATGAGGGGGTCTCTGGAGCCGTTGATGTTCTGGAAGCCCCGGACGACCGTTTCGGCCATGCGCACAAGGGAGGGTCCGAGCGTGTCGTAGTCGTAGCGAAAGGCGTCGGTGAGGATGCGCCCCGACTCCTCGCGGGAGAAGTGGGGGTGGCGGAACCAAATCTGGCCCTGGCCGTGCCACTCGGCGTAGGGCACGTCCTCGATCAGCCGCCCCGAGGCCCTGAACCGCCGATAGACGGGGGTGTTCGGGGCGGGTCCCAGCTGCATGAACTGGATCAGGTCGGGTTCGAGGGCGACCGTCTCGCGGATGTCTTCCCAGATGTTCGCGCGATCGTGCTCCTCGAGGAAAAGGATCGCCGAGGTGAGGACGAGAATCCCGTGGTCGCGGAGCTCGCGAACGAGGCTCGCGAAGTCGACTCCCCGGTTCTTGGGGAACGTCTTCAGGTTCGACTCCACGCCGAGCCAGACGCTGATGACCCCGAGCCGAACGAGGAAGTCGACCCCGACCTTCTTGATGTTCTCGGCCGAGGAGAAGAGGCTGAAACGGTAGTTCTTGCCGTTTCTCGCAATGAGATCGGCGAGCTCGTAGGCACGCTCGGGGTGGGCGAGAAAATTCTCGTCCATCACGTAGAACTTCCGGTAGCCGAGGGTGCGCTCGACCGCCTCGCAGACGTCGAACATCTCCCGGCCGGTCGTGAGGTATGGGATGTACTTGTGGTCGAAGAAGCTGCTCGTCAGGCAGAAGAAGCAGGCGTTGGGACAGCCCAGCCCCGGCGTGAGGTGGCCGGAGTGGTCGACCACCGGCACACCCAGGATCCGTCCCCCGAAGGAGTCGCTCAGGATCGGGTGCGTGATCGGCCGCTCGGGGTCCTCACCGAGGAACGAGCGGAGCCACCGGACGCCCTCGCCCCTGCACACGCCGTCGTTGGGGATCTCGTCCACCTCGGGCAGCGGCGTCCCGTGGCCGCCCAGCACGATCTTGGCGCGCGGGGCGTGGCGCCGGACCAGTTTGGCCATCCGTTTCGCCCTCTCGAAGTTGGGGACGATGAACGAGATGCCGACGACGTCGTAGTCGTTGCGCAGCTCCTCGACGAATCGTGCTTCGCTCGGGAAGTCGAGCACGGTGGTGGCGGCGGAGATGTTCGCGGCGAGGAAGTGGAGCCCGAACGTGGGGTGAAACATGCGGATCGAGAAGACCCCCTGCTCGCGGGTCACCTGGTTGTGGAACAGCTCCATCCGGCAGCTGGCCTGGCCGTACTCGTCGTCCACGCCGTACGGACCGAACACCGAGGAGAGCAGGACCTTCACGTGAGCGCTCCCGACGGGCGGGACGCCGAAGGTGCCCCCGGCCGCCCATCTCGAACGGGCGTCAATCCGGACCTCGTGACCATGCAAATGAAAAGGTTATCAGATTGTGGAGTTTGTGCAAGTTCATCGCTTGTGACATGACTCACAACCGCCCGTGGTGCCTCGTGGCACTCGAGCGCTGCCGCGTGTGTGCCGGCGGGTGACATCTCCCCTGGGCGCGCGCTACTCTCCGGCGATGGCAGGAACCGGAGTCGCGGGCGCAATCGTGGCGCCCCTCGAGAGCTGGGCGCCGGTGCACCCGGCCGCCGCCGCGGCAGCGAGGGGAGAGGTCGAGCTTCCCCCTGTCTCGGCCGGCGGGGCGGCGCGCTCGCCGGCACTGGCGGAGGCGCTCGCCGGGGCGAACCGCGCCTGGGGGAACCCGGTTGACGGCGAGCTCTCCCGCTGGCTCGCGGGTGCCGACGTCGTGGTGACCGGGCAGCAACCCGGGCTCCTTGGTGGCCCCTTGCTCACCCTGGTCAAGAGCGCGGCGGTCGCAGCCGAGGTGCGAAGGCTGCGGTCGACCGGACGTGAGGCGGTCGGCTTCCTGTGGCTCGCGAACGGCGATGACGACCTCCCCGAGATGGGCTGGGGCCGGGTCGCCGCTGGGGAGGATGTCCTCGAGGTGCGCGAGCCGGGGTGGGCGCGCGGAGCGGCCCTGGGCGGGGCCGCGCCCCTGAGCTCGGCGTGTGCGTCGTTCCTCGAGCAGCTGCGGTCGCGGCTGTCGGGCGAGCACGCCGGCGCAGCAATCGACCTGGCGGCCTCGTCCTACGTGCCCGGCGCTACGCTCGGCGAAGCCACGGCCGCGTTCCTGGCTCGCCTGCTCGCGGGGAGCGGCATCATCCTGGTGGACGCCCTGGAGCCCGAGCTCGCGCGGGCCGGCGCCGCGGTCGTGGAAGCGGTCCTATCTCGGCTGCCGACCTGCTGGGAGGCGCTCGAGTCGGGCGCGCAGCGGTTTCGCACCCGCGGCTGGCCGGTCCCGTTGCGGATCGCCTCGCACAAGCTCCCGGTGTTCCGTCGGCAGGGCGAGCGGCGCGAGTCGGTACCCACGCAGCGCAAAGGGTGCCCCCCGGCGGTCCTCCGGGAGCTCTCGGAACACCCGGAGCGGTTCCTCCCCAACGCCTGGCTGCGGCCGATGGTGCAGGACGCCGCTCTCGGCTCCTCGGTCGCGGTTCTCGGCGCTGCCGAGCTCGCCTACCACGTACAGACGGCGGATGCCCGCACCGTCGCCGGGGTTGACCGACCGCGCTGGGCGCTCCGCCCCCACGTCACGGTGGTCACCTCCGCCGACCGCAGGCTCGCGCGCCAACTGGGTGT
>PQAJ01000262.1 GCA_003105185.1 Holophagae bacterium
AGCGGGCCGCCGAGCGCCGCGCGGAACGCGCTCTCGAGCGCCATCGCCGGCTCGGGGCACGCCATCATCGTCCCCGCCAGCTGCGAGAGCGTCACGACGTCGCCCTCGACGGAGTACGAGCCCACGAGCCGGTTGCAGCCCGAGAAGCCGGACACGCGGCCCGCCTCGAACCGCACGGTCAGCGGCGGGCGCGCGGCGCCGAGGGCCTTCGCGTCCCTGCCGGGGAGGCTCTGGAGGCGCCAGGCGTTGGCCTGGAGGGCCGAAGCGCCCGCCGCGGCCCCGCCGCCTCCCCCCCCGACGACCCGGCAGCAGCCCGCGAAGAAGCGCAGGTCGGGGAACGAGACGCGCGCCGTGACCGGGTGCACGACGTCCGACATCTGGTCGCTGCAGGGCTTGTCGCTCAGGAAGACCACGAGGTCGCGGCCGGCGTCGGGCGACCCGCGCCAGAGCGTCTCCTTCAGCACCTCGTTGCGCGTCGCCCCGCCGCGGTAGGTCTTCGCCTCCTCGCCCAGCACCTCGGCCTTCGCCACACCGGGGGTCGTGAGGTCGACCCTCCAGCTGGGCTCGTTGCCGAAGCACATGAGCGGCTGCTCGGCGAAGGACGGACCGGCGAGGACGACACAGGCGACGAGCGCCGCGCAGACTCCGACCATCGGGCTTCCTCCCTTTTCTCGGATGGGTGCGAGCCTACCACGCCCACGACGGCGAGGAGAAGCCGCCGCTCGCCAGGCCCAGACCGCGCCGGGGCCGAAATGCGGTCGTCGGTGACGGGGGCGGTGTCGCGCGGTAAGATGACACCTACGATGTCGCCCCACGAGCTTCACGACCGGCGTAGCCTGGCGATCCATGCGCTCATCGCCGAGCGGATCCGCGCCGATCCCGGCCTGCTCGAGAGGCCACGGGGACGGGTCGCGGAGTGGGTGCGGTCGGCCACCATGAACCCCAGGTATGCGAGGGCGTGGGCCGAGCTGCTGGACGGACCGCTCGAGGCGCTCATCGCAGTCCTTCTCGACCCGGGAGAGGTGGCCACGGACCTGCGACACGTCTCGCCGTTCGCCGGGATCGTCGACATGCAGACCCGCGACCGCATATGGCGCGAGGTCAAGCTTCGGCTCGAGGCCGAAGGGCGCTTCGCGCTGGCGCGGTGACCCGCGAGCAGCTCGAGCACGTCATTCGTGCCGCCGCCGAGATCACGGGCGACGCGGAGATCGTGGTGATCGGGAGCACCTCCATACTCGGGCAGTACCCGAGCGCACCGCTCGAGCTGCTGGGCTCGATCGAAGCGGACGTCTACCCCCGGAATCACCCTGAGCGCTTCGAGATGCTGGATGTCATCGGGGAGATGTCGCGGTTCCAGGACACGTTCGGGTACTACGCCGATCCCGTCCAGCACGACCTTCCCACGCTTCCTGCCGGCTGGGGGGACCGCCTGATCTCCCTCCCGGTTGCCACGGCCAGCGGGGGCCGCGTCGTGGGCCTCTGCCTCGAGGCCCACGACCTCGTGCTCTCGAAGTACGTCGCTTCCCGCGAGAAGGACCGCGCGTTCAACCGGGCCGCGATCCGCCATGGTCTCGTCCAGCGCAACGTGCTGCTCGACCGTCTCGGGACGATGGACGTTGATCCGGCTTTGCGTCAGGTTCTTAGCGCGGCTCCGCCGCAACCAAAGGATGGACAGCGGCGGAGCCGCGCTGTCGAGAGTTGAGAGTCAAGAGTCGAGAGCCTCCCGCTCGCGCTCCGCGCTCGCCGATCACGCCCTGTCCACCTTCGACCGCAGGCCATGGAGCATGCGGGCCACCTCGTCCAGGTCGGCGGTGAGCCGATCGAAGGCGGCCGGCGAGAGATAGCCAAGGTCGCGGCAGAGGATCAGCAGGTATTCGGTCTCGGCGGCGGAGCTTTGGGCGACGTTGAGGAAGCGCGAGTACTCCTGCTGACCCTGCCGACGTGAGCCCTCGGCGATGTTCGTGGGGACCGAGGTGATGGCCCGGCGTAACTGGGAGGTCACCCCGAACCGCTCCTCCTGCGGGAAGCTCGCGCTGATCCGGTAGACCTCCAGCACCAGGGCGTGTGCGCGCTGCCAGACCTTCAGCTCCGTGAACCGCTGCATGCCTCCCTCGCGACAACGGCGTCGCTCTTCGGGTAGGAAGGTAGTCGCTACACCAACCTGCCCCCCGAGGAGGACGCCGTTGGAGAAGTTCATAGCACGCTATCGTTCGCTCGTCACGGGAGTTCTCTCCGGCTTCGACCGTCTCGTCTTCCGGGGCTCCCTCCTGCCCTTGTTTCGCGACGGCGGGATGTTCTTCTTCCTGGAGCGAGCCGGCGTCCGGCTGCTCGACTTCAAGGACTTCGTGACCCGCACGAGTGAGCGTGTCAAGCAGGCCGCCTACGAAGAGGCGGAAAGGATGGGCCGGCCCGTCCGGTACCTGGAGTCGAGCGAGTGGGACAAGGAGAAGATCGCCGAGCGGGTGCTGGCCGAGCAGCCCATCGATCGCGGCTTGATCTGCGTGCTGACGGCAGTGGAGCCGTGCATGAGCTTCGAGTACCACCGCTCTGCCGACCGCAAGGAGCGCGGGCTGCGGCTGCGCCCGAAGAAGTGCCTGCACCTGTACAGGTACTTCGTGCATCCGCTGTTCGGCTTCATGAGCGTACGGCTGCAGACCTGGTTTCCGTTCAACATCCAGGTCTGCCTCAACGGCCGCGAGTGGCTCGCGCGCCAACTCGAGCGCCGCCGGTCGGAATTCAAGCGCGCCGACAACTGCTTCACCTGGCTCGGCAACGTGGAGCTGGCTCAGCGTCTCATGGACGAGCAACTGCAGACCGACTGGCCCGCTGTTCTCGACGCCGTCGCTCGGCGTGCCAATCCGCTGCACGCGGAGATCTTCGCCGCCCAGCCGATGGACTACTACTGGTCGGGCTATCAGACCGAGTGGGCGACCGACATCCTGTTCAAGGACCCGCAGACCCTGGCCGGCATCTGTCCCGCCCTCTGGCGTCACGCCTTGGACCACTTCAAAAGCCCCGACGTCATGCGCTTCCTCGGCGGCAAGGTCCACGGCAACTTCACGGGCGAGATCGTCACCAGCTTCAAGAACCGTCCCGAGGGCGTCCGGGTCAAGCACTGGGTGCGTGGTAACTCCATCAAGATGTACGACAAGGCTGGCAGCGTCCTGCGTGTCGAGACCACAATCGCGCGAACCACGGACTTCAAGGTCTTCCGGCCCGCCCACGACCAGCCCAACGGCAAGCTCGAGTGGCGCCCCCTCCGAAAGGGAGTCGCCGATCTGCACCGTCGTGCGCAGCTGTCCCAGCGGTCCAACGAGGCCTACCTGGAGACCCTCTCCGCGGTCGATGACAAGACCCCCTGCGCGAAGTTCTTCGATGCCGTCTGTCGCCCCGTCGTCGAGGACGGCCGCCGCTTCCGCGCCCTGCGCCTCCACGATCCAGCCGACCTCGCGCCCCTCGACGCCATCTCCCGTGGGGAGTTCGCACCGGCCGGCTTCCGCAATCGCGACCTCCGAAGCCTGATCCATCGCTCGCTTGCCAACCACACGCTCCGCGACCGACGCCGCCTGTCGGCCAAGATGAGCCGCCAGCTCAGGCTCCTTCGCGCGCACGGCGTCATCAAGAAGATCCCCAAGACCCACCGCTACCGCCTGACCTCCAGGGGCCTGCTCCTGACCGCCGCTCTCCAGGCAACCCGGCGCGCGAACATCAAGGATCTCCTCAAGGTCGCATGACCACTTCGCCCGCCCTGCGGTAGTCGGCCCGCTCAACTCTTGGCTCTCGACTCCCGACTCCCGACTACATTGGCCATGGATTCGTCGCGCCAAGCGACGAATCCGGTGAGTAGTAGATCAGGGTGCCCGGAGGACGTAACCCATGCCGCGCGCCGTCTGCAGCAGCTTGGGCTCGAAGTCCCTGTCGATCTTCTCGCGCAGGCGGTGGACCAGAACGTCCACCACGTTCGTCCCGGGGTCGAAGGCGTAGTCGTAGACGTGCGCGAGGATCATCGTC
>PQAJ01000263.1:0-4626 GCA_003105185.1 Holophagae bacterium
CAGCCCACGACAGGGAGGATCTCTAGGCTCAACTGGTTCAAGCCACAGCGGCTGGACCGCGTTTACCAGACGGGGATCTCGCGCCAGCCGGGGAAGGGGCCGATGTCGATTCCCCAGCCGGTGTGGGAGGCGGGGTCGCGCATTTCCGCGAGTCGGTAAGATACGGTCCGAGAGCATCGCCCTCGGCTGCGGAGCATTCTCTCCAAGATTCAACATCAGTCAAAAACTTCCGTGTTCTTTTTTGCGTGTGGTATATTTTAGCCAGGAGATCACCCCCATGGCCCAGGAGAGGTACCTGCAGCCCCAGGTCGAAAGCGATCTCGAGCACAAGATGGTCTTCGTCGCCGGCCCGCGCCAAGTCGGCAAGACCACCCTTGCGCTGAGTGTGCCGGGCGCCAGCAGCGGCTACCTCAATTGGGATGTCGCGGAAGACCGAGAGCGGATCCTCAAACGGGAGTTGCCCGCCAACCCGCTCTGGGTCTTCGACGAGATCCACAAGTACCGTTCCTGGCGCAACTACCTCAAGGGCCTCTACGACGGCCGCGTCGCCGGTCAGCAGATCCTCGTCACCGGCAGCGCGCGCCTCGACCTCTACCGCTACTCCGGGGACTCCCTCCAGGGGCGCTACCACATGCTTCGGCTCCACCCGTTGTCGGCTGCCGAACTGGGCCTCGGATCGCCGGAGGACCTCGAGCAGCTCCTCACCCTCGGCGGCTTCCCCGAGCCCTTCTTCAGGGGCTCCGAAGTCGAGGCCCGCCGCTGGTCTCGTGAGTACCGGAACCTCCTCATCAGGGAGGAGCTCGCCAGCCTCGAGCGGGTGCAGGACCTCGGCAACCTCGAGCTGCTCGTGCTGCGGCTGCCCGAGCTGGTGGGCTCGCCGCTGTCGATCAACGCCCTGCGCGAGGACCTCCAGCTCAGCCACAAGACGGTCGAGAGCTGGGCTCGCATTCTCGAGCGGCTGTACGCGGTTTTTCGGCTGCCGCCTTTCGGCGCCCCGGGAATCCGGGCGGTCAAGAAGGCTCGCAAGCACTATCACTTCGACTGGAGCCTCGTGCCCGACCCGGCGGCCCGTTTCGAGAACCTCGTCGCCTCGCACCTCCTCAAGTGGGTGCACTACCGGCAGGATACCGAGGGGCTCGACCTCGAGCTGCGCTACTTCCGCGACTCCGAGGGCCGAGAGGTCGACTTCGTGGTCGTCGACCGGCAGACGCCGGTTCTCATGGTGGAGAGCAAGCTCTCGGACGCCAAGCCCGATCGCAGCCTGCGCTACCTCAAGCTGCGCTTCCCGGACTGCCCGGCGTGGCAGGTTTCGGCAACCGGCCGGAAGGACTTCCTCTCGCCGGAAGGGGTCCGCGCCTGCCCGGCACTGACCTTCCTCAGCACCCTGGTCTGATGGGGTGATCCGGACGGCACGGCCGGGTCGCTCACGGGTTCCACTCCGGGATGTCGCGCCAGCCGGGGAAGGGGCCGAGCTCGATCGTCCAGCCGGTAGAGGACTCGGGATCGCGCACCGCGCGGAGGTTGGTCAGGGATTGGAGCTTTGCGAGCAGCTCGCCGTGGGGCAGGGTGTGCAGCGGCGGCTTCGACAGGTCCGGCATCGGCCACAGCCGGAGGGTGTTGTCCTCGCCGGCCGAAGCCACCCAGTTCAGGTCGGGAGAGACGACCACCCTGGTCACGTTCCCGGTGTGGCCCAAGAGCAGGTGCGTCTCGCCGCCGTCAAGGCGGCCGACCCGGATGCTCCCGTCCCTGTCACCGGTCGCGAGGACGCTTCCCGAGGGGTCGAGGTCGGCCGTTTCGATGTCGTCGCCGAATCCCTCGAGCGGCCGGCTTATCCCGGTGGTGAGGTCGAGGAGCTCGAGACCCTTGGGTGCGTCCGGGGGCCAAATCCCCCATGCGACCGCAATGCCGGCGGCACGGCTCGCCCGCATCTTCAAGAATGCTTCCGATGCCATCACCAGCTGCTGCGTTCCGGTGGTGAGGTCCCATTTGCGAAGGCCGCCCCAGCCCGCGGTGAGCAGGGTCTGCTCATCGAGGAACTCGAGGCTCACGACGCCTTCCGCCCAGCCCGTCGGGCTCTCGGGACGGGGTAGTGCAAACGTCTGCAGAGCTCCGGTGGCGACGTCGACGAGGTACAGCTCCGCCGCGCCCGGGCCATGAAAGGAGGCGCTCGCGACTCGCGCACCGCTGGGCGAGATGGCCCCCTCCTCTCGTTGCTCGTCGTCGACGTCGGGAACAACCACACGGCATGGCTCACCGTCGAGCGGCGCGAGCCAGGTTGCACCAGCGGATGCGACGAGAAGATAGCGTCCCGAGGGATCGAAGCGGATGTCGGCACAAAAACCGGGCGACTCCGGCAGGCGAAACTCCCGCACGGCGTTTGGGTCCCCGCCTCCCACCGGCACCAGGCGGACGCCCCCGTCCTCCCACCCGGTCGCCAGCCAGCGGCTGTCCCGGCTGAATGTGAGCGCCCGACGGTAGCGTGGGAACCTGTAGCCTTGGACGACGCTGGGGTACGGCCGCGCGAGCGGCCAGAAGGTGAGGCGCTGGTGCTGGTGGGTGGTGGCGACGCACCAGGCGCCCCCCGGGTGGAAGGCAAGGTCCGGGTCGTACCACGAGCCGATTCGTCGCAGCTCGAGGGGCCTCGCCCCCGGCAGCCCATCGATCTCCCACACCTGCACGGACTGCTGGTTCGGGCCGAGGCCCGCGACCCGGCGTCCGTCCGAGTCCGCGTGGACAGCCGGGGCGCCGGCGGGACGCCGGATCGCCCAGACCCGGCTGGGCTCGCCATCGCCGAACGACCACAGCCGGGCACTCCCTGCCTCGTCGAAAGCGAGGACGCCGCTGCCCCAGAAGGACGCCAGCGACGCGCGCCCCTCGAGCACCTCGAGCAACCGCTCGGGCCCCTTCCCGGCGAGCGGGTGGAGGTACACCGCACTGCCCCTCGCGACCACCCATCCCGAGCCGTCCGGTGCGGCGACGAGATCCGACACGCCGGCTCGCTCCTCGGCCGACAGGCTGTCGACGAGCTCCTCCGAGTCATCCGGCAGCCGCCACGACCTGAGCAGGAACCCGGTATCCGGCCCTTCCCCCTGCTCGAGCATTGTGTAGAGACGACGGGGCCCCACCGTCCAGTACCCGGACGAGCCGAAGTCGACTCTCCGCATGAGCTTCCCGTCGGGGATCGACCACACTTGAGCGTGGTCGTCGAACCCCGGCCCGCCGACTTCGATCTTCCGACCAGTGACCAGCAGGTCGTCCGCAGCCCAGATCGCCGTGTTCGTACCGGACGTGCCGATGGTTTGCCCGCCGAGCCGGGTCGGTCCTTGGCCGTCCTCGGACCACACCTTCACCTCGGGCCCGTAGCCGCCTAAGGCGACATGGTGACCGGTCGGGCTGAAGCTCGGGACCACGAACTCCTGCTTTTCATCCATTTGAAGCTCGAGCGCCGGTGGCGCGGTCCACAGCGCCCGCATCACGAACTCGCGTGCCTCCCGGGTGTCGGCGACCTCCAGGCTCGCGGTCGTCAGGACCAGCGCCTCGGTCGGGTCGTCGACCAGCCGCGCCTGGGCGAGGGCGAGCAGCTTCGCCGCCTCGGCGCGCCGGGTTTCCTGCACACTTCTGCGCCACAGTGTCCCGACCACGGCGAGAACTGCGAGCAACACGGCAAAACCGGAGATAAGAACCACGCGCCGCCGCCGGCGACGCCGAGTCGCCAGTGAGGTCATCGCTGCGGCGAAGGCCTCCTCCAGCTCAGACAGCCTGCCGGGATAGCGCTCCCGCCACAGCGCGTACTCGCGAAAGGCCGAGCCGGCCCACAGCATGTCGTCGGTGCGCTCGTGCTCGTCCCAGGTCCTCGCCGCCTGGCGAAGCTGGTCACGGAGCTGGGCGGCGTCTGCGTCCTGGGTCTGCCAGCGCACGAGCCGCGGCCACGCTCGCAGCAGGGACTCGTGCACGATCTCCACCCGGTGACGCGCACCGGCGGAAGCCTGTTCGGAAGCCCCGTCCTCGAACGAGGTCAGCAGCCGCGCGTCGATGAGCGCCCGCAGCACCTCCCGAGCGCATTCGCGCTGCGAATCTGCAAACACCGAAAGCAGCTCGTCCACGTCGCGCACCGCCCGCGTCCCCTGCGCCGTCACCAGGTTGCGGAACAGCTCGCGCACGATCGGGAGCCGCTCGCGCCCCACCTTCTCGAGCGTCGCCTCCGCGTGCTGTGCGAGCGCTCCGACAACCCCGCCGATCCGCTCGTACGCCTCGCGTGTGAGGAGCCGCCGCTCCCGGTCCCGCAGCTCCCACAGCCGCGACACCGCGAACGCCAGCAGCGGCAAGGCCCCCCGCTCCGCCTCCACCTCCCCCACCATCTCGTCGACCATCGAGCCGCTCTCGAACCCGTACAGCCGCCGCGCCGCCGGCTCGGTCACCGCCCGCCTGAGCTCACTGCCGGCCGGCGGACCCACCGGAGTCAGATCGCTGAAGATCGGCTCGAGCTGAGGGTGACGGTGGCAGTCGAGCAGAAAGTCGTCCCGCAGCACCAGCACCACGTGGATCCCGGCCGCGTCCACCAGCCGCCGCAGCAGCTCCGCAAACCGCTCCCGCACCGGCTCCGCGTTGAGCGTGAACAGCTCCTCG
>PQAJ01000263.1:4778-5681 GCA_003105185.1 Holophagae bacterium
GGCGCCCTCGCCACCACCCCGGCCCGCACCAGCGAGCTCTTGCCCGCACCCGAGGCGCCGATCACCGCCAGCAGCCGCCGGCTCGTGATCTTGCGCCAGAGCGCCGCGATCTCGACCTCGCGGCCGAAGAAATCCTCGGCGTCGGACTCGCTGAACGGCGCAAGCCCCGGGTACGGCGGCCGCTCGTCGGGTCGCTCCTCCCGCTCCTCGTCGAGCACGCCCGAGCGAGGCTCGGCCCCCGCGTCGAACCTGACCGCGGCGATCAGCCGGTAGCCGCGCTTGGGGATGGTCTCGATGCAGCGGGGGTCTCTCGCGTCATCCTCGAAGGCGTCGCGCAGCTCGGAGATGCGCCCCGAGACCGTGTTGTAAGAGACGAACTCGGTCTGCCAGATGGCGTCCTGGAGCTCGCGCTTGTCGACCACCGCGCCGGCTCGCTTGGCGAGGTAGACGAGGACGTCCATCGCCTTGCGCTCGACTTGAACCGCGGCGCTGCCGCGCGAGATCCGGTTCAGGCTCGGCTCGACGAGCCAGTCGTCGACCCAAAACCGGGTCCCAACCTCAGGGGCCCTCTCGATTCTGGTGGCCATTCGGTCGCGATTATATCCCGGGGCGCAGGGGTTCGCCGTGCGCCGCCCCGCGCGAGGAAGTGGGAATGGAAGGATCTGTGCCACCGGCAATCCCCAACGGGCCTGCATTGCGGCAGGGCCGATCAGATCACGAACCCCCTTCTCTCACCCGAGGGCCCCTGACTCGCCCTCTTCCCCCTTTGTCACGGCGGCTTGTCACAGCGGAGCCGGACTCGAAGCCGGAAGCCGGATCCCCGCCCGGTACCTCCGAAAGTGCCAGACTGCCGGCCCTGTCACCGGATGGTTGTAGGGTGGGCTTGCTCGCGGCCTGTGGCCG
>PQAJ01000264.1 GCA_003105185.1 Holophagae bacterium
GTCGCCGGACTCGAAGCCGTCGTCGAACAGCCCGTAGGAGATGGTCGGGTTGTCGAGGCCGAGGTTCCAGCCCTGGAAGATGAAGAACATCGTCGGGTCGCCGTAGAAGAAGCGCACCTCGGCCACGTTGGTGATCACCTGGTTCCAGTCCGGCTCGGGCGGGCTCGAGGGCCCGAAGGGCAGCGTGGCCCAGCCGGCCGGCAGCGACGTCTCCTGGGACGGCACGTCGAAGGAGTAGGCAATCCAGCCCTCGCCAGGCAGCGGCACGTTGGTCGGGCCCATGAGGTAGGCGGCCCAGTCGTCGTCGAAGTTGGAGGGCGTGCCCTGGTCCGAGACCAGCATCAGGGTCAGCGGCCGCCCCTCGGCGCTGAAGTCGACCGAGAAGGTGATCAGGTCGATGCCGATCCGGCTCGCGCCCAGCTGCCGCAGGTCGCCGGTGAAGATCGACAGCTGCGAGGTGCGGGGCTGGGGCGCGAAGGTGTCGACAAACGAGTCGTGGAGAAAGGCACCCGGGTTGCCGCCGCTCGACTCGATGACCTCGTTGCCGGTGCCGAAGGTCCAGCCGCCGACGTTGCTGCCGCCGTCGAAGGTCTCGGTGAATGTCTCGGCCAGCGCCGGCGCCGCCGCGAAGGCGAGGAGCAAGCTCAAGGTCACTGTTCGTGCCATTTCGAACCTCCTCCGCTGCGATGCTGGCGAACCAACGGCCCCGACTCCGACACGGCGCGATTCCCGCGGCGTGGGGACCATCAGTCGCGTCATCGCCACCCTCACATCGTGCCCGCGGCTGCGACGTGGCGGCCCTCGGGGGCTTCAACCCATTGAGCACGGCGGAAATTGCCGGCCGGGTAGGCAGGGCGGAGATCGATGCAGAGACATGGTCTCAACAAATAGACCGGGACATGAGCCCTGTCTCGATTCGTGCTATAGACCCACTATCAGAAGTGGATCGAAAGGAGGCCCTCATGCTGCCCTCTTCACTCCGACGCGCCATTCCCGTGGCGGTCCTGCTGGTCGCGCTCGCCCCGCCGGCCTTTGCGGCCGGCGAACACGTCATCGCCTGGAACAACCTCGGCATGCACTGCATGGACTCCGACTTCTCCCTYTTCTCGATCCTCCCGCCCTACAACACCATCTACGCCCAGGTGGTGGACGGGAGCGGCAACCTGGTGACCGACCCCACCGGWTTCACCGTCACCTACCAGGCGGTCGCGGAYCCCTCCGGGTCTCGCAACACCACCTCGGTSGGCAAGACCAACTTCTGGGACTACGTGCAAACGCTGTTCGGCGCCACGCTCTCGCCCGACCAGGGTCTCGCCGGCTTCGCGATGCCGGGGGCCGCAAACCAGCCCCAGCCCATGACCTGGGACGCCGCCCAGCGCTGGTTCATGGCCGAAGGCATCCCGATCACCCCGTACGACGACCAGGGCTTCAAGAATCCCTACCCGATGATGCGGGTCACGCTGAGGAACGGAACCGGCCAGGTGCTGGCGACGACTGACATCGTGCTGCCGGTTTCGGACGAGATGGACTGCCGCGCCTGCCACGCCTCCGGATCCTCGCCGGCGGCAGAGCCTTCTGCGGGCTGGGTCTACGACCCCAATCCTGATCTCGACTACCGCGCCAACATCCTCCGGCTGCATGACGAGCGCCACCTCGGCAAGGCCGCCTTCGGCGACTCCCTCGTCGCAGCGGGCTACACCACCGGCGGACTCGAGGCGACGGCGGCGTCGGGGACCACCGTGCTCTGTGCCAGCTGCCACGCTTCCAACGCGCTGCCCGGCACCGGTGTCCCGGGGCTGCCGCCCCTGACCCGCGCGGTGCACGGCTGGCACGCCCACGTCACCGACCCGACCAACGGCCAGTCGCTCGACGCCTCGACCAACCGCTCCGCCTGCTACCGCTGCCACCCGGGCAGCACCACCCGCTGCCTGCGCGGAGCCATGGGCGCGGCGGTCGCCAGCGACGGCAGCCTCGCCATGCAATGCCAGAGCTGCCACGGCTCGATGAGCGAGGTCGGCGGCGAGCGCGAGGGGTGGCTCGACGAGCCCGGCTGCGGCTCCTGCCACACCGGCACCGCCACCGCCAACAGCGGCGAGATCCGCTACACCTCGGTGTTCGACATCCCGGGTCACGAGCGTGTGCCGGCCAACCGCACCTTCGCGACCAACCTCGACGTGCCGGCGGCCGGCTACTCGTTGTTCCGATTCTCCTACGGCCACGGCGGCCTCGCCTGCGAGGCCTGCCACGGCGCGACCCACGCGGAGTACCCGAGCACCCATGACGGCGACAACGTCCAGTCCGTCCACCTCCAGGGGCACGAGGGGATGCTGGCCGAGTGCAGGACCTGCCACGGAAGCTCGCCGTCGACCGTCACGGGCGGCCCGCACGGCATGCACCCGGTCGGGCAGGAGTGGGTGCAGGCGCACCCGGACGTGGTCGAGGGAGGTGGGGCGAGCCCCTGCCAGGCCTGCCACGGCGAAGACTACCGCGGCACGGTCCTGTCGCGGGCGCTCGGTGACCGCAGCGTCAGCGCCTTCGGCAGCACGAAGAACCTCTGGCGCGGCTACCAGATCGGCTGCTACCTCTGCCACAACGGGCCGAGCTCCGACGACGGCACCTCCAACCATGCGCCGACAGCTGCCAACCGCTCGGCCACGACCGCGCACGATACCCCGGTGAGCATCGCCCTCTCCGCCAGCGACGCCGACGGCGACTCGCTCACCCTGCGCATCGTCTCGCAGCCCCAGCACGGCACGGTCGGCCTCTCCGGCAGCACCGCGAGCTACATCCCGGGGGCCGGCTTCGGCGGCAGCGACACCTTCACCTACGCCGCCTGGGACGGCAGCGCCAGCTCCAACCTGGCGACGGTGACGGTGACCGTGACGCCGGCTCAGCTGACCCTCGGCGACATCGGAATGTGGACCACCACCGACGCTCCGCTCACCGCTCACTTCAGTGCCCAGGTCAGCGGCGGAGTGGAGCCCTATGTCCATGATTGGGACTTCGGCGACGGCTCGGCTCACTCGCCGCTGCCCGGCCCCAGCCACACCTACGCCACCGAGGGCAGCTACACCGTGACGCTCACGGTCACCGACGGCGCCGCTGGCAGCGTGAGCACCACCAGCACCGTGACCGTGGGCTCGGGCGTCTCGAGCAACCGCTACCTGATCCCGGGTGTCGCCCACAACCCGGGCGCTGCCGGCACTCTGTGGCGCAGCGACGTGGCCGCCGTCAACCTCGAAGCGACCGAGGCGGCGGTCACCCTCACCTTCCGCTCCCCCTCCGAGACTCTCAGCGCCACTGCCACGGTGCCAGCGGGCGGG
Organism: Holophagae bacterium; assembly: GCA_003105185.1. Taxonomy (GTDB): domain Bacteria; phylum Acidobacteriota; class Thermoanaerobaculia; order Thermoanaerobaculales; family Sulfomarinibacteraceae; genus FEB-10. The sequence goes on from PQAJ01000264.1 coordinate 3,324, forward strand.
GCCGTGGAGTGGCTGAACGTGGTCGAGGAGGTGCTCGGCGCCGCACCCGACGCCGACCTGTCCGGCTCGCTCGAGCTCGCCTCGGACCAGCCGCTGTTCGTGACCGCGCGCACCTTCAATCAGACCGCGAACGGCACCTACGGCCAGTCGCTGCCCGCTCTGACTGCGGCTGACGCGTTGACCGCAGGCGACGTCGGGGTGCTGCCGCAGCTCCGCAAGAGCCTGGACTTCCGGACCAACATCGGCGCCGTCAACCTGGGTGCGTCGAACGCCACGCTGCGCATCCGGCTCTTCGGCGCGACCGGCGACCAGGTTGGGAGCGATCTCAGCCTGAGCGTGCCGCCGGACAAGTGGCGGCAAATCAATGACGTGTTCATCGTGAGCGGCGCCGGCAACCAGGAGGTGGCATTTGCGACCGTCGAGGTGATCGGCGGCGAGGCGACGTGGGCGTACGGCTCCCTGATCGACGCCCGCACCGGCGACCCGACCACGATCGCGGTGATGAAGCGCTGACCGCAGCTGGTGCCGGTGACGGTAGCTGGTCCGGTGGTCCCTCACCCGGTGCCAGGAACCATCCGCGGCAATGGACGGCTGGGTGGACGCCGGTCAACGAGCGGCCCTGCCACAGCGGCCCACTGAATCAATGGCGCACGTCGCCCGCGACCGCCGAGATGTCGGCCGTGGGGCTGGTTGTCACGCCTGTCGCGGCAGGTGAGGGCGCGGCGGTCCGGCGCCGGCTCCGCCGCGCACGAGCGCCGCGAGGCTCAGAATCGGGGTCAACACCATCAACACGATGAAGGCGACGAACCCGTCCTCCTCGGGGTGAGGGTACTGGTCGACGAACGCCCAGCCGGTGAACCCCAGCAGCACGACGTTGCAGAGGGCAACCGCGACTCGCACGAACGCGCTCGTGGACCGGCGGCCGTCCGCCTCGCCCTGCTCGTCGGCGGTCGTCCTCGGCATCTGCAGCCACAACCGGCCGTCGTTGGCGCCGATCCGCGAGATCACCACCACGTTGACGATCAGAGTCAACAGCAACCAGACGTTGAAGACGATGTACGCGGCCTGCGTGGGAAGGCCGTCGGTCAACAGGACCATGCCGGTGAATGCGAACAGGACGACATTGCAGATGACGGCCACGATCTTCATTGTGTTGCTCCTGCCGATGAAGCATCGCAAAGGGAACGGCGACGAGACGCGAACCCTGTCCCCCTCAATTCTCCTCCGTTTCAGGGAACCCGCCCAACGGCCGCGATCCGGAAGCCGAGGTCGTTGCGGCGGTCGTCCGGCGCCAGGAAATCGCGGAACTCGGGCCGCGCCCGGTTCGAATGGACCATCCAGGAGCCGCCCCGGACGACGCGGCCCGGCCCCTCGGATGGCCCGTGGGGGTCCGTGACCGCGCCGCTGGGGTATGGACCTTTCCAGTCCTCGCACCACTCGTAGACGTTGCCCAACATATCGAACAGGCCCCAGCTGTTGGCCAGCTTCTGGGCCACGGGATGCGTGCCCCCGCCGCTGTTGGGGTCGTACCATGCGGTGCTGCCCAGATCGCCACCGTCATCCCCGGTGGCGCCGGCACGGCAGGCATACTCCCATTCGGCCTCGGTTGGCAGGCGGTAGCTGGTCGCCCCCTCCTGCGTGCTCAGCTTCCGGATGAACTCCTGGGCATCGACCCAGCTCACCTGCTCCACGGGCAGATCGTCCGCCTGGAACCTCGACGGATTGCTCCCCATCACCGCCTTCCACTGGGACTGGGTCACCTCGGTCGTGGCCAAGTAGAAGGGCCGGCTGATGGTCACAGTGTGGGCCGGCCGCTCGTGGCTCTCAGCGTCGGTAGCGCTCGATCCCATGGTGAACGTGCCGGAGGGAATTCGAACGAAGGTCATCCCGATGCTGTTGACCCACCGCTCGCCCGTCGCAACCTGGGCTTCCGGCTCGACGGTCGGAACGTCGAACGGAATCTCCTGTCGACCCATGGCGACGGTTGCCGCCACGACCACAATGCCGACCAGTACCGGGACGCCGCGAAGCATGTCTGCCGTTCACAGAATAGAGGATTCCGAGACGCGGCGGCCGAGTCAGGCTGGTGGCAGGCATGCCGGTCTGCGCCGGCGCGAATCACGACCGCCGCACCCGGCCCGCTCAGGGCTTGCGCGCGATCAGCACCGTCCACAGCAGGTGCCGCCAGGGGCAGTCGACGAGCGTGAAGCCGGCCGCACGCAGCCATTTCACCTGGTCTTCCAACGTGGCGTGGTGGTCGTGGTGGTCCTGGTGGCGCATCCAGGAGTCCCACTCCTCCGGCGAGCAGCCCAGCTTGAAGGCCTCCTCACGCCAGCGGCTCATGTGCGTGGCGTGAATCTCGTCCGAGACGCCACGGAACTGGTCCGCGTACGCGACCACGCCTCCCTCGCGCAGTGCCGAGAAAACCCGTCGGAACAGCGTCTGCTTGGCTGCGTCGTCGAGGTGGTGGATGGCGATGCTGGACGCCACGAGATCGATGCTGTGGTCGTCGAATGCCATCTGCGCGAAGTCGAGGGTGTGGTAGCGCAGGTTCGGCGCGCCGGAGAACCTCCGCTTGCAGGTCTCGATCATCTCGGCGGCAAGATCGACCAGGTGGATCTCGGCCTCGGGGTACCTCTCCACCACCAGGGCGGCGAGATCGCCGCCGCCGCAGCCCAGCTCCACGATGCGACGGGGCCGCAGGTCGTAGGGGATGTAGTCGATGAGCGTGCGCAGCATTTCACCGTACCGCGGCACGCAGCGCTGGATCGCCTCGCTGTAGCGCGGGCTCATTCGGTTGTAGAACGCCTCCACGCTGCGATCGTCATCCGGCACCTTCAGCCTCCCTGCTGCCCCGGACCATCTCACGACGGCCTGCAACTTCCCTGTATTCTATCCGCGTGGCAATCCCCGCTGTTCTGATGCTGCTGGCCCCGGCCGCCGCGGTGGTGTTGGTGCTGCTGGTGGCACGCCTCCGCGCCAAGGGGCGCCGCCACCGCGAGCTGGCCGATATCGACCGTGAGTACCAGGACGCAGTGGACACCGCTCGGCAGGAGCTTCGGGACATCCGGCGGGACCGCAGCACCCGCAACTGATTCGGCCCCACGGATTCGGTACCACGTATCCCAGAGTTTCAGAAACGGGCTAAGAGCCCTGACCGAAGTGCAACAGTGAGATACGTGGTACCGGGACCACGGCGACACCTCGGCGTGGCCGGCGACGGTGCCGTAGGCGGCCGCGTCGCTGGCGGGAGACCGGCACCCCTTCCGCGGGTCTTCCTAACGGTCTGCACATGGCACCGGGATTCTGGCTCGTGGTCGCACTGCTGCTGATCGCCGCTGCGCCGGTCGTGCTCGTCTTGAGGTACCCGCGCGCACTGGCCCGCCGGCGCCCGGCCGAGCGCGCACTTCCGGCCACGCAGCGCTGCCGCAGCGGTGCCAAACAGCGCGCCGTCACGGCCGGCGAGGGATGCTCGCGGCTAGCGAATCCACTCGGCACGCGCAACAACGTGAGCGAGGACCCAAAGCGCGGCGGCTACAACGACCAGCATCACGAGGTATCGCCGCAGGTGAGCCTGAGTCGCCGGGGTGCCCTCGCCGGTGCGACCGCCGAGCAGACGAACGTCCACGAAACGAACCGCGGCCAGGGACGCGACAACCACCCAGAACGCGGCGTCGCGCCAGGTCGGGGGCCACCATTTCTGTTCGAGGATCGCCATCGCCAGAAAAGCGAGGGCCGTATTGCCCACGACCATCCAGTAGAAGCGGGCGAGACAGCCGGACGTTGTGGCCTGCTTCTCCTCAGAATCCTGCTTGGTCCTGCTCATTTTGGCCGCTCCAGACATTCACACGGGACGGAGCGGTTCTTCACCGCCCCACCCGCGGTCGTCCGGATGGCGGCCCGACCACCCGCGATCGGCCTGCAGCGGGCCCCACGCCCGGCCGCACCCTTGGTCACTCCCAAGTTAGACCCGTCAAGGCGTGTGCGTCAACAGACGAGTTGCAAGCACGGCGACCCCACCGGCGACGCCTCGCCGACACTTCACGGCAGTCAGGCCGCGATCATAGGTGGCGTGTTCCTGCGGTCGGTGAGTGGGGGTTCAGGCTGCCGGGACGAAGGCCGGCCGGAGAGCCGCATCGAGACCTTCGTGTTGATCTCGAGTGGACCCGGAGTGGACCCAGCACAACTCGGCCGGGGTTGCTCTCGGCTCGCAAGTGCTTGAGAGGAATGGAGCCAACGGTCGGGATTG
>PQAJ01000265.1 GCA_003105185.1 Holophagae bacterium
TGTAACACTCAACGGCGGCAAGGAGGCGGCGTGGACGGCAAGCACATCATCACCTTCAAGGCGGACCAGGCCCTGGTGGACGCCATGGAAGGCGTCACCAACCGCTCCGAGTTCATCCGCGCGGCGATCCTGGCCGCCCTTGACGGCGCCTGCCCGCTCTGCCACGGCACCGGCGTGCTGAGCCCGCGCCAGCGCCAGCACTGGGACGAGTTCAGCGCCAACCACTCGGTCGAGACCTGCGGCGACTGCCACGAGAGCCGCATCGTGTGCAAGGTGTGAGCTGAAGCCATGAGGACGGCACGGCGGCTCGGCCGTTTCGGCGGGGTTCTCGCACTGGCGGCCGTGGCGCTGCCGTGCGCCGCCGCCGGCCAGCCGCTCGAGGTCTGGGTCAGCATCCCGCCCATGCTCGAGATCGTCGGTCGGGTCGGCGGTGACCGGGTCCATGCCCAGGCGCTGCTCGCGCCCGGGGCCTCGCCGCACACCTACGAGCCGACGCCGCGCCAGGTCGCCGGCCTGTGGGAGGCCGACCTCTTCCTGGGCATCGGGGTTCCCTTCGAGACCCCGCTGCTCGCCAAGATCTCCTCGCTGCGTCCGGACCTGCCGGTCGCCGACTGCTCGCGGGGCATCGAGCTTCAGCCGATCGACGATGCCCACCTCGGCGCCCACCCCGGCGAGCGCTTCGACCCTCACACCTGGCTCGACCCGGTGCTGGTGAAGGTCGAGGCGGCCGCGGTTCGCGACCAAATGTGCCGGCTCGCCCCGGCCGACTGCGCCGCGCTCGACGCCAACCTGGCCTCGTACCTCGCGGACCTCGAAGCGGCCCACCGGCGCATCGAGGCGCTCCTGGCGCCCTACCGCGGCCGCACTCTGCTCGTCTTCCACCCCGCGTACGGCTACTTCGCACGCCGCTACGGGCTGGAGCAGGTGGCGGTCGAGATCGGCGGCAAGGAGCCCACGCCCCGCCAGCTCGGCCTCCTCGTCGAGCAGGCAAAGGCCTCCGGTGCGTCCGTCCTGTTCGTCCAGCCGCAGGTCCGCGGCAGCACGGCCGCCGCGGTGGCCGAGGCCGTGGGCTGCCCGCTGGTCGAGCTCGACCCGCTGGCCGAAGACCTGACCGCCAACCTCGAACGGATGGCGCACGCCATCGCAGCGGCGATGGGGGGCGGACGGTGAGCGCTCCGGTGATCGAGCTCGAGGGGGTGTCGTTTGCCTTCGACGGCCGCCACCCGGTTCTCTCCGACGTGACGCTGGCTGTCGAGCCGCTCTCCTTCGCCTGCATGATCGGCCCCAACGGCGGCGGCAAGACGACGTTGCTCAAGCTGATCCTGGGCCTGCTCGAGCCGTCCACCGGGCGGATCCGGGTCCTCGGCACCTCGCCCCAGCGGGCGCGCCACCGGATCGGCTACATGTCCCAGCACGCGACCCTCGACAGGGCCTTCCCGGTGCGGGTCCTCGACGTCGTGCTGATGGGCCGGCTCGGGCCGCGGCGGGTCGCCGGCCCGTTTGACCGGGCGGACCTCGCCGCCGCGACCGGCACGCTCGAACTGGTGGGCCTCGCCGGGTGGGAGCGGCGCCCGTTCGCGGACCTGTCGGGCGGACAGCGGCAGCGGGTGCTGCTGGCGCGGGCTCTGACCTCGAGCCCCGAGCTGCTGCTGCTGGATGAGCCCGCCTCGGGCCTCGACCAGAAGGTCGAGCGCGATTTCTTCGATCTGTTGCTGGAGCTCAACCGCAGCACCACCGTGGTCCTGGTGTCGCACGACCTTGGCTTCGTGCAGTCGTTCGTCCGCTCGGTAATCTGCGTCCACGGCACGGTCGACGTCCACCCGACCAACCAGCTCGACGGGAACACCATCCGCGAGCTCTACAGCGGCGAGGTGCGCATGGTGCGGCACGACCACTCGGAGTGAGCGTGGACTTTCTCGACGCCCTCCCCCGCTTCGCCTTCCTGCAGCACGCGCTGCTGGCCGGGGTGCTCGCCGGCGTCGCCTGCGGCGTGGTCGGCAGCTTCGTGGTGGTGCGGCGCATCACCTCGATCGCCGGTGCCATCGCCCACTGCGTGCTGGCCGGGCTCGGTGCGGCGCGCTGGCTGCAGGTGGTCCATGGACAGGCCTGGGCGAGCCCGATGCTGGGCGCGGTGGCGGCGGCGCTGACTGCGGCCGTGCTGATCGGCGTCATCAGCCTGCGCGCCAAGGAGCGGGAGGACACCCTGATCGGCGCGCTGTGGGCGGTCGGCATGGCGGTCGGCATCCTGTTCATCGCCCGCACCCCGGGCTACGACCAGGACCTGATGAGCTACCTGTTCGGCAACATCCTGCTGGTGCGCGGCAGCGACCTGTGGCTGATGCTGGTGCTCGACGTGGTGGTTGTGGTGCTCTGCATCGCGCTCTACCCGCAGCTCCAAGCCGTGTGCTTCGACGAGGAGTTCGCCCGGCTGCGCGGCCTCCACGTCGAGCTCTACTACCTGCTGCTGCTCGGCCTGACCGCGCTCACGGTGGTGCTGCTGGTGACCGTGGTCGGCATCGTGCTGGTGATCGCCCTGCTCACCCTGCCGGCGGCGATCGCCGGCCAGCTGACCTCCACCCTGCGCGGGATGATGGCGGCAGCGGCGGCGCTCAGCATCGCCTTCACGATCACCGGCCTCGCGGTCTCCTACGGGCCCGACCTGCCGGCCGGCGCCACCACCATCGTGATCGCCGGTCTCGCCTACCTCGGCGTGCTCGCCCTGCGCCGGTTGATCGGCGCGGCCCGGGCCTCGCGCGCACACTGAGCGCCCGGCCGACCGCCTCGCCGATCGTCCGCTGCAGCCCGCCGCCTTGGCCGTTGGGCCGCGATCGGCTAGGATTCCCGGTGCGGCTCGATTTCGGGAGGGCTCGATGGCCACTCGGCGCCAGCTTGTCAACTGTGCTCTCGTCACTCTGCTCCTGATCCTCGCCGGCGGGACCGCCGGCGCCCAGGACAAGGTGATGCTCCAGTGCGGCAACGCGTACTACGACGACGGCGAGTCCACCGACTTCGACTGGTTCGGGGGCGGCGACGCCGGCGACCCGGACAGGATGTTCGCGGTCAAGTTCTCACTCGCCGACTTCGGCTACCAGCCGGGGTTCGTGGAGATCACCGGCATCTGCGCCGGCAACCTGCTCGCGGTCGGCGGGCTGTTCCCCAATGACATCTACGTCTACCCCGACAACGAGGGGCTGCCCGACGACAGCGTGACCCTGGCGGTGGCCCGCATCCTCACCGGCAACGGCCGCGGCGCGTCGATCGTCGAATTCGACCGGCCGGTCACCCTCCACGGCGACTTCTGGCTGGTCAACCGCGGCGGCCCTGAGCTCGTCTCCACCGACTTCAACATGGAGCACGACGAGGAGCCGACCGAAGGCCACAGCTACGTCTCCGAGGACGGGATCGCCGAGCTCGAGGAAACCGAGGCCGGCGACTACATGCTGCGCGCCTACCTGCGGCCGACCGACCGCAGCTACCTCACCGCCGGCATGGCGCGCACCTCCGGCGCCGGCGACACCGAGTGGCGGTCCGAGCTCGCGGTCCTCAACGTCGGCGAGCGCGCGGTCGAGGCGACGGCGAGCTTCCGCGCTGCCGGCAACGAGCCGATCGAGATCACCGGCACCGTCGCCCCCGGCCAGCTGCTGGCCTGGGACGACGTGCTCGGCGAGCTGTTCGAGGTCACCGACGAGCTGGCGGGCTCGATCCAGGTCGACGGCGACGGGCCGCTGGTGGTGACCGCGCGCACCTACAACCAGAGCGACGTCGGCACCCTGGGCCAGTTCCTGCCCGGGATCGCCCCGGAGCAGGCGCTGGCCACCGGCGAGGTCGGGGTGCTCTCCCCACTCGCCAGCAATCAGCAGTTCCGCACCAACGTCGGCTACATCAACCTCTCCGACCACGCCTGCGAGGTCCGTGTGACCCTGCACGACACCTCCGGCGCGCAGATCGGCAGCGAGCGGACCCGCAGCATCGACCCGTCGGGCTGGAAGCAGGACAACGACATCTTCGCGGTCACCGGCGCTGGCAGCCAGGACCACGCCTACGCCAAGGCCGAGACCCTCACCAACAACTGCACGGTGTGGGTCTACGCCTCGGTTGTCGACAACGCAACCGGCGACCCGACGATGATCCCGGTGGTCATCCAGTAGATCCGCGCGGCTGCCGCTCTGCCCCGCGCGCCACGCGGTGACACGGCGTACGATCGTCGCGGCGTCCCCGGGAGGCCGTGCGCATGAACGCTCCCGCACGCCACATCGAGTCGTCCCCGATCCGAGCCTTCGCCGCGGTCGTGGAGTCCCGGGACGGTTGTATACTCGAGCGACTCGACCGCCCACGCACGATTGTCGAACTCATCGAGGCGAGCCCCATCAACGGCGGCCGGGCCTGCGCATTGGGGGTGCTCGACGACTGGGAGGGCCAGATGATCCGCACGCACCTCGCGCGCCCCGAGCGCCGGGGCTGGGTCCGAGGAGACGCGCGCGGACGTTGGCTCGGCCGCGCCGACGGAGGTCGAGCTGGCAGGCTGGTGGGAGCGACCGCCGAGGCCGATCGCTTCGACGGCCGCAGCCGCTGGTCGAGGAGGGAAGAACCATGAACCGGTTTTCAGGAGACCGCATTCGGACTTTGCTGGCCACGGCGGCTGCCGCGGTGCTGCTGCTCGGCGGCTGCGCGGTGAACCCGGCAACCGGGCAGCGGCAGCTCGCCCTGATCAGCGAGCAGCAGGAGATCGCGCTCGGCCAGCAGGAGGCACAGAACGCCCTCGCCCAGTTTGGCCGCTACGACGATGCCGCGCTGCAGGAGTACGTCGCTGGCGTCGGCCGGAAGCTGGCCGCGGCCTCGGAGCGGCCTGAGCTGCCGTGGACCTTCACGGTGGTGGACGACCCCATGGTCAACGCCTTTGCCCTGCCCGGCGGGCCGATCTTCGTCACCCGCGGCATCCTCGCCCACTTCGGCTCCGAGGCCGAGCTGGCGTCGGTGCTCGGTCACGAGATCGGCCACGTCACGGCGCGCCACTCGGTGGAGCAGATGAGCAGCGCGCAGCTCGCCAACCTCGGCCTCGGGGTGGCGATGATCGCGAGCGAGGGCTTCCGGCCCTACGCCGGGCTCGCGATGCAGGGCATGCAGCTGATGTTCCTCAAGTTCAGCCGCGACGACGAGAGCCAGTCGGACGAGCTCGGGCTGCGCTACGTGACGCGCACCGGCTACGACCCAAACCAGATGCCGAAGATGTTCGCCACCCTGGACCGGATCAGCGCCGCCCAGGGCGAGGGCGGTCGGATCCCGGTGTGGGCCTCGACCCACCCCAACCCGGACCGCCGCGCCGAGCGCACCGTCGAGCGGATCGCGGCGCTGCCTGCCGACCAGCAGACGGGCACCGTCGACCGCGACGGCTACCTGCGCCACGTCGACGGCATCGTGTTCGGCGACGACCCGCGCCAGGGGTACTTCGTCGGCCAGCGCTTCTACCATCCCGAGCTTGCCTTCCGGCTCGACTTTCCGGACGGCTGGAAGACCATCAACACCCGCCAGTACGTGGCCGCGATCGGCCCGGAGAAGGATGCCGTGATCATGCTCGCCATGGCCAAGGCCACGACCGTGGCCGAGGCGACGCAGGCGTTCTTCGCCGGGGAGGGAATCGAGCGGGGCCCGAGCTGGAGGCAGGGCTTCACCAACTTCCGCACCGTCGCCACCCAGGAGCAGCCGAACGTGGTGCGCGGTCTGATCGGCTTCCTCGAGCACGGCGGCCGGGTCTACCAGCTCGTCGGCTACACCGCCGAGGCGCGCTGGGCCACCCACCAGCCGGCGATGGAGGCGAAGCTCGCCACCTTCCGCGCCGTCACCGACCGCCGCCACCTGGAGGTCAGCCCGAAGCGGGTCGAGTTGGTCGAGCTGCCCGACCGGATGACCCTCGCTACCTTCAATCAGCGCTTCCCCTCGACCGTCGACCTCGGGGCCCTGGCGATCGTCAACGGCGTCGAGGAGACCGCGACTCTCGAGCGGGGCACGCTCATCAAGCGGATCGGCGGCGGCGAGCTGCCGGATTCGTAGTCCTCTTCCTGCTATCCTGGGCGATGGAGGGTGCCATGGACGGGAAGCGGATCCTGCTCGTCATCTCCGGCGGCATCGCCGCCTACAAGACCCTCGACCTGATCCGCCGGCTGCGCGAGCGGGGGGCGGTGGTGCGCTGCATCCTGACCGAGGCCGCGAGCCACTTCGTGACGCCACTGTCGGTGGCGGCGCTCAGCGAGAACCGGGTCTACCAGGAGCTGTTTTCGCTGACCGACGAGGCCGAGATGGGCCACATCCGGCTGTCGCGCGAGGCCGACCTGGTGGTGGTGGCGCCGGCGACCGCCAACATTCTCGCCAAGATGGCCGCCGGCATCGCCGACGACCTCGCCACGACCCTGCTGCTCGCCACCAACACGCCGATCCTGGTCGCGCCCGCGATGAACGTCGTGATGTGGGAGCACCCGGCCACCCAGCGCAACCTGACGGTGCTCGTCGAGCGCGGCGTCCACGTGGTCGGCCCCGCCACCGGCGAGCTGGCGTGCGGCGAGACCGGCGCCGGGCGGATGGAGGAGCCGGAGGCGATCCTCGCCGCCATCCTCGCCCTGACCGGTCCGGGCGTTGCACTCGCCGGCCGCCGCGCCCTGGTCACCAGCGGCCCGACCTTCGAGCCGATCGACCCGGTCCGCTTCCTCGGCAACCGCTCCTCCGGCAGGCAGGGCCACGCGATCGCCGCCGCCCTCGCCGCGCTCGGTGCCGACACCGTGCTGGTCAGCGGGCCGACATCGCTGCCGGATCCTCCCGGCGTCACCGTGCGGCGGGTCTCAACGGCGCTCGAGATGCTCGCCGCCTGCCTGGCCGAGCTGCCGGTCGACGCGGCGGTGTGCGCGGCGGCGGTCGCCGACTGGCGGGTCGACGCTTCGCTCGAGCGCAAGCTCAAGAAGGCCGCCGGCCGTCCGCCGACCCTGCACCTGGTCGAAAACCCCGACATCCTGGCCGCGATCGCGGGCGCCGAGAGGCGACCGCTCCTGGTCGTCGGGTTCGCGGCCGAGACCGAGGACGTGGTCGCTCATGCCGTCGCCAAACGGCAGGCCAAGGGCTGCGACTGGGTCATCGCCAACGATGTGGCGCCGGGGACGGCGGTCTTCGGCGGCGACAGCAACACCGTCCACCTGGTCACCGCGACGGGTGTCGAGCCCTGGCCGACGCTGAGCAAGGTCGAGGTGGCACGGCGGCTCGCGGAGCGGATCTCGGCCGCGCTGGCCGGCCAGCCCAGTCCGGCCGCGCGGTGAGGAAGCCCGCCCCGGGCGCGGGGAGTTGCAGGACGCGGGCAAACAGCGTAAGCTATCCATGGGTGCTTGGTCGGCTGCCCGTTGGGTCGCAGCCGAGGGTGCCCGGACGATCCGAGCCACTCTGACGCGGTCAGCCGTTCCGGCCTGAGGTCGTCCGATCCGCAGGGCAGCATCACATCGCAGTGGAGATGCGTCCTGCAGCGTGCGCTTCCTCGCACTCGATGAGGACAAGGAATGGACGAGAACACAACGCAACAGAACGGTCAGGAGCAGGGCAACGGCGGCCGGCGCCGCCGGAGACGGCCGCGGCGCCGCGGCGGCGTCAAGGGGCCGATGACCGAGGTCCAGGGCTACCTCTGGATGCGCGACAACGGCAGCCCGCTGATGGTGGCGGCGGAACGCAACTTCGTGGCTGACCGCTCCGATCCGATGGTGCCGGTCGAGCTCGTGCGCCCGATGCACCTCGAGAGCGGCCTCCTGATCGGCGGCAAGGCGCGCGGCGGTGACCGCCCGCGGCTGACGGAGATCGACATGATCGAGGGCCTGACCCCGGAGGACTACCGGGCCAAGGCGATCCCCTTCACCGAGCTGGTCAGCATCGACCCGCTCGAGCGCTTCGTCCTCGAGACCGAGCCCTCGCTGGTGGAGCCCCGGGTGGCGGAGCTGATCGCGCCGCTCGGCAAGGGCCAGCGCTGCCTGATCGTGTCGCCGCCCAAGGCCGGCAAGACCACCCTGCTCCAGCAGATGGCCCACGCCATCGCGGTCAACCACCCCTTGACCACCATCTTCGTGCTGCTCGTCGACGAGCGGCCCGAGGAGGTCACCGACTGGAAGCGGAACATCATCCTCGGCGACGTCTTCGCGTCGTCGTCGGACCAGTCGATCGACAACCACATCCAGGTCACGGAGATGGTCTTCGAGCGCGCCCGCCGGCTGGTCGAGATGGGCCTGGACGTGGTCGTGTTCATGGACTCGCTGACCCGCATGGCGCGTGCCTACAACAACGCCCAGAAGGGCTCGGGGCGGATCATGTCGGGCGGCATCGACGCGCGCACCATGGAGAAGCCACGCCGCTTCTTCGGCTCGGCCCGCAACGTCGAGCACGGCGGCAGCCTGACCGTGGTCGCGACCTGCCTCATCGACACCGGCTCACGGATGGACGAGGTGATCTTCCAGGAGTTCAAGGGCACCGGCAACATGGAGCTCGTGCTCGACCGCAAGCTCTTCGAAAAGCGGATCTTCCCCTGCATCAACATCCCCCAGTCGGGGACCCGCAAGGAGGAGAAGCTGTACCCGAAGGAGCAGATCGAGAAGCTCTACCTGATGCGGCGCGCGCTGTCCTCGCTGTCCCCCGAGGCGGCGATGGAGCTGCTGCTGCAGAAGGTCCGCGAGTTCCCGTCGAACGCACAGTTCCTGGCCTCGCTCCAGCTCCGGTGAGGGGCCGCCGGCCCGACTGAATCGAGAGCACATCTCAAAATAAGACGCCCTCCGGGGGTGCTGTGACGCCGCCTTCGGAGAACCTGCGGCTCGGCGACAGCCTCTACCGGGCGCTCGAACCGGCGGCGCCGAGCGACGGCGCCGAGCTCGCGGCGGCCGCCTCGGCCTGAACGCCGACCACCCGCTCCCATACCGCGACCAGTTTGGGCGCGAACAGCGAGCGCGCGCTGAGCTCGCGCAGCGAGGGCGACGCGTGAACCGACGCGGCCAGCATCACCGCCAGCAGGACCAGCCCGACGACGCCAGCCACCAACGCTCCGGCCAGGCGGTTGAGCCAGCCGATGTGGAGCGCCTCGAAGGTCCTGGTGATACCCCAACCGGCGGCCAGGCAGAGGGCGACGCAGGCAACCACCGGCAGCACCCTGCCCAGGGCCGCTGCGACCCAGCCGTCACCGAGGAAGCCGCGGAGGAGCAGCGCGGCGTCGGCGCCAACCGCAACCGCGAGCCACAGCCCCACGACCAGCCCGCCGACACCGAGCACGATCCGCGCCGCACCCTTCCAGAAACCGCACAGAGCGATCCCGAGCCACACCACGAGAAGCGTCCAGTCGAGGACCGTCATTTGAGCAGGCGGACCGTGAGGTGCAGGAAGTCGGCCTCGGTAAGGATGCCGACGAGCTCGCCCGCGAGACCGACCACCGGCAGGCAGCCGTACTTGTTCTTGAGCAGGATGCGGGCCGCCTCGCGCACCGGCAGGTCGGGCTCGACGGTGACCACGTCGCGGTGCATCACCTCGACCACCGGCACGGTGCCGAAGAGCCGGCGCTGCTCGCCGCGGTCGACCTCGGCCAAGATCGAGAACGAGGCGGCGAGGAGGTCCCGGTGGGTCAGCAGGCCGACCAGCTTGCCGTCGCGCACCACCGGCAGGTGGCGGATCCGGCCGCGCGCCATGCAGCCCTGGGCGTGGGCCAGCGTCTCGTCCTCGGTCAGGGTCACGAGGTCGGTTGACATCAGCTCGCGAACCTGCATCGAGCCGGTCATAGAGGAGATCCTCCTGGAACCAGTGTACTCTTGATGGCGACGATGTCCGTCGAGCATGAGACCCCGGCGACGGGGGGCGAGGCCGCGGGTAGGCGGCTCTCGATTCTACTGCCTCCCGACCACCGCTTCCGGGTGGTCGTGGAGACCGCGCTCCGGATCTACCTGCGGCCGATCTGCCACGGCGGCGAGCCGGCGCCGCAGCTGGCGAACGAGCTCGCCGCGATGATCGACGAGGTCGCCGCCAGCGAGCCCCTCGAGGTGGTCTTCAGCTGCCGCCGGCCGGCGCTGGAGATCACGGTCCGCTCGGGCGACCGGAGCCGGTCGCGCCGCTGGCAGATCGCGCCGGACGAGCCGGCGACCACGCACTGAGCCGCGGCCCTCGCCAACGCGTCCACTCTCATGAACGATCTGCGGTCATCGCAGGCGCAGGATGCCGCTGCTACCGCCCGGCGGCGGATGGGGCGCCGATCGGCGGGCGGTGAGCGACAAAGACCCGCAGGTTCTCCGTGGCCAGCGGATGACCGGGGGACACCCGCAGCGCCTCCTCGGCGAGCGCGATCGCCTCGTCCAAATCGCCGCGCGACGCGACCAGGACTGACAGGTCGTTCATCGCATCGACGTGCCGGGGCTCAAGCGCGATGGTCCTGCGGAGCGCCCGCTCGCTGGTGCTCAAATCACCGGCCAGCCGCGCAGCCAGTGAGAGGTCGTACCAGGCCCCGGAGTCGTCGGGGTGCTGAGCGGTTGCGGTCTCCGCTCGCCGGTTGGCCTCCTTGATCTGCCCGGTCTGGAGCAGCAGACGCACCTGCAGCGACTGCAGATCCCGCCGGCTCGGCGCCCGCTCGAGCGCCGCCGAGATCAGCTGCAGGGCGTCGTCCGCGTGACCGAGCTCCACGAACAGCCTGACCGCGTCCTCGGCGAGGATGGGTGATCCCTCGGTCCGGGTGAGGGCCTGGCGGTAGACCTCCATCGCCTCCCGCTTGCGACCCTGGGCGACGATCGAGCGCGCGAGGCAGTGCCAGGTGTCGACCAGCTGGGGATGCTGCTCGAGCGCGAGCCGGAGCGCCCGCTCCGCGGCCGGGTGGTCGCCGCGCCGATACGCGCCCATGCCGGTCATCAGATCTTCGAGGGTGTGGATCAGCTTCTTGGGGTCGCCGAGCGGGCCGGCCCCGGGGGTGGAGCCACCGATCAGATAGCCGAGGGCCTGGAGCTGGCGCTGCATGCTGAGGTCGCCCACTCCGGGAGGCACGAACGTGCGGTCGTACTGCCCGAGGGTGCGACCCAGGCGCTCCGCATCGGCGGGCCGGTCGTGCACCACGTCGACATGCTCAGCCGGGTCGTGCGCGAGATCATAGAGCTCGCGCTCGACCCCCTCGATCATGTGCAGCTGACCGACGACCACCGAGCCCAGATCGCTCCACCCGTACTGCAACCGCGGGTAGAAGGTCTCCGCGAAGATCGGCCGATCCGGCGCCGGGGCATCCTCGACCAACGACAGCAAGGACATCCCGGCGACTCCCTGGCCTGCGGGAGCGGCGCCACCGAGGCCGGCCAGCGTCGCGAAGACGTCGACCAGCTGGGCCGGGGTGTCCACATGACTGCCCCCCCTCTTCGACCGCGGCAGCTTGAGGATCATCGGCACCTGCAGGGTCTCTCGGTAGAGCAGGATGCCGTGCTCGAGCTCGCCATGATCGCCCAGCCCTTCACCGTGATCCGAGACCAGGAGGATCGCAGCCGGCTCGTAGAGCTGCCGCTCGTCCAGCGCTTGAAACAACGCGCCCACGATCGCGTCCGCGGCGGCAATCTCGCCGTCGTAAGGCGAGGCGTACCGGGAGGCGTATGGCTCGGGCGGTTCGTACGGCGTGTGCGGCTCGTAGAGGTGCAGGAAGAGGAAGAACTTGCGCCCATCCAGCCCGTCCAGCCAGGAGATGGCCCGCTGCAGGGTCTCGGTCCCCTTCCGTTGCGCCTGTCCGATGCCACGCGCTCCCTGGGTCACCACGTCGTCGTCGTAGACATCGAAGCCGGCGGCCAGCCCGAGATCGCCTTTCAGCGACTGCGCCGAGACGGCGGCACCGGTGGCGTAGCCCTGCTCGCGCAGGACCCGCGGCAAGTAGAGCAGCCGGTCGGCCGCGAGCTCGTAGCCCAGGTTGTCGCGGACCCCGTGCTCGTTGGGGAGCAGGCCTGTGAGCATGCTGGCGTGCGACGGAAACGTCAGCGGAGCGTTGGCGTACGCGTGCGTGAACAGGATTCCGTCCCGGCGCAGCCGGTCGATGGCGGGCGTTGCGATCTCGGTGTAGCCGTAGGCCGGGAGGTGATCGGATCGCAGGGTGTCGATCGAGATCAGAATCAGCGCCGGCGGCGGGCTCGACTGCCCGGCAGGCGCCGCACATCCGACAGCTCCAACCACCAGGACGGCCGCCCCGAGCAGCCCGGTCGCGGCCCTCGCCAGCGCGACGCGGCGGGGCATCGGAAACGCGGACGATACGCCCATCGACTCAGCCTACATGTAGAGGCCGCCCGAGACGTTGAGCACGACCCCGGTGATGTAGGACGCGCCGGGCGAGCACAGGAAGGCCACCGCCTCGGCCACGTCCACCGGCTCGCCGAGCCGCGGAATGGCGAGGCGCTCGAGCAGCGCCGTCCGCTGGGTCTCGCTCAGCGCCTCGGTCATCGGCGTCGAGATGTAGCCGGGCGCGACCGCGTTGACGGTCACGTTGCGCGGGCCGAGCTCGCGCGCCAGCGCCTTGGTGAAGCCGATCAGGCCGGCCTTGGAGGCCGCGTAGTTGGCCTGGCCGGCGTTGCCCATCAGGCCCACCACCGACGCGATGTTGACGATCCTCCCCGAGCGCTGCTTGATCATGATCCGCGCGACGGGCTGGGTGAGGTTGAAGGCGCCGTCGAGGTTGATGCCGAGCACCGACCGCCAGTCCTCGGCCTTCATCCGGATCAGCAGCCCGTCGCGGGTGATGCCGGCGTTGTTGACCAGGATGTCGAGCCGGCCGTGACGGTCGTGGATGGCGCCGATCGCCGCCGACGCCGCCGCGCCGTCGCTGACGTCCGACACCATGCCCTCGGCCGACCCGCCGGCGGCGACGATCGCAGCGACGGTCTCGGCGGGGGCGACCACATCGGTGCAGACCACGGTCGCGCCGCCTCTCGCCAGCCGCTCGGCGATCGCCCGCCCGATGCCGCGCGCCGCGCCGGTCACCACCGCCACCTGCCCTGTGAGCTCTGCCATGGTTCCTCCCACACTCGAGTGAGCCGTCAACCGACCAGCTCCGCGATCGCCGCCTCGACGGACTCCACCGTTCCGGCCGCGATGCAGCGCGCGTCGCGGTCGATGCGGCGCACCAGGCCCGACAGCACGTTGCCGGTACCGACCTCGAGGAAGGTGTCGAAGCCGTCGGCCCGCATCCGCTCGACCGTCGCCCGCCACAGCACCGGTGCGTCGACCTGCCGGATGAGGCCGTCGCACACTTCGTCAGGGCTCGCCACCGGCGCGCCGTCGACGTTGCGGTAGACCGGGAAGGCGAGCGGTGCGAAACGGAGCTCGCGCAGCGTCGGTTCGAGGCCCTCGCGGGCCGGCGCCATCAGCGGCGAGTGGAAGGGCGCCGACACCGGCAACGGCAGCGCCCGGCGCGCCCCCAGCTCGCCGCACCGCGCGATCGCGCGGTCGACCGCCGCGGCGTCACCGGCGATCACCACCTGGCCGGGCGAGTTGAAGTTGGCGGCGACCACCACGCCCTCCCCGCCGGCGGTGGCGTCGGCGCAGGCCGCCACCACCAGCTCGTCGTCGAGACCGAGCACCGCCGCCATCGCCCCCGCGCCCACCGGCACCGCCTGCTGCATGAGGCGACCGCGCAGCCGCACCGCGGCGAGCGCGTCCTCGAGGCCGAGCCCGCCGGCGGCGACCACCGCCGAGTACTCGCCCAGGCTGTGGCCGGCGACGGCGTCGGCGCGGATTCCGGCCGCCACGAGCACGCGCCAGGCCGCGATCGAGTGGGCGAGCAGCGCCGGCTGGGTGTTCTCGGTCAGCCGCAGCGCCTCCTCGGGTCCCTGCCAGCAGAGCGCGGACAGCGCCACGCCGAGGCCGCGGTCGGCGGCCTCGAAGACCTCGCGCGCCGCCGCCCAGCGCTCGGCGAGGTCGCGCCCCATCCCGACCGCCTGCGAACCCTGGCCCGGAAACAGGGCGGCGAGCTTCATCCTCCCGGCTCCCCTCTCCCTCAGTAGCGGAACAGCGACGAGGCCCAGGTCAGGCCGCCACCGAATGAGGACGCCAGCACCAGGTCGCCGCGGCGCATCCGCCCCTGGTCGCGCGCGTCGACCATGGCCAGCGGAATCGACGCTGCCGAGGTGTTGCCCACCCGATGCACGTTGCTGAACACCTGCTCGTCGCGCAGGCCGAGCCGCTGGCCCACTGCCTGGATGATGCGCTGGTTGGCTTGGTGCGGGATGAAGAGGTCGACCTGATCGACGCCGATGCCGGCCGCCTCCAGCACCGACTGGCTGATCTCGGTGAGCGCGCGCACCGCCACCTTGAAGGTCTCGTTGCCGCGCATCTTGATGAAGGGCAGCCGCCGGTGGATCGACTCCATGCTCGAGGGCGGGTAGCGACAGCCGCCGCCCGGCATCGAGATGATATCGGCCAAGCTGCCGTCGGTGCGCCACGCGATCTGCAGGATGCCCTCGCCCTGCGGCGCGGGCTGCAGCACCACCGCTCCCGCGCCGTCGCCGAACAGCACGCAGGTGGTGCGGTCGGTCCAGTCGAGATAGCGGGTCAGGCACTCGGCGCCGACCACCAGCACCGTGGTCGCCTCGCCGGTGGCGATGAACTGGCGAGCCACGTTGAGGCCGTACGTGAATCCGGAGCAGGCGGCGGACAGGTCGAAGCAGGCGGCGTTGGTGACGCCGAGCCGCGGCTGGACGATGGCGGAGGTGGCCGGGATCGGCTGCTCCACGGTGGCGGTGGCCACGATCAGGAGGTCGACCGCGGCGGGGTCGAGGCCGGCGTCGGCGAGTGCCGCCGTGCCGGCGCGCTCGATCAGGTCGACCAGCGCCTCGTCGTCGGCGACCATCCGCCGCTCCTTGATCCCGGTGCGGGTGGTGATCCAGTCGTCGCTGGTTTCGACGAAGGCCTCGAGGTCGCGGTTGGTCATCACCCGCTCCGGCAGGTAGCCGCCGAGCCCGACGATTCTGGCCGTGCGGTCAAAGCCGTCGTGCATCGCTATCCAGCCCCCCTCTCGCCGGGAGCGTCGAGGACCTCGAGGATCTTCTCCCCGATCCGGCCGACCACGTCGGTCGCCGCGTAGGATTGGGCGAAGCGGATGGCGTTCCGGATGGCCTTGGCCGACGAGCGACCGTGGGCGATCAGGCACGCGCCGTTGACGCCGAGCAGCGGCGCCCCTCCGTACTCCGAGTAGTCCACCTTGCGCTTGAGGCTGCGGAAGGCGCCCTTGGCCATCAGCAGGCCGGCCCCGTAGACCGGCGACCGCTGGGCCTCCTCCTTGAGCATGCCGATCACCATCTCGCCGAGCCCCTCGGCCACCTTGAGCACGACGTTGCCGGTGAAGCCGTCACAGACGATCACGTCGACGTCGCCGACGAACACGTCGCGGCCCTCGACGTTGCCGACGAAGCGGATGCCGGCGCCGGCGAGCACCTTGTAGCCCTCGCGCACCCGCGGGCCGCCCTTGCTCTCCTCTTCGCCGACCGACATCAGACCCACCCGCGGCCGCTGCACCCCGAGCACCGCCTCGGCGTAGAGGGCACCCATGACTGCGAACTGGACCAGCTGATGCGGCTTGCACTCGACGTTGGCGCCGACATCCAGCACCAGGGTCTGACCCTCCGAGCGGGGAAGGATGGCCGCCAGTGCGGGCCGGTCGACGCCCGGGATCATGCCGAGGACGGACTTCGCCGCCACCCAGGCGGCGCCGGTGTTGCCGGCGGTCACCATCGCCGCCGCGCGCTGCGAGTGCACGAGCTCGGCGCAGACCGAGAGCGACGAGTTGCGCTTGCCGCGCAGCACGCTGATCGGAGGGTCGTCCATCGACACCACGTCGGGCGCATCCACGATCTCGAGCCCGCTCGGGGCGATGCGGAAGCGGCCGAGCTCGCGGCGCAGGCGCTTGGCCGGGCCGACCAGCAGAACCGGGATTCCCAGCTCCTCCACCGCCTGGCGGGCGCCGAGCATGGCCGCCCGGGGCGCGCCGTCGCCGCCCATGGCGTCGAGCGCGATCGGGCGGAGGAGCCTCTTGGCCATGGCTCACGCCCCGCGGGCACACCACCGCGCCGCGGGTCGCGGTTGGCAGGTTCGCTGATCTCCCCGGCGGCGGCAGGTCACCCGGCCGGCCATCGAGCTCAGTCCAGCTCCTCGACCTGAACGACCTCGCGGCCCTTGTAGCTGCCGCAGTGCGGGCACACCTGGTGCGGTGGCTTGGGCTCGAAGCACGAGGTGCACAGGCTCCACCCCGGAGGGACGAGCGCGTGATGGGAGCGCCGCTTGTCGCGCCGCGACTTCGAGTGTCTTCGCTTGGGGTTCGGCATGTTCGACTCCGTTTCCTAGAACAGCTCTCTCAAACAGCGTTTCGTCGCGGTCAGTTCGCCGAGCCTTTTTCGGCCAGGTCGCGCAGCGCCTGCCAGCGCGGGTCCGGCTCCGGCTCGCAGCGGCACGCGCCCTCGCGGTTGCGGTTGGCGGCGCAGCGCGGGCAGAGGCCGGCGCAGGCCTCATCGCAGACGATGCGCATCGGCAGCGCCAGGATCACCTGCTCGGCTGCCAGGTCATCGAGCTCGATCTCGTGCCCAGCCAGGAAGGCGACGTCCAGATCTTCATCCGCGATCGCAAACTCGCCCTCTCCCGGATCGTGCTCGGCAGCCCGGTACTCCACGGCAAACCCGTCCTCGAGCCGCCACGTCACCGCCTCGAGGCAGCGCGCGCACGCCAGCGGGCCCGACGCCGCGATCGACCCCTCGAGGAGGTAGCCGCCGGCCACCGACCGGGCGGTGCCGACGATCCGCACCTCGACGTCCCCGACGACCTGGTCCTGGTCCAGGCGGTCGGGAGGCAGGGTCAGCTTCGCGTCGAAGCTGAGCGGCTCCTTGTCGAGTAGAGACAAATCCAGCTTCACGTGCCACCCTCCGTGCACGGAAGGCGGAGTATAGCAAAACCAGGCTGTCATTGGGAGTCAGCGGGCAGCATCCCCTGCCCGTCTGCGTCTCCGTGCCTGTACCCGATGGCGCCTCGGGCTCGCGTCGAAACGTCGAATACGGAGTCGGATACGGGCGCGGAAGGGGAAGCGGGCGCGGGCAGGCAGGTCCCGGCGCCTACCCGCGAGCTCCTTCCGGGCTCGCCTGCGGAGCCATCGTCAGGGCGAACACGCCGGCACCCAGGGCCGCCAGCGACAGCACGGTCCAGGCGGCGCTGCCCACCACCGGCAGGAAGCGGGCCATCAGCATCGCCAGCACGCCGACGAAGACCCCGGCCGTCAGCGGCAGGGTTCGGCCGCTCGCCAGCCGGCCGAGCACCGCCAGGCCGAGACCGCCGCCGAGCACGGCCAGACCCACCGCCTTGACTGCCAGGAACCCAAACCCGAGGGCGGCCGCCAGCGGCAGGCCGATTGCCGGCCCGAGACCGATCGCTGCGATCAGCGCGGCCAGCAGCGTGAGCGCGACCAGCGCGCCGAGCACCGCCACCCTGAGGCCGAGGAGGGGGAGCACGGCCGCTCCGTAGCGAATCCGGGCCGACCAGAGCACGGCGATCAGGGTGGTCGCGAGCAGCCAGCCGCCGGCGATGATCAGCCGCACCGCGATCCGCAACCGGGCGCCGTCCTCGTCGGCGGTCGGCTCGACGGCCAGCCCGGCCAGTGACGACAGGCCGATCATCCGCCCCGCGACCCGCGCCCCGGCCTCAGCGCGGACCTCCCCGAAGACCGCCACCGCATGACCGCGCACGTCGGCCTGCGGGCCAAGGACGACGTCGCCGGCGAGCGCGACCACATCACCCTCGACCAGCTCGTTGACCCGCAGCTCGGACAGCACCGCGACCCGGGTCGGTGCGCCCCAGGCGACCGTCCCGTGTGCGGCCAGCAGCCCGAGGGCCGCGACCAGGATCAGTCGCCGCGGCGCCATCGCGCGACGGGCTGCCACCTGCGGGTGGCCGCCACGATGAGGAGGAGGCCGACAACGGCCGCCAGCACGGCGGCGATCAGGATCGCGGGCGGCATGGCGAGCCGGGCCGCCCCGGCCGCGGCGCTCATCGCGACGCCCCAGTCGGAGGCGGCGTTCGCGAGATACAGCCAGGCCTGGGATGAGACCACCGGCAGCTGGGCGAGGAGACTCCCCCCCGGCACGCCGCCCACCATCGCCACTCCGAGCAGCGCCAGCACCAGCGACGCCGCCACCGGCAGCCACGCCGCCAGGAGCCGGCGGACCCGCAGCGGGGCAACCGCCGCCATCACCTGCCCGACGACCTCGGGGTCCGCGGGCGGCACCGCCCGCTCGAACAGCCGCCTGAGCCCGAGCTCGGCCTCGGCCAGCGCCCGGCACGACGAGCAGCCTGCGAGGTGGCTCTGCTCGTCCGCGCTCAGGCCGCCGGCGTCCCCGGCCGCCTCGACCAGCCGCTCCTGGATGTTTCGACAGTCCGCCTGCACGGCGATTCTCCCCTCGCGCCCCACTACAGGTACTCCTGTAGTGCCCTTCGAAGTACGGAGTGGGCTCGGAAAAGTTTGTTCTTGACGGTTCCGAGGGGCATCCCCTTGAGCTCGGCGATGTCCTGGTAGGACAGGCCGGCGAAATGGCGCAGCAGCACCAGCTCCCGGTACTCGAACCGGAGCGCCCCGATGGCGAGGCGCATCGCCTCGGCGAGCTCGCGGTTCTCGAAGTGGCCGAGCGGGTCCTTGCTGGCATCGATCACGGCCAGCTCGACCTCCTCGCCCTCGGCGTCCTGGCGGACCAGCGACACCGTGTGCAGGCGCCGCCGGCGCAGCTGATCGATTCCCAGGTTGTGGGCGATCCGGAACAGCCAGGTCGAGAAGCGGTACTGCGGGTCGAAGCGGTCGAGGGCTCCCCAGGCCCGGATGAAGGTCTCCTGGGAGAGCTCCCGGGCCAGCTCCATGTCGCCCACGAGCTGGCCCAGGAATGCGGTCAGCCGCCGCTGGTAGCGACGGACCAGGGTGCCAAACGCCGCCTGGTTGCCGTCGAGGCTCGCCGCCACCAGGTCCTCGTCGCTCAGCGCCGGCTGGAGGTCACTGCCCCGCGTCATGGTCCCATCAACCCGCACCGGTGCCGCTCGGGTCACCCGGCGGCCATTGCCGCACGCGCCCGGATGGCTCGGGCAGCATCCCGACCGGCTCCGCCGCTGACGATTGGCCGGCTCCGGTCAGGAGCCGGACCCGCCGCCGAGCTGGCTCAAGAAATCGCGGGCGTTCGCCGCCTCGCGGTGGTTCGGGTCGAGCTCGAGCGAGCGCTCGAGGTCAGCGCGCGCGGCGTCGTTGTCGCCCAGGCTCAGCTCGGTCAGGCCGCGGTAGTAGTGGGAGAGCGCGTCCTCGGGGGCGTCGCGGATCGCCCGGTCCATCAGCGCCTTCGC
>PQAJ01000266.1 GCA_003105185.1 Holophagae bacterium
GAAGCCGGAAGGACGGATCCGGACGAGTCACGGCGTAGTGCAGAGCACGAAGCCGGATCCGCGCCCGAGTGCTCACCCGAGCACACGAGTTCAAGGTGTTTCAGCAGGCGGTGCTCATCGTGAAACTGCCAAAGTGTCGGCCCTGGCACGACGAAGATGACATTGGGGTCAGAGAGGCCTATATTGAGAACAAAGGAACAAGCCTTCAAAGAAGGGGGACACCATGAAGAGCCCGCGGCTCGTGTGTCGGTTGGTGGCGCTTCTCGGGATCGGTGCCGGTGTGCTTACGGCGCCCGCGATCGCGCAGGACTGCCCGGAGCTGGTCGGCCACTGGCCGTACGGGCCGGCCACCGCGGTCGCCGTCTCGGGTGACAACGCCTACGTTGGGAGCGGCAGGACGCTCCTGATCGCCGACGTCTCGGATCCGTCGGCACCGGGGCTGGTCGGAGAGGTCACGTTCCCAGGCGACGTCGCCGATGTTGCGGTTTCGGGCAGCTACGCGTACGTCGCGGCGGGGGGTCTTTACGTGATCGACGTGAGCACGCCGTCGGCGCCGGTCGTGGTCGGCGACTACAGCACCTTGGGCACCGCCGTCGCGGTCGCGGGCGACTACGCGTACGTGGTGGGTGTTGGGTTGGGGCTGTACACCTTTCTCGAGGTAATCGACGTCAGCACACCGTCAGCGCCAATCGAGGTGGGCTGGGTCGAAACCACCTGCGGCTGGGCTGATGTCGCGGTCTCGGGCAGCTACGCATACGTCGTAGGGTGGGGCGGTCTCAATGTGATCGATGTGAGCACGCCCACTGCGCCGGTCGTGGTCGGCTCCCTCGACGGGATAGACGGTCGGGCTGTCGCGGTGGCAGGCAGTCTTGCCTACGTGGCGGGGTACGCAGGTCTTGCCGTCATCGACGTCAGCACACCGTCAGCGCCAGTCGAGGTGGGCTCCGTCGAAACGCCGGGCCGCGCCCAGGGTGTCGCGGTGTCGGGCGATGACGCCTATGTCGCGTGGGGGATCGAAGGCCTCCGTGAGGGAGGCCTTTCTGCGATCGACGTGAGCTCACCGTCGGCGCCAGTCGACAACAGCTACGTCTCTACGCCGGACTGGGCCTCCGCCGTCGCGGTGTCGGGGGGGTATGCGTTTGTCGCAGCCCAGGAAGCCAGCCTGCAGGTGATCGACGTGAGCCCCCTGTCGGACTTTCACTGGGTGGGGTTCCTGAACACGCCTCGCTATTCCGGCGGTGTTGCGGTGTCGGACGGCTACGCATACGTCGTGGGAGAAGGTCTCAGTGTAATCGACGTGTCGGCCTTTTGGGCGCCGGTAGAGGTGGGCTTCGTCCGCGCGGGGGACCCGATCGTCACTGCCTCGAGCGTCGCAGTCGAGGGGGGCTACGCATACGTGATAACGAAAGACATCGAGAGTCACAGCGGCCTCTGGGTGATCGACGTGTCAACCCCCTCGGCGCCGGTCGGAGTCGGCTTTCTCGGTCTTGGGGGGGCTCAAGGCGCTGGCGATGTTGCGGTCTCGGGCAGCCACGCGTACGTCGCGGGGGGGTATGCAGGTCTTCGCATCATCGACGTGAGTTCGCCGTCGGCGCCGGTCGAGGTGGGTTTTGTTGACACGCCGGGCTACGCTCAGGGTGTCGCGGTCTCGGGCAGCCACGCGTACGTCGCGGACGGCGGTGCGGGTGTCCGAGTCATCGACGTGAGTACGTCGTCGACCCCAGTGGAGGTGGGCTTCGTCGAAACGCCGGGCGAGGCCGACGGCGTCGCGGTGTCGGGCCGTTACGCGTACGTCGTGGGGCACCGATGGGAGGGGACGGCGTGGCGGGGATGCCTTCGTGTGATTGATGTACACACGCCGTCGGATCCGGTCGAGGTGGGCATCGTCGACAAGGGGGGCGAGGATGTCGCGCTGTCGGGCGACTACGCCTACGTGGCGGAGTGGCCGACCTACCTGCGGGTGATCGACGTGACCATGCCCTCGGCGCCGGGCGAGGTGGGGTTCTACGAGGCGCCGTTGTTGTGGGGTGTCCCCGAGCCCGAGTCGGTGGGTGTCGCGGTCTCAGACGGACACGTTTACTTTGCAGCGTGGGATGCCGGACTGGACGTCTTCAGTGAATGTACAGGTTGGGGATGGGATGCCCGCAAGTCCATCATTCCGGCGGCGGCGGTGGCGGCCGGCGCCCAGGGCTCGTTCTTCCAGACCGACGTCGAGGTCAACAACACAGGCGCGGAAGAGGCGCAAGTCGCCTTCCAGTGGCTGCCGCGCGGCGAGGACAACTCGCAGCCGGCGATGTCCGACATCTACACCCTCTACGCTGGAGCGAGCCTGCGCTTCGAGAACGTCCTCACGGAAGTCTTTGGTCTCGGGCCCGACTCGCTTGGCGCCCTCAGGATGGTGGCGGGCACCGAGTCGGTGATCGGCATGAGCCGCACCTACAACTCGCCCGAAGGCGAGACCGCCGGCACCTTCGGCCAGGGCCTTCCCGCCATCCGCGAGACTGACATGATCATGCGCACGCAACTGCGGCGCATCATCTTCCTCAGCGAGAATGAGGACTTCCGCGCCAACGTCGGCTGCATCAATGGCTCGAGCGAGCCGGTCACGATCAACATCACGGTCTTCGACAACGAGGGCTCTCTGCTCACGACCAGGTACATGACGCTGCCGCCCGACTCCAACGACCAGATCAACCAGATCTTCGAGGACTACGCACCGGTCAACGGCTACGTCGACGTGTGGGCCGATAGCCCCAATGCCCTCTACTACTGCTACGGCTCGATGCTCGACAACTCGACCTCGGACCCGACCACGATCCTGCCCCAGGTGCCGTCTGATGACACGACCTTCATCCCGGCCGCGGCACTGGCCGCCGGGCTCGAGGGCTCGTTCTTTCAGACGGATGTCGACCTCAACAACGTCGGCTCGACCGACCTCACGTACGAGCTGCTGTGGCTGCCGCGTGGTGCCGACAACACCGACCCGGTCCGCAGCGACACCTTCTCTCTCGCTCCGGGCGCCGGCGTACGCTACGCCAACGTACTCGACGAGGTGTTTGGCCTCGAGCCGGACCAGGTAGGATCCCTGGCGGTCGAGGCGAGCGGGGTCGACTTGCTCGCCATGAGCCGCACCTACAACTTGCCGTCCGCCAAGGTGGCGGGGACCTTCGGCCAGGAGCTGCCTGGCATCCCGCAGGACCGGATGATCCCGCCTGGAGAGAAGAGGCGGATCATCTTCATGAACGAGAACGACGACGTCCGGGCGAATGTCGGCTGCCAGAACGGCGCCTCGCACGAGACGGTGCGGGTCTTCATCGAGCTCTTCAACTCCGCGGGGGAGTCGCTCGAGACCAAGACCATGGACCTGCCGCCCTACTCCAACAACCAGATCAACCGGGTGTTCCGCAACCACTCGCCGATTGAGGCCGGGTACGTGGACGTGTGGACCACCGCAACGGGTGCGAGCATCTACTGCTACGGCTCGGTGCTCGACAACCTGACCTCGGACGCGACCACTGTGCTGCCGCAGTAGCGCCCCCGACCGACCAGGATCTGGTGGATCGATCAAGAGCGGGGCAGGAGGCAAGCGGCGAGAACCAGCCAGGGCTCCGATTCTCGGTGCCAGGGCCGACACTTTGGCACTTTTGTTGACGAGCCCCTCCGCCCTTGCCGGTCGCCGTCTCCGGCTGAGTCCGTGCCATCGGGGCCAGGAGATCTCGTGGCGCCGCTAGCGATCAAGCGCGAGGATCTGCGGGGGATGGTCGACCGCTTCCAGGAACCTGACGAGCTCCGCCGGCGCGATGCCGGTGGTTGCGGTGTTCTCCAGCGGGTGGAGGTTGATGCGGCTGCGCGACAGCAGCTTCTCGTCGAGGACCACGGTCACCGCGCGCTCGTGGTCGTTGACGACGGCAAACGGCGTGACCGCACCCGCGCCGACGCCGAGGTAGCGTGCCATCCGGTCGGCGCTCGCGAACGACAACCGGCTGGTTTCGAGAAGCTCGGCCAGCCGCTTGAGGTCGACGCTCCGCTCCGCCGGCATCACGACGATCCACATCCGTCCCGGCTTGTCGCGCAGGAATAGGTTCTTGAAGTGGCCGCCCGGCAGCTCGCCGACCACCTTGAGCGACTCCTCGACCGTGTACACCGCCGGGTGTCGCACCGTGTCGTGCGCAATGCCGAGGCGCTCGAGCACAGCCAGGAGCTCGTCGGCGGTGGTCAGCATCGCACGGCTCACGACCCCATCGTCCGCCGCGGCGCCGTCCGAATCAAGGCCTTTCGCCTCCCCTCCGCCCGCCCCGGGGGACAGGGTCTGGGGGCTGTAGGATATGCCCGTGCCCGTCTCCGTCCGTCATCGTGAGCGAGCCGCCCGCGAGGGTGGCAGGTCGAAGGACCTCCTGAATCAACCCGGACCTTCGATTCCTCTCGAGCGCGGGAACGGAGACTGAGATGGAGGCGGGGGCAGCGAGGCGCCGGGAGGCTGAGGGTGCGAGGGGTGTATGCTCCGCTGTCGATGGAACAGGCACGGCGGGGGCGACCACAGCTCTAGCATCCCGCGAGGAGGCACCATGGCGCGGGCAAAGGCGGTGAGCGCGAGGCGCGAGGCGCTGATCCACAGGGACAGCAACTCGATTCCGAAGGGCAGCGAGGGCGCGATCGCCGAACGCGTTGCCGGCCACGTGGCCGCGATGATGCGGGAGCTCAAGCTCAACCTCGAGGACCCCAACCTCGAGGACACTCCCCGGCGCGTCGCCGAAATGTACCTCGAGATGTTCCACGGTCTGCGCGAGGGATCGCAGCCGAAGGTGACGAGCTTCCCCAACGACGGCGGCTACCACCACATGGTGATCGAGCGGGAGATCGCGTTCTACTCGATGTGCGCCCACCACTTCGTGCCGTTCTACGGCCACGCCCACATCGCCTACATTCCGGAGGCGCAGATCGTCGGGCTGTCGAAGCTGCCCCGGATCCTCGAGTTCTACGCCAAGCGGCCGCAGCTCCAGGAGCGGCTGACCGAGCAGGTGGCCGAGTTCCTGTGGACCAAGCTCGAGCCGCAGGGGGTGATGGTGGTGATCGAGGCCCGGCACCTCTGCGTCGAGATGCGGGGGGTCAAGAAGCCGGGCGCGCTGACCACCACCTCGGCGCTGCGCGGCTGCTTCGCCGAGCGCGAGGTGCGCGAGGAGTGCCTGGCGCTGCTGCGCCGCGAGACCGCGTGGTAGCGCCGGCGCGCCGACCCAGGACAACGCAGAGAAGAGGGCCAGCGGCGGTCGGAGCCGTTGGGGAGGGCTCTCGGCGCGCCGTCGGTGCTCGGTTCACTGGAGCTGGAGAAAGAGGTACAGCCGGCGGGCGGCGAGCAGAGCGTCGCCCGGCACCGTGAAGCTGTGCCGGAACTCCCGCGCCTTGCCGCCGCCGAGATGGACCTTGGGGTAGGAGAGGCGCTGGAGCCGGTCGCCGGCCTCATCCTCGAGCAGCAGGGCGACAACCAGGTCGACGCCGCGTTTGCTCCGGTTGTCGAAGCGCAGGTCGACGGACACCGCGCCGTCGACTCCGGGCTGGGGCTGCTCCGTCCCTGCCGCGGCGACCCTGACGGCGACCCAGCGGACCCCCTCCACCTCGACATTGACGGCCAACTCCCGGCCGAGCTCGAAGGGTCGGTCCTCCTGGTAGGGGTTCGGCGACTGGCGGACAGCGTCATCCTGCGCGGCGAGCGGCGCCGCATAGACGACCGCCGCCACCACGGCCAGGGCAGCGCGCAAGCCCTTCGTGCCCACGATGTTCCGGGCGAGCCTCCTCGCCCATCATAACGCAGGCGCGCCGCGGTGCCAGGGTCTGGCTTCGGTCCGTGCTACTTGAGGTGGACCTTCATGCCCTTTTCAACCGCCGACGCGTTGCCGTCGACGACGCTGCACACCGTGACTTTCTCTTTGACCTCGCTGGCCTGGATCCGGGCGAGCTCGGTCATGTCCTCGTCGAGGACCTCGCCGGTGTCGGGATCGCGGATGACCTCGACAGCGCCGACCGCGAACATCTGGCCGGCGGTAACTCCCTCGCGAGAGCCGCGGTTGATGTAGACCTTGCCGTCCTTGACCATCACCACCGAGCCGGTCCACGGCACGTTCGCCAGCTGGGCGGTCAGGAAGTCGACCGCCTGGGCGCAGGCGTCCTGCACGGCGAGCCCGACGTTGTCATCCTTGTTGCCGCCGAAGGCAGCCCCCCAGCTTCCGGTGTCGTAGCCGACGTTCGCCGCCCGCTTCTTCGAGGTGCCGACGACGTTGGTCGAGGCCAGCACCTGGCCGGTGGTCGAGTCCACCATGTAGATGGTGACGTTGATCTCGGACTTGCCGCCGCCGCCGCCGACCCTGAAGCCCTTGATCCGGACGCCGCCGCCGGCGCTGGCGGTGTCGTCCTGGACGTGGGTGATGGCGCCCTTGACCAGGATCTGCGCCGGCGTCATCTGGCCGGTCACTGGCGCCTTGGAGCCGCCGGCGGTGCGACCCGATGCCGCGAGGTCCTGCTCGGCCATCGCCTCGTTTCGCATGTCGGTCTCGCCGAGCACGATGAACCGCCCGCTCTGATTGAGGAGGTCGGTGAGGACGGTGCCCCACGCGTTGCCGATGTCCCAGTGGCCGTACCATCCGGCCTCGTTCTCGAACTGGCTCACCGTCACCGAGTACCTGAGCCCGCCGGTCTCGGCCGCGCCCACCGGGGCCACGACGGCGGCGATCACAGCGATCCATAGAAGAAGGTGCAGACGCCTCATTGTCAATCCTCCCAGCAAAACGGTCGACGCGTCGATGATACTACGGCAGGCTGGCGCCGTACCCGGCGCCGTGGGGTGCACTGCGGCGTGGCCGCGCGCCACGTCACCCCGGGTACTTGCCGGTGATGTAGTTGACCAGATCCTGGATGTGGTACTCGTGGCCGCGCGTCACCCAGTGGGTGAGATCGCCGGCCGAGACCAGTCCGATGAGGCGGCCTTCGTCGACCACCGGGAGGTGCCGGCAGCGCTTCTCGGAGACCACAGCCATCGCCTCGTTGACGGTGGCGGCCGCGGTCACCACCACCGGCTTGGAGGTCATCACCTCCGCGACACGGGTCGCGGCGGGGTCGCGCGTCTGGTCGACGACCCGGGTGAGCACGTCGCGCTCGGTGAAGATCCCGACCAGGTCGTCGCCGCTCATGACCAGGAGGGCCCCGATCCGGGCCTGGTTCATCTTGCGCACCGCCTCGAGCACTGTCGCCTCGGGGGCCACGGTGTGAACGGTGCGGCCCTTGTTCTTCAATAGCGTTCGAAGAGTGTCACTCACCTCGGCCTCCAGGTTTGCCGGCAAGGCGTCGCAACGGTTCATCACGGATCTACCTGCGCAAACCCGGCCGCCGCGCAGCCCTCGCCCGACAAGTTGTGCTGATCCCTACAACCTCACCGGGACGCGGTCCCTTCCGCAACCTGGACCGGGTGCCGTTGCGCCTTACGCACGCACAGCGCAGTCATGTTGACGATGTCGGTGACCTCGACGCCGTGCTGGAGGATGTGCACCGGCGCGCCGATGCCGGTCAGGATCGGCCCGATGGCCTCGACCTTGCCGAGCCGCCAGAGCAGCTTGTAGGCGATGTTGGCCGACGCCAGGTCGGGGCAGACGAGGACGTTCGCGTCGCCGTGGATGCGCGACATCGGGAAGGTCTCGTGGGCGATGCTCGGCTCGACCGCGGTGTCGGCCTGCATCTCGCCCTCGATGACGAGCTCCGGCCACCGCTTCTGGACGATCGCCACGGCATCGCGGACCTTGCTGCTGCGCTGGTCAATGTTGGATCCGAAGTTGGAGTAGGAGAGCATCGCCACCTTCGGTTCCTCGCCGAAGTAGTTGTGGGCGACCTCCGCCGACAGGTGGGCGATCTCGGCAAGGTCTTCTGCCGTCGGGTCCTGGTTGACGGTGGTGTCCCCGATGAACAGCATGCGGTCCTCGAAGAGCAGCAGGTAGACGCCGGCCACCAGCTTGAGGTGGGGGAGGGTCCTGTGTATCTGGAGCGCCGGACGGATGGTCTCGGGGTAGGACAGGGTGAGCCCGGCGATCAGTCCGTCGGCGTCGCCCTCGTGGACCATCATGTTGCCGAAGTAGATCGGGTCGCGCATCGCCTTCGCCGCGGTCACCGCGGTGACGCCCTTGCGCCACCGCATGTCGTGGAAGCGCTCCGCATACCGGGCTGCGCGCGCGTCGGTAGCCGGGTCGACGACCTCGACTGACTCTTTCCCGAGCTCGTGCTCCACCAGCATCCGCTGGATGTTCTCACGATCGCCGAGCAGCACCGGCCGGCAGATGCCCTCGTTGACCAGAATCTTGGCCGCGCGCACGATCTTCTCCGACTCGCCCTCCGGGAAGACGATCCGCTTGGGCTCGAGCCGCGCCTGGTCGAAGACGACGTGCATCACCTGGCGGGTGCGGGAGAGCCGATTCTCGAGCTCGCGCACGTAGTCCTCGCGGGAGCTGTAGGGCGCGCGCGCCACCCCGCTGCGGATCGCGGCCTCGGCCACCGCGGGCGCCTCCCAGAGCAGGACGCGGTAGTCGAACGGCTTCGGGATCAGGTAGTTGCGTCCGAACTTGAAGGGCTGCCCGCCGTAGGCCCGGATCACCGAGTCCGGCACGTCCTCCTTGGCGAGCGCGGCGAGGGCGTGCGAGGCCGCGAGCTTCATCTCCTCGTTGATCGAGGTCGCCGCGACGTCGAGGGCGCCGCGGAAGATGAACGGGAAGCCGAGCACGTTGTTGACCTGGTTCGGGTAGTCCGAGCGGCCGGTGCACATGATGAGGTCGGAGCGGACCGCGTACGCCTCCTCGGGCGTGATCTCGGGGTCCGGGTTGGCCATGGCGAAGATGATCGGGTCCGCGGCCATGACCTTGACCATCTCCTGGGTCACCATGCCCTTGGCCGAAACGCCGGTGAAGACGTCGGCGCCGTGCATGGCATCGAGCAGGGTCCGGGCGTCGGTGTCGATCGCGAACGCCTCCTTGTAGGGGTTCATGCCGTGCGTGCGGCCCTTGTAGATGACGCCCTTGGTGTCGACCATGGTCAGGTTCTCGGGCTTGACGCCGAGCATGAGGTAGAACTTGGCGCAGGCGATGCCCGAGGCGCCGGCGCCGCAGAACACGACCTTGACCTCGCCGATGCGCTTGCCGGCCACCTCGAGGGCGTTGATCAGGGCGGCGCCGGAGATGATGGCGGTCCCGTGCTGGTCGTCGTGGAAGACCGGGATGCCCATCGTGCGCTTGAGCTCCTCCTCGATCTCGAAGCACTCGGGCGCCTTGATGTCCTCGAGGTTGATGCCGCCGAGCGTCGGCTCGAGCATCTGGCAGAAGCGGATGATCTCCTTGGGATCGTGCGACTCGACCTCGATGTCGAACACATCGATGTCGGCAAAGCGCTTGAAGAGCACTCCCTTGCCCTCCATCACCGGCTTGCCGGCGATCGAGCCGATGTCACCCAGGCCGAGCACGGCGGTGCCGTTCGAGACCACCGCGACCAGGTTGCCCTTGTTGGTGTACTCGTAGGCCAGCCGGGCATCCTTGGCGATCTCGAGGCACGGCTCCGCGACCCCCGGCGTGTACGCCATCGACAGGTCGCGCTGGGTCACACAGGGCTTGGTGGCGACCACAGCCAGCTTGCCGTGACGTTTGCCCGTGTGGTACTCGAGGGCCTCGGCGCGGGTGATCTTCTTCTGCATCGGGTGACTCCTGAAAGTGGTGTCGGGTGGGCGTCACGATCGGATGGCCCACGCCCGGAACATAGACCTGCTCGGGTGCAAGGTCAACTCAGGATCCGAGCCGCCGCAGGATCGCGGTGGGCCGCCGTCAAGTCGGCCGGCCCGAGTACCCGTGACCGTACAGTACTGCCATGCCGGATCCGCTTCCGCGTCCGCTTCCGCTTCCGGAAGGTGAGGCGAGTTCGAGGATAGGGCGTCCTGCGGGCGTGCCATCTTTGGCGATTTCGGGACGACGTTCCTCCTCAAGAAGTGCTCGAGACCTGAAATCGCCAAAGGTGGCAACCTCGGGGAGCGCCTCCAGAGAATCGGCGCGAAGCGCTCTCGAGGACGGAGCGAACGAGCGGGCACGGGCACGAAGACGGAGACGAATCGGGCGGCGGCTCTGACCCCTATGCCCTCTTGCCCTGATGCCGTTCAAAGGCCAGCCGGATCAGCTCGTCCAGCAGGTCCGGATAGGGCAGCCCACTCAGCCCCCACAGCCGCGGGTACATCGAGATCGCGGTGAAGCCGGGAATGGTGTTGGCCTCGTTGACCCACAGCGTGCCGTCGGCGCGCTCCAGGAAGAGATCGACGCGCGCCATGCCCGCACAGCCGAGCGCCCGGTAGGTGGCGACCGCCATCTGCTGCACGCGGGCGGTCGTCCCCGCGTCGAGCGGCGCCGGCGCCAGCAATTGGCAGCTGTCGTCGAGGTACTTGTCCTCGTAGTCGTAGAACTCGTGACCCGGCACGATCTCTCCCGGCACCGAGGCGCGCGGGTCCGCGTTGCCGAGCACCGCGACCTCGATCTCACGGGCTTCGATCCCGCGCTCCACGATCGCCAGCTCGTCGTGGGCGAAGGCTGCGTCGAGGGCGGGGCCGAGGCCCTTCGGGTCGGCGACCTTGGACACGCCGACCGAGGAGCCGAGCCGGGCCGGTTTGACGAACAGCGGCAGGCCGAGGGCGAGGCAGCGGCGGCGGGCGTCATCGGGCTCGCGAGCCCAGTCCGGCTGGCTGACGGTGTGCCAGGGTGCGGTGGGCAAGTCGGCCTGCGCGAGCAGGCGCTTGCTGATCGACTTGTCCATGCAGACCGCCGAAGCCGCGTGGTCGCAGCCGACGTACGGGATGTCCAACATCTCGAACAGGCCCTGGATCGTGCCGTCCTCGCCGTATGGCCCGTGGAGGGCCGGGAAGGCGACGTCGATCGATCCGTCGAGCAGCCGCCGGTCGAGCCGGTCCGAGCCCTCGAAAGCGACCACCCGGTCGGCCCGGTCGCCGGAGGCCTCGAGGACGCGGCGGGCGGTCTCGGGGTCGGCCCAGCGGCCGCGGCGGTCGATCGCCATCGGCTTCACGTCGTAGCGCTCCTGGCGCAGCGCCCCCGCAATCGACCGCGCCGACACCACGCTGACCTCGTGCTCGAGCGAGCGGCCYCCGAAGATCAGGGCCAGGGATTTGCGGTTTCCTGCGCTCACCGTGTGCGCCCTCCGTCGCTCGCTACGGTAGCGCGAAATCGTGGCGCGACGAAGGCGCCGCCGGGGCAAAGGTGGGATCGTCGGGCRTTCACTCGGGCGCGGAAGCGGGCGGGGGACCTCTCACCTCCCACGTATCAGCTATCACTTCCTCGGGCACGGGYGCGGAGGCGGGGACGGGGACGGGAGTCAGGCAGCTCGAGTGTGGATCGCGGTACGATGGCGGCATGAACTGCGTCGTTACCGGACTCGAGGTGCTCGTCTCCTCGCCGGGCATCATCGGCCGCCGGCCGTGGATCCTGCTCGCCAACCAGTCGGCGGTGACCCGCGACCTCGAGCCGGCGCGCAGCGCGCTGCGCCGGACCGTGCCGGGTCCGCTCGTCCGCCTGATCGCGCCCGAGCACGGCCTCGAAGGGGTCGCCCAGGACATGGAAGCGGTCGACGATGGCCGCGATTCGCTGACCGGACTTCCCGTGCGCTCCCTGTACGGGCGCGATGCGGCGACTCTCGAGCCGCGGCCCGACGACCTCGCCGGGGCGGAGGCGGTGGTCATCGACCTGCCGGACATCGGCTGCCGTTACTACACCTTCGCCGCAACGATGGACGCGGTGATGGCGGCCTGCGCACGCGCCGGCGTTGAGGTGGTGGTGCTCGACCGTCCGAACCCGATCGGCGGCATCGCGCGCGAGGGCGGGCCGGTTGAGCCCGGCTTCGAGTCGTTCGTGTCCCGGCTGCCGACCCCGGTCCGCCACGGCTTGACGCTGGGCGAGCTGGCGCTACTGCTGCAGCGCGAGCGCTATCCCTCACTCGAGCTCACCGTGGTCTCCTGCCGCGGCTGGCAGCGGTCCTCGTGGTGGGACGCCACCGGTCTCCCCTGGGTGCCGCCGTCGCCGAACATGCCAAGTCTGGAGACTGCAGCGCTGTACCCCGGCCTGTGTCTGGTCGAGGCGACGACCCTCTCCGAGGGCCGCGGCACGACGCGTCCCTTCCATCTCGTCGGCGCGCCGGGGCTCGACCCGGAGGCCCTCACGGCCGAGCTGCGCTCGCTCGCGCCGCCCGGGGCCGCCTTTCGCGCCGCGCGCTTCCGACCCGGCTTCGGCAAGCACTCGGGCGCGGTCTGCGGCGGCGTCGAAATCCACGTCATCAACCGCGCCGCGCTGCAGCCGGTGGCGCTCGGCCTGCTGCTGCTGCAGGCCGTGAGGAGGGTCGATCCGGAGCGCTTCGCATGGCGCGCAGAGCCCTACGAGTTCGTCGGCGGGGTCCCGGCCATCGACCTGCTGACCGGCTCGGCCGCGGCGCGCGAGGCGATCGACCGCGGCGCGCCGCTGGGGGCGCTGCGCGCGTCGTGGCAGGCCTCGGTCGCCGGCTTCGAGTCGACGCTCGAGGGGATCCTGCTCTACCACGACAGCTGAGGCTGCCGGTTGCGCCGGCGGCGGGACGTCCGGCGGGCGGATCCTTCAACCGGGTTGCAGGCCAGCGCCCGCAGCGGCTACCATTCGGACTTACGGCGCGCCGCAGCCGGCGGCCAGAGGTGGCGCATGGCAGCAGGCCCGGATTCGGACGACGGACTGATCTCGGTCGAGGAGGGCATCGCCCGCATCGCGCGCGGCGAGGCGCTGATCGTCGTCGACGACGAGGACCGCGAAAACGAGGGCGATCTGATCGTGGCCGCCGACCTGTGCACGCCCGAGTCGATCAACTTCATGGCCCGCCATGGCCGCGGCCTGATCTGCATCGCGCTCACCCCGGAGCGCTGCGACGAGCTGGACCTGCCGCTGATGGTCGAGAAGAACACCTCCTCACACGGAACCGCTTTCTGCGTCACCGTGGAGGCGCGGGACGGCACCACCACCGGGATCTCGGCCCACGACCGGGCGGCCACCGTGCGCGCCCTGGTCGATCCCGCGACCCGGCCCGACGGGCTGCGCCGCCCCGGCCACATGTTCCCGCTGCGCTGCCAGCGCGGCGGGGTCCTCAAGCGGGCCGGGCACACCGAGGCCGCCGTCGACCTGACGCGGCTCGCGGGCCTGACTCCGGCGGGGGTGCTGTGCGAGATCATGGACGACGACGGCGAGATGGCGCGGATGCCGCGGTTGCGGCGCTTTGCCCGTGAGCACCGCCTCGGCATCATCACGGTCGCGGACCTCATCGCCCACCGGATGTCGACTGAAAAGCTGGTCGAGCGGGTGGCCGGGCCGCTGCTGCCCACCGCGTACGGCAAGTTCCGGATCTACGCCTACCGGAACCACGTCACGGGTGAGGAGCACGTGGCGCTGGTGATGGGTGACCTCGATCCCGAGGTGCCGACCCTGGTGCGGGTGCACTCGCAGTGTCTGACCGGCGACATCTTCGCCTCGCGGCGGTGCGACTGCGGGCTCCAGCTCGACGCCGCGCTGCAGCGGATCGCCCAGGAGGGGCACGGGGTGCTGCTGTACCTGCTCCAGGAGGGGCGCGGCATCGGCCTGTTCAACAAGCTGCGGGCCTACGAGCTCCAGGACCGGGGAGCGGATACGGTCGAGGCGAACCTCCACCTCGGGTTCAAAGCCGACTCCCGCGACTACGGGACCGGCGCTCAGATCCTCCACGATCTCGGCGTGCGCCGCCTGCGGCTGATGACCAACAACCCGAAGAAGTACACGGCGCTGCGGGGGTTCGGGCTCGAGATCGTGGAGCGGGTGCCGCTGGAGATGCCCCCGACTGACAGCAACCGCTCCTACCTCGAGACCAAGAAGAACAAGATGGGGCATCTGCTGAAGCTGGTGTAGGGCCGCCGTCGGCGCGCGCGCCCGGGGCTTCCCACCGGGGTGCGCTCGTTGCCGCTGCCGGGCGTCGTCGTGCGGAGTCTCGAGTCGTTCGAGCGAAAGGCATCGCGCTGAGCCGCAAGACATGAGCTATCCGCTGCCAGATCTGGGCGAGCTCGCTGCCGCGCTCGGCTCCGGCCGGCGCCCGCTGGCCATCGGCGGGATCGCCCCGGGCGCCCGCGCCCTGGTGCTGGCCGCGCTTGCCCGTCATGGGCTGGCGTATCGGCGGTCGCTGGTGGTCGTCCCTCACGTTGCCGAGGCGGCGGACCTCGCGGCCGGCCTGCGGCTGCTGGCGCCCGAGCTCACGGTCGGCGTGGTGCCGGCCGAGGGCGCCTCGCCCTATCAGGGCACCGAGCCGCCGCTCGCCGCTCGCCTCGAGCTGGTGCGCCTGCTGCTCGAGCTCGCCGCCGGCGAGGTGGCGGTGGTGGTGGCGCCGGCCCGCGTCCTGCTGTCACCGATCCCGGTTCCGGAGGGCCTCGCCGGGCGCACGATCCAACTGCGGCGGGGTGATGCCGTCGACACGGGTGGCCTTGCCACCCGGCTGGCATCTGCCGGCTACCGGCGCGTGGACCTGGTCGAGGAGGCCGGCGAGTTTGCGGTCCGCGGCTGGGTGGTGGACGTCCACGCGGGGGGCGAGACCGCCCTCCGCATCGAGCTCGACGACGTCGCGGTCGAGCGGATCCAGCCCTTCGATCCGGCGACCCAGCGCAGCTGCGGCGGCGCTCTCGACGCCATCGAGCTGGCGCCGCTCGATCCGTTCCCGGCGGCGCCGGAGCAGCTGGCGGCAGCCGCCGCGACCTTTGGCGGCGAACACCCTGCGCTTGCCGGGATGATGCGGGAGGGCGTCGAGCGCCGGCTGTGGTGGGGCGCCCTCCAGCTCGCCGGGGAGTGGACGAGCTGGCTCGACGTCGCCGAGGCCGTGCTGCTGTGCGACCGCGACGAGGCGCTCGGCGAGCTCGGGCGCTGGCGCAAGGTCCAGGAGCGCGAGTGGCAGACGATGGTCGACCGCGACGTCGGCGTCCCCGAGCCGGAGCGCCTGCTGGCCGATCCCGAGCGGGTCCGCCAGCGGCTCGAGCAGGCCGAGCTGCGCGTCGAGAGCCTGGAGCTGGCCGACGGGACGACCAGCTGGTGGCGGCTGGCGACCCATCCGATGGACAGCTTCGTCCGCTGCATCCCGGACCTCGTGCCGGCGCTGCGCCACCGCCGCGCGCTCGACCTCGCGCAAGTGCTGGTGGTGGCCTCCGACGGCGAGGCCAAGCGGTTTCGCAACCTGCTCGTCGACGGTGAGCTGGAGCCGGTGCAGCCGCCTCCCGGTCCGGGCGACGTCGCGATCGCCCTTTCGGACCTCGAGCGCGGCTTCCGCTGGGACGGCGGGCTCGCGGTGTACGGTCGGCGGGACCTCACGGCCGCGCCCTCGCCGCGGCGGCGGCGGACCGGTGTCGCCGCCTTCGTGTCYGACCTCCGCGACCTCCGGCCGGGCGACCTGGTYGTGCACATGGACCACGGCATCGGGCGCTTCACCGGTTTYCGCAGGATTGAGGTGGAGGGCCGTCTGCTCGAGATGATGGTCCTCGCCTACCGTGACGACGACACGCTGCTGCTGCCGGTGGAGCGCGCCGATCTGATCCACAAGTACTCCTCCGGCGAGGGGGATGGAGCCCCTGCGCTCGACCGCCTCGGCGGTTCGACCTGGCGCCGCCGGAGCTCGCGGGTCAAGCGCGCGGTCCGTGAAATGGCCGCCGAGATGCTCCGCCTCGCCGCGGTCCGCCGGGCCAGCCGCGGCCACGAGTTCTCGCCCGACTCGCCGTGGCAGCGCGAGTTCGAGGATGCCTTCTCCTACGACCTGACCCCAGACCAGGAACGGGCGGTGGAGGAGATCAAGGCCGACATGGAGGCGCCGCTGCCGATGGACCGCCTGCTCTGCGGCGACGTCGGCTACGGCAAGACCGAGGTCGCGATCCGCGCCGCCTTCAAGGCCGTGCTCGACGGCAAGCAGGTGGCGGTGCTCGCCCCGACCACCATCCTCGCCGAGCAGCACGTCGACACCTTCCGGCAGCGCTTCGAGGGCTTTCCGGTCGAGGTCCGGATGCTGTCCCGGTTCACGAGCCCGCGCGAGGGCAAGGACACGCTGCAGCGGCTCAGCCAGGGGCAGGTCGACCTGGTGATCGGCACCCACCGCCTGCTGAGCTCGGACGTCGCGTTCCGCGATCTCGGCTTGGTGATCCTCGACGAGGAGCAGCGCTTCGGAGTCGCCCAGAAGGAGCGCCTCAAGCGTTTGCGCACCGAGGTCGACGTGGTGGCGATGTCGGCGACGCCGATCCCGCGCACCCTCAACATGTCGCTGACGGGCCTGCGCGACATCTCACTGATCGAGACGCCGCCGCGCGACCGGCAGGCCGTCGAGACCTCGGTGCTCGAGTTCTCCGAGGAGGTGGTCCGGGAGGCCGTCCTCTACGAGATGGAGCGCGGCGGCCAGGTGTTCTTTGTCCACAACCGGGTGCGCTCGATCGGAGCCTTCGCCGACTGGCTGCGCCGGGCGGTGCCGGAGGCGCGGGTGGTGGTGGCGCACGGCCAGATGGCGGAGCGCGCCCTCGAAAAGGCGATGCGGACCTTCCTCGGCGGCGACGCCGACGTGCTGCTCGCCACCGCGATCATCGAGAACGGTCTCGACATTCCGAACGCCAACACCCTGCTCGTGAATCGGTCCGACCGCTTCGGGCTCGCCCAGCTCTACCAGCTGCGTGGCCGGGTCGGCCGGTCGGAGCGGCTCGCCTTCGCCTACTTCCTGGTCCCGCCCGGCCAGGCGCTGTCGCCGACGGCGCGTGCCCGGCTCGCGGCGATCCAGGAGTTCTGCGAGCTCGGGGCGGGCTTCCGGATCGCGGCGCGCGACCTCGAGATCCGCGGCGCCGGCAATCTGCTCGGCGCCGAGCAGCACGGCTTCATGGAGGCGGTCGGCTTCGAGACCTACTGCCGCCTGCTCGAGGAGGCGGTCGCCGAGCTCGAGGGACGAGAGCTGCCGGCCCGGCGCGAGGTCGAGCTGCGGCTCGGCCTCGAGCTGCAGCTGCCGGCGTCGTACATACCCGAGCCCTCGCTCCGGCTGTCCTTCTACAAGCGCCTCGCGTCGGTCGCGGACGACCGCGCGCTGGCCGCGCTGCTCGACGAGGTCGTCGACCGCTACGGGCCGGCGCCGCCCCAGCTTGCCAATCTGCTGGCAGCCCAGCGCCTGCGGGTCGCCGCCCAGCGGGCGGGCGTGGCCTCGGTGGTCCGGCGCGGCAGCGAGTGGCGGGTCCAGCTCGACTCGACCGCCCCTGCTCCACCGGAGCTCGGGGCGATCGTCGGCCGGCGCACGGACGCGCGGGTGACGCCGACGGGAGAGATCCGGCTGCCGGCCGCGAGTGACGACTCGCTCGACGGGGTGCGGTTGCTGCTCGAGGATCTGGCGGCGGCGCGCGCGGACGCTTGAGCCTGCGGGCCCGAGCCCGAAAGCGCTACCATCGGGACGGTGAGCACCCCACGGCGACTCGATCTCGGCGCCGGCGTCGCGGTGACGACGCTGCCCGACGGCAGACTGCTCGTGCGCAGCGAGCGGCTGCGCCTGCCGTGGTCGGCGCGCGCCGCTCGCTCTGCGGGCACGGCGGTGCTGATCGACGGCGCGCCATTCCAGGTGGTGGAGCGCCAGCGCGCCGGCGGCGGCGAGGCGTGGACGCTGCAGCCCTGGTCCGAGGACGACGCGATGCGCGGGGTCTTCACCCTCGACGAAGCGTGGGTCTCCGGCCTCGAGCGGGAGCGCGCCAGCGAGCGCGCCGCGCGGCGGCGGTGGTGGCTGCTGCCGGTGGTGCCGCTGCTCGGGTTCGCACCGGCGTCGCTGCAGACGTCGTGGGAGCTGCGGTGGGGGTTCCCGGCGGCTACGGCCACCCTGCTGTCGGCGCTCGCCGAGCTGGCGCTCGCCACGGTCGGGGTGGTCCACGCGCTGGCGAGCGCCTTCGGGGGACCGGGAATGGGGTCGGGCCCGCTGGCCTGGCTGGGCCTGGCGTCGCCGCTGCTCCTGGTCGAGTCGTTCGTGCGGCTCAAGCACGTCTCGGCGGCCCAGGAGCCGATCGGATCGGCCCTCTGTCTCCCGCTCTCGCTGCTCGAGACCCCCCGGCGGTCAGCCGTTGACGACACCGCCCCCGCGGTCCGCGGGTTCGACCGCAGTGCGGGCTCGCTCGAGCTCTGGTCGCCGATCCACCGCGCGGACTGGATCGCGGACGGCGTGCTGTGGTACCGAGACGAGCCCTACCGGCTGGCGTCGGTCGGGCGCGAGGGGCGAGGCTGGATCTACGCCTTCGGCCGCCTGGAGGCCGCCGCCGAGGGAGCGGCGCTGCGGCTGATGCCGCCGGTGAGCCGGCCGCTGCCGTCGACGCGGGGCCGCCCACCCGGACTTGCCCGGTCGACCGTCGCTACCGCGCTCGCCTGTCTCGCACCGCGCGACCTCCAGGAGGCGTGGGCGCGCCGGATCGACGTCCGGCCGGTCCTGCTGACGATCCTCGGCGCCGGCGCGGAGTGCTGCGGAGCGCTCATCAATCTCCGGTCGGGCGCCGGCGCCGGCTCGTCCGTCGCGCTGACCGTGAACCTGATCGTGCTCGTCGAGGGCGGGGCGCGCTTCGCTCTTCTGGTCGGCAGCGGCCGGCCGGCCGGGACCCTGCTCGGCCTCGCATTGCGCCCGCTGCTCGCCCGCCTCCTCGACGATGCCTCTCCAGCCCCTGGCCCCTAGTCCCTGCGTCCGTCGTGCTACGCTGCGTCCGCATGGACGGCACTCGACTGGCCACCGCCACCGCGACCACCACCATGATGGTGCTTGCCACCCTCGGCTGCGGCGTCGATGAGGGCGTGGTGGCGACCGTCGGCGGCCGCGAGCTGGAGGTCGCCGACATCCAGGCCTACATGGCGGCGGCCACCGGGGTGTCCTGGCAGGCGGTCGACGACCGGGTCGCGTCCCGGCTGCTCGATCAGTTCCTCGACCAGGAGGTGATGGCGGCCGCGGTCGGGCCGTCGCGGTGGCGGGAGATCCCGAAGGAACCGGCCGCGCGGTCCTTCCAGGTGCGCTCGCTGGTGGCCGAGGTCTGCGGCCCGCCGCCGACCCCGACCGCGGGCGAGCTCGAGCGGCAGCTCGGCCAGCGGCTCGAGAGGGTGCAGCCGGCGCGCGCGCACGTGCGCCAGCTGCTGCTGGCGACCGCGCAGGACGCGGCGACCGCACGGGCGCGCCTCGCGGCCGGGGAGTCCTTCCTCGACGTCTCGCGGCAGATGTCGAGAGCCGCCAACGCATCAACCGGCGGGGAGCTCGGCGTGCTGTCTCGCGGGACGCTTCCGGATGAGCTCGACGAGGTCGTGTTCTCGCTCGCCGACGGCGAGGTTTCGGCGCCGGTGCAATCTCCGGCGGGCTACCATGTCTTCCAAGTGCTCGAGGTCGTGCCCGAAGGCCCGGCCACCCGCCGCGAGCTCGAGCCGATCGCGCGGCGCGAGCTGGTCGACGAGCTTGCCCGGGTCCACGCCCGCCGTTGCGTCGACGACAACGCGGCCAAGGTCGGAGTCGTCGTGCACGCGAAGAACCTGTGGTTTCACTACGAGGGCCGGTATGGGAGTCCAGCCGATGCTCCATAGGCTGTGGACCGGCGCGCTCGCCGCGGCGCTCGCCCTTGCCGGCGTCGCGTGGGGCGGCGACCGCGAGCTGGTCGAAGCGATCCTGGCGCGGGTCAACGACCGCATCGTGACCGTCTCCGATTTCCGCGAGCGGCTCAGCGTGGAGCTGTCGCAGCAGCCGTCGCCGCCCGAAGGCGAGGCGCTCGGCCGCTTCGCCCACTCTCTGTTCGACACCGTGGTCGAGGAGATGATCCTGCTCGAGCGAGCGCGCGAGAAGAAGCTGACCATCGACGACGAGATGGTCGACAAGGCGATCGGCGAGCTGCGCGAGCAGAACAAGCTTCAGGACGAAGCGGCCTTCAAGGCGGCCCTCGCCAGCGCGGGCCTCACCGAGCAGGCGCTGCGCGACCGCTACCGGCACAACATGCTGCTGCAGCGCGCCGTGCAGAGCGAGATCAAGCCGACCGAGATTACCGAGCCTGAGGTCCGCGAGCGCTACGAGGCGGACAAGGAGAAGTACCGCGTGCCGGCGAAGGTGGAGCTCGAGCAGGTCTTCCTGCCGACCGCCGCCGACGGCTCGGACCGACGCCAGGTCATGCGGACGGCGCAGGGGCTGGTGGAGCGGGTGCGTGGCGGCGCCGACCTGCGGGCCGAGGCGACGCTCGCCGGCGGCGAGATCCAGGAGCTCGGCGCGATCCCCGAGGCCGACCTTCGCGAGGAGCTGCAGGCCCTCCTGAAACCGCTTCCCGACAATGGGCTCACCGACCCGCTCGAGGCCGCGGGCGGCGTGCAGGTCGTCCGGCTGGTGCGGCGGATCCCCGCCGGGTACCGGCCCTTCGAAGAGGTTGAGGAGTCGATCCGTCGGCAGCTGTCTCAGACCGCCTATCAGGAGCAGACCAAGGGCATGGTCGAGCGCCTCAAGGCCGAGTACTTGGTCGAGATCCACGAGGATCGACTGGAGATGATCATTGCGGAGCTGGGCGGCGTCTGACGGGGACGCCGGCCTCGAGACGGCGCGGGGGTAGAACATTGGCAACCGGATCCGACCGACGCTGGGTCAAGGACCTCAAGCCGGGCACCGAGATCGACGAGATCTACGTGGTGCGCAGCAAGGACGTCCGCCAGCGTCGCGGCGGCGGCTCCTACCTCTCCCTGACCCTCGGCGACCGGACCGGTGAGGTCACTGG
The DNA here is from genome assembly GCA_003105185.1 of Holophagae bacterium. Classification (GTDB taxonomy): domain Bacteria; phylum Acidobacteriota; class Thermoanaerobaculia; order Thermoanaerobaculales; family Sulfomarinibacteraceae; genus FEB-10. Next base: position 20,804 of record PQAJ01000266.1, read on the forward strand.
GCTGGTCTGGGAGAATGTCGAGCGGGTGGGCAGGCTGTGTGACGTCGGCCAGGCCGTTCAGATCCACGGCCAGGTCCAGCGTTACAACCAGCGCCTCCAGGTAGTGGTGCGGGGGGTCGAGCCCCTGACGGCGAGCGAGGTCGACCCGACTCTCTTCGTGCGGGCTTCCGAGATCGACCCCGACATTCTCTGGCAGCGCCTGATCGCGATGGTCGAGGAGGTGGCCGACCCGCACCTCAAGCAGCTGCTGTTCCGGGTGCTCTCGGACCCCGGGGTTGCGGACCGCCTGCGAATCGCTCCGGCCGCCCGCGGCATGCACCACGCGTTTCGATCCGGGCTGCTCGAGCACACGTTGTCGATGGCGACGACGGCCCGGACGCTGGCCCGGCACTACCGGCTGCACGACGACATGGTGGTCGCCGGGGCTGTGTTGCACGACCTCGGCAAGATCTGGGAGCTCGAGATCGATTCTTCGATCGAGTACACCGACGACGGCCGACTGCTAGGGCACCTGGCCATGGAGGTGCTGTACGTCGAGCGCATGATCGGGGAGCTGCCGTCGTTTCCGGCGGAGCACCGCCGGCACCTGCTGCACATCCTCCTGTCGCACCACGGTGAGTACGAGTTCGGGTCGCCGCGACGTCCCAAGACCCCGGAGGCGCTGCTCGTCCACATGGCCGACAATCTCGACTCGAAGATGGCCGGCATGCTCGAGGCGATCGGCGCCGGCGGCGGCGACGAGGACGCCTGGTCGGATTTCTCAAGGATCCTGGAGCGCCACATCTACCGTCGCCGGCTCCCGTCGTCGGACAACGGCGCAACCAACTCCTGATCGCGGCTCCGGGTGCCCGGCTGCCCGCTGGGTTCCGTTCCCGCTTGTCACGGCGGAGCCCGAAGGCAAAGCCGGATTTCCGTTCCCGAACGGCGCTCAGGATCCAGGCCGCAGCTTCCGAATCGCCGCCTCGACCTCGCCAGGCTCGGGGAAGCGCCCGAGCTCGTGCTTGGAGAAGATGAGCGTGCCGTCCACCTTGACGTCGAAGATGCCGCCGCTGCCGCGGATCAACTCGGTCGCGACGCCGAATTCACGCTGGAGATCGGCTGCCAGCCCGGCAGCCCGCGGTTGGTAGTTTCAAGCGCCGCAGTACTCGATGGAAACGCGCATGGTGCCCTCCGGTCCCTCCCCGTAACACGAGCATACCGTGATCCGTTCCCTCCGCTCCCTGCCCGCGGCCGCTGGCACAGGTGCCTGATCGCCATGGACTTGCGGGACACGGCCGGGGCATGGTGCTACGATCGCTCAGGCGAGCCCAACGCCGCGGGTCGGAGGTCCGTACACTCGATGGAGACAGGTGATGACGCGGGGGAAACTGTGCGTCCTTCCCGGCACGGCGAGGGACTTGGCCGTGGTCACGATGGATGACCGCGAGGCGGTGTGCGCGGCGCGGGCCGGTGACGACGACGCGTTCGCGGCGCTCGTGCGACGCTACTCGGGCGGTCTCCACCGGGCGGTCGCCAGGATCCTCGCCGACGACACCGAGGCCTGGGATGTCGTGCAGATGGCCTTCGTGCGCGCCTGGCAGAGCCTGGAGCGCTACGACGAGCGGTGGAGCTTCTCAACCTGGCTGTACCGCATCGCCACCAATCTCGCGATCGACCTGCTGCGCTCGAGGAACAGCCGGGAGAAGGCCCACCGGGCGGGCTCCGAGCACCGGTTCCGCGTCGTCGGCGAGACGCCGCCGGCGTCCGAGCTCGCCGACCACCGCGAGGTCAACCGCCTGTTCGATGAGCTGGTGAGCTGTCTGACACCCCAGCAGCGCAGCGCCTTCGTGCTGCGGGAGCTGGAAGGCTGGGAAACGGCCGACGTGGCCGAAGCGCTGGGGTGCACCACGACGACCGTCCGTAACCACGTGTTTCAGGCGCGCAAGCTCCTGCGTGAGGAGCTGGCCCGAAGGTTCCCTGAGTACCTGCCCAAATCACGGAGAGCTTGATATGCGCTGCGCCGACATGCCAGAACTGCTCGACGCCTACCTGGCGGACGCCCTCGATGGCCCCCGCCGCAACGCGGTGCGCAGCCACCTGAGGACCTGCGAACGCTGCCGGGAGGCGGCGGTCCAGGCCGACCCGAGCCTGCTCTTTGTCGCGGCGCCCCCGGGCGAGCCCGACCCCGCCCGCCTCGAGGACGTGACGCGCGCGGTGGTCGCGCAGATCCGCCAGCAGCGGCTGCAGCGGCGGCTCGTCCACCGGCAGCCCTGGCTGGCCGCGGCAGCTGCGCTGGTGCTGACGCTGATCGCGGTCGCCGGCTGGCGGCTGCTGGCGCCTGCCGGAGGCTCCGAGCCGGCGCCCGCCGTCGATGCCCGGGTGGCTGAGGCGCCGAGCCCGCCGCCTCGGGTCGAGGTCGACATGGCCGGCGAAGGCGTCCGTGTCTACCAGTACGCCGATCAGCAGGACGGCGACACGGCGGTCACGTTCATCGTCAACCCACAGTTGGAGCTCTAGACCATGGCCCGTCGCCTGCTCGCATTGGTGGTGTTGTTCTGGCTGGCGGTCCCGGTGTCGTCCCTGTGGGCGAGCGAGCCGACCACGGTCCGCGTCTTTCAGGTCCGCTACCGCTCGGTGACTGAGGTGGCGGCGGCGGTGCAGGCGCTGCTCTCCGAGGAGGGGAGCCTCACCGTCCATCCGGGGCAGTCGCGGATCACGGTCCAGGACCGCCCGGAGGTCGTCGACAGGGCGGCCGACATGATCGCCACGATGGACCGCTCGCCTGATCGTTACCTGATCGAGGTGGTGCTGCTGCAGGGCGTGCCTGAGGAGCTCCCTCCCGCCCAGCGGGCGTCGGTCGACGCACGGCTGAAGCGGATGTTCCCGTTCGTCTCGTACCGCAGGATCGGCGCCACCAGCGTCGACGGCGTGATCGGTCAGCCCGCAGCCGCCGACCTCGGCGAGGGCCACCAGGTGACCTTCGTCGCGAGCTCCCTCGGGATCAGCGACGACACGCCGTGGGGCATCCCCGACACCGGAAACCGGATCCACCTGCAGCTGCTGACCCTGAAACGGGTCACGACCGATCCGGCGGGCAAGCAGCGGTCAGTCGAGGTCCTCAAGACCAGCATCTACCTGTCCGAGAAGCAGGAGGTGTTCATCGGCGCCGGCGCCTCCGAGGACTCGACGCAAGGGCTGGTGCTGATCCTCAAGGCGACCGAAGTCGGGGGTGATTGATTGCCCGAGTTCGTCTGCCGCCTCGGCTCCCCCGACGGCTCCGTGCTCGAGCTGCGGCGGATCTCCGCATCGGCGGACGCGCTGCGCCGGGAGCTGGAGGGCGAGGGCTTCCACGTCTTCAGCGTCTCCCGCGCGAAGTCTCGGGTCCGGCTGGCGCTGCTGTCGCGCGCCGAGAAGGTCCCCTCGCAGGACTTCCTGCTCTTCAACACCCAGCTGCGGACCCTGCTCCGAGCCGGCCTCCCGCTCGCCCAGTCGCTCGAGCTGCTCAAGACGCAGCAGACGCACCCCCACTTCCGCGCCCTGCTCGACAAGGTTCACCAGCAGGTGACGACCGGGGTGTCGTTGTCCGATGCCTTTCTGGCGCTTGGCGACGTCTTCCCGCGGCTGTATGCCAACTCGCTGCGCGCCGGTGAGCGCTCCGGCGAGCTGGAGAGCGTGATCGGGCGCTTCGTGCAGTACCAGCGCCTGGTCGAGACGGTCCGCAAGAAGATCGTCGCCGCGCTGACCTACCCAGCGGTGCTGGTCACGCTCGCGGTGGCCCTGGTCGTGCTGCTGGTGACTTTCGTGATCCCGCGCTTCTCGGACTTCTACCTGCAGTTCGGGTCCGAGCTCCCGCTGCCGACCCGCATCGTGCTCGGGACCGCCCAGACGGTCCAGAGCAACCTGATCTTGATCATCGTCGGCGGCTCGCTGGCGATCTGGGGTTTTCGGACCTGGAAGGCGTCGCCGGCGGGCCGGCGGCTGGTCGATCGCTGGACGCTGCGGATTCCGTTGCTGGGCCGTCTCGCCCAGCTGTTTGCGCTGTCCCAGTTCACCCGCTCCATGGCGGTGCTGCTTGGCGGCGGCACGCCGATGGTCCCCTCGCTCGAGACCGCGGCGACGTCGGTGAAGAACGTCTACATCGCCGAGCTGTTCCTCGGCTGCGTCCAAGAGGTTCAGGAGGGGAGGCCGCTGTCCGACGCGCTCGAGGACACCGGCCGTGCACCGCGCCTCGCGCTGGCCATGATCCGGGTCGGCGAGTCCACCGGGGCGCTGCCCGAGATGCTCGAGCACACGTCCGACTTCTTCGATGAGGAGATCGAGTTCTCTCTCACTCGCATCACGACCCTGTTCGAACCGATGATCCTGGTCGTGATGGGTGTCATCATTGCGGGCCTGCTGCTGGCCGTCTACTATCCGCTGCTCAGGCTCGTGTCGACGATCGCGTGAGGTTGCGCCATGGCGACAGATCCAAACCTGGACCGGACGCTGGTCATGCTCGACGAGCAGGATGCTCCGGAGGTCCACGACGACGTGGCCGAGGCGCGGGCCCTGGCTGCTCGGATCGGCTTTCCGTTCGATCCTCTCGACGAGTTCCACATCGACCCCGAGCTGTTTCGCGCGATCCCGGTCGACGTGATGCTGCGCTACCAGTTCCTTCCGCTTGCCTCCGAGGGCGAGGTCCTGCGGATCGTGATGGCGGACCCGTCGAACGTGGTTCAGCTCAACGAGGTGGAGCTGGCGCTGGCGCGCCCGCTCGACGTGGTGGTCGGGCCGCCGTCGCGGATCGCGGACATCCTCGAGAAGTCGGAGTCCACCCAGCGGGTGCTGGACGAGGCGACCGAGGGCTTCCAGCTCCAGCTTGTCCAGGAGGCGGAGGACGGCGAAGAGGTCCTGTCGATCGACCGGATCACCGCCGACTCGTCGCCGATCATCCGTCTGGTCGACTCGGTCCTCTTCAACGCCATCCAGCGCCGGGCCTCGGACATCCACATCGAGACCCAGGATCGCGAGGTGGTGGTGAAGTACCGGATCGACGGTGTGCTCTACCAGGCCATGAAGTCGATCGACAAGCGGCACCACTCGACCATCATTTCCCGCATCAAGGTGATGTCCGAGCTCGACATCGCCGAGAAACGGATCCCCCAGGACGGCCGCTTCAAGGTCCGCTTCTCCGGGCGGACGATCGACTTCCGGGTGTCGATCATGCCCAACGTGCACGGCGAGGACGCGGTCATCCGAATCCTCGACAAGGAGTCGACGAACGCCGAGTTCCGGACCCTCAACCTGAGCGTGCTCGGGCTCGAGGAGGACACCAAGGCCAACCTCCGGAAGTTCATCCGGGAGCCCTATGGAATGGTGTTGGTGACCGGCCCGACCGGGTCGGGCAAGACGACCACGCTGTACGCGTGCCTGTCCGAGATCCAGTCCTCCGAGGACAAGATCATCACCATCGAGGACCCGGTCGAGTACCAGCTCAGGGGCATCACCCAGATCCCGGTGAACGAGAAGAAGGGGCTGACCTTCGCCCGCGGGCTGCGGTCGATCCTCCGCCACGACCCCGACAAGATCATGGTCGGTGAGATCCGGGACGAGGAGACGGCCGCGATCGCCGTGCAGTCGGCGCTCACCGGCCACCTCGTGTTCACCACGGTGCACGCCAACAACGTGGTTGACGTGATCGGCCGCTTCCTCAACATGAACGTCCATCTCTACAACTTCGTGTCCGCCCTCAACTGCGTGCTCGCGCAGCGGCTGGTGCGCCGGATCTGTGTTCACTGCAAGCGTCCGGCGACCGTCTCCGACCGGCTGCTCGACGACTCTGGCCTGGAACCCGATCGCTACCGMGACTTCGTGTTCTACGAGGGCTCGGGCTGCATGGAGTGCAACGGCACCGGCTACCGGGGGCGGATCGCGATCGCCGAGCTGCTCAATCTGTCGGACAATATCCGGCAGCTGATCATCGATCGCCGGTCGGCRGCCGAGATCAAGCGCGCAGCCAAGGCCGAGGGCATGCGTTTCCTGCGCGAGTCCGCGCTGCAGAAGGTTTTCGCCGGGGAGACCACGCTGCACGACATCAACAAGGTGACCTTCGTGGAATGAGTTGGGCACGTCTCCTCACCAGTCCGCCGCCGACCACGAGCTGGCTCCTCGACAGCTCGGTCGTCGCGGCGCTCCGGCGCGAGCCCAAGGGCGGCGTGCTGTGGGCCGCCGAGCCGATGCCGCCGGGCGTGTTCGAGGTGGGCCCGGTGGGCCTGCAGTCGGTCGACCGGCGCAAGCTGGCCGCGGTCCTCGCCTCAATCCACGGGCGCCTCGACGGCGCGCGACGGGCGGCGGCGGTCGTGCCCACCGGCTGGACCAGGAGCTATGTGCTCTCGTTCCCGGAGCTGCCGCGGCGGCAGCGGGAGCTCGAGCAGGTCGTGCAGTGGCGGCTGAAGAAGCTCCTGCCGGTGCCGCCGACCGACCTGCGGATGTCGCTCCTGAACCTGGCGTCGGCCGACGGCACGCGGCCCATGCTGGCGATAGTGGGTTTGGAGCGGGCGCTCGCAGAGGTGGAGGCCGCGTTCCGGGAAGTCTCGGTCGAGATCGGACTGATCACGGGCCAGATCTTCGCCCTGGCTGCGACCCCCGCCCCGGGAGCGCGGCTCCTGGTTCAGCAGGATGCGGGCTTCCTGTCGCTGCTGCTGACCGAGGATGACGGGCCGCGGCTGATCAGGACCAAGCACCTGGCGTCGTCCGGCCGGCTCGCGGACGCGGTTCGGCGCGAGCTCAACCTCACGTTCAGCTACTGTCGCGAGACCCTCGGCATCGGTGGAGAGATCGGTCTCGAGGTCTTCGCCGAAAGCGTGGGCCTCGAGCGGGAGATCGAGGACTGGCGGACCGGGCAAGCCGGCGTGCCGAGAGTGCCGGCGCGGCCCCTGCCGTCCTTCACAGTCGGCGGGGCGCAGGAACGGCTCGGCCCGTCGCGCATTCAGTCGCTGTGGGCGGTGATCGCGGAGGGCCGCGAGTGATGACTCCGAACCTCGCCGCGCGGCCCTTCCTCAACACCCGCCCGGTGTGGCTGGTGGCCGCGGCTGCCGGCCTGCTCGCGCTGGCGCTGGTCGTTGCCAACGCCGTGTTCTTCGTGCGGACCGGGCGCACCTTGTCGCCGCTCATCGAGCACCGCGACCGCCTGGTCGTCGAGGAGCGAGCGCTCAGCGCCAAGCTGTCGGGGCTGGTGGCGGAGCTGGCGAAGGTCCCCTGGAAGTCGCTGGGCGCGCGCGTCAGCGCCACCAACGTCATCCTGCGCGAGCACAACTTCTCGTGGCTCGCGATGTTCGACGACATCGAGCGGGTGATGCCCTACGACGTGCGCATCGTCCAGGTCTCTCCCGAGGTCGGTCCGGCAGAGGTGGAGCTGAACATCCGAGTCGTCGCGAAGACCCGTGACGCGATGATCGAGCTGCTCGAAAATCTGGTCACCGACCCGAGCTTCTCGCGGCCGACGCCCCGGACCGAGACCACCCCGGAGCAGTCGCAGTCGGGGTCCTACTTGATGGCGCTCAGCGTGCGCTATCACCCGCCGGCGGTGACGCCGTGACCATCGACCTGCGGCCGTGGCGGCGCCTGCTGCCGATCTGGCTCCCGGCGGTCGGGCTGTGCGTGGTCGCGGCTGCCCTCTACCTCTGGCAGAGCTCGGAATCCGGCGGCCGTGCGGCCGGTCTGCGCAGCCAGATCGAGGAGCTCGAGGCCGAGAAGGCCCGCCTGGAGGGTCTGCTTGCGCAGGTCGAGGGCGAGCGCGCGGCCGTGGCGACGGTCAACGAGAGCTTCGACCTGCTCTACGGCCAGGTCTTCCGCAGCCTCGACGACCGCCTGACCAACATCCTCCGGGAGGTCGGCCTGGCGACCCGCAGCGCCGGCCTGCTGCCGGGAAGCTACAAGTACGAGGCCGAGGAAGACAAGAAGACCGGGTACGTGAGGTTCTCGATCCAGTTCTCGGTGACCGGCGAGTATGCCCAGATCCGGAAGCTGATCGCGGCGGTCCAGTCGAGCCCGGAGTTCCTGGTCGTCGAGCAGATTGCGCTCAGCGGGGACGAAATCGCCGCGACCCAGGAGCTGACGGTTGCGGTGCGGGTGGCCACCTATCTCTCGGAGGCCAACCGCGAGACCCTCGACCGGCTGACCGGAGGGATCCGGGGAGCGGCCGCCGCCGGTGACGCCGAGACGCCCMCTGGCGATGCCGGCGAGGTCCCGGCAGATGCCGGTGGCCAGGTCACAGGGGACGCGGATGCCYTGGCGACCGGGGACGGCGACGGGCAGGTTGTCGGAGGTGGCGATGCCGAAGCCGAAGGATAACCGGACGCGCACCGGCCTCCTGCTCGGCCTGCTCGTCGCCTTGGCCGCGGTCGTTGCCGTGCAGCTGYTGCGCGGCGGGGGAGCGGCTAGCCGCAGCCCGTCCGGCAAGCGGATCACCTACGAGGTCCACAACCTGCCGCCGCTCGAGCCCCGGGAGCCGCAGGCCGACGTCGCGACGGCTGAGTTTCGCCGGAACCCGTTCATCTACAGCGCGCCGCCGACTGCGACGCCGCGGCCGGTCACGCCGCTGCCGACCCAACCGCCGGTGCAGCGGACGCCGCAGCCGACTCCCACCCCGCGCATGGCGCGCGGCGCGGACGGCCGGCCGAAGCCGCCGCCGCCGCCCTTTGACCGGGAGTTCCTCGGTCACTTCGGCCCCTTGAGGATGCAGGTTGCGGCGTTCCGCAAGACCGGCCCCGATCCGGACATCACCGAGATCGAGGTGGCGAAGATCGGCGATGTGCTGGACGGTGTGTTCATCGTTCGCGAGATAGGATTGGAGTCGGTCAAGATCGGCTTCGTGGGCTATGACCCGTCGGAGGACACCCGTGTTCCGTTGTCTGAGAACTGACGCTCCGGCGTTTCGGGCCGCCGTCCTTGCCGTGCTGCTGGTCGTTGCCGTCGGCTGCGCTTCGCAGAGGGCCGAGAGCGAAAGCAAGGACGCTGTGAAGCAGGAGAACTGGGACGCCGCCGTCTACTACTACCTCGAGCTGGTGGCCAAGCACCCGGACAATGTCGAGTACCGGATCGGGCTGCGGCACGCCCGCCAGAACGCCGGCAACGTGCACTTCCAGCGCGGCATGGCCCTGCGGGAGATCGGCCGGGTCGTCGAGGCCTACAACGAGATGGAGATGGCGGTCCAGCTCGATCCGAGCCACCAGTTCGCGGATCAGGTCCTCGAGGAGCTGCGGAAGGAGGTCGAGATCCTGTCCGGCCCTGGCGGCAAGGTCGAGCTCGAGGAGATGAAGCGCCAGGCCCGCGAAGCCAAGGTGAAGCCGCCGGTCCTCGACCCGGCGTCCAAGGACCCGGTCACCCTGGTCTTCCCCAAACCGAAGCCGGTCAAGGAGATCTACGACGCGATCGGCAAGGCCTACGGCTTCAACGTGATCTTCGACCCCAAGCTCAAGGACGACCGGCTGCCGGTCGAGCTGCGCGACGTCACCGCCGAGCGGGCGCTCGAGATCGTCATGCAGGCGGCCGGCCACTTCTACAAGGTGCTCGACCCCAAGACGATCGTGGTCGCCGAGGACAACCCGCAGAACCGGCGCGACTACGAGGACCTGGTCATCAAGACCTTCTTCCTGTCCAACGCCGACGTCAAGGAGGTGGACAAGCTGCTGCGCTCCCTGATCGAGGCGCGACGCCTCTCCACCAACGAGCAGCTCAACGCGATCACGCTGCGCGACACGGCCGACAAGGTCGCGATCGCGGAGAAGCTGATCACGGTCAACGACAAGGCCAAGGCCGAGGTCCTGGTCGACGTCGAGCTGCTGGAGTACGACACCGCCGACCAGTCCGAGATCGGGATGAGCCTCTCCACCTACAGCTTCATCCTCGGCGTCGACACGGCGGCCGTCAGCCCGGACGCCCCGGAGGGCAGTTCGTTCCTGAGCGACCTTTCGAACATCGCTCGCGAGAACGTGTTCGTCAACGTGCCGTCGGTGACCATCAACCTCATCAAGTCGACTGGCAAGGCGTCGGTCCTCGCCCAGCCGCAGCTGCGCATCACCGAAGGCGAGAAGGCATCGCTGCACCTCGGGCAGCGGGTGCCGATCCCGGTCACCTCGTTCAACACCTCCAACACCGTCGGCGGCAGCGTGGTGCCGATCACCTC
>PQAJ01000267.1 GCA_003105185.1 Holophagae bacterium
TACGCCAGCCTCCCCGCTCTCCGGTCCGCCTACGGACGGACCTCCGACCTCCATGGCTGCGGCCACACATCGCAGCTGTCGGTGAGTTCGAATCTCCCCTCCGGCACTTTCCGGTCGGGGTTACGCCGCCCCCCTCTACCCCTCCCGACCCCCGCTCACCCAACCTCGCGACGCGACTCGCCCCTCCGGCACCATCCTTGCGAGGCCACAGGAGGTCTTCAGCTCGCAGCTTCGTGTTGACGTCGCTCACGGGCGAGCCGTGCTCGTACCGCGAATCGACCTGCCTGCGAGTTGTAAGAGATGTAAAACAATGGGTTTGAGACGTCTCGCGGCTGGTACACTCGGGATCATGCGAGGCTCGCGCGCCTCCGCTCGCTCGTCGTTCGCAGTGGTGGGCGTGTCGGTGACTCTGCTCGCGGTGCTCGCGGCCCTCCAGTACCGCTGGATCGCGCGGCTGAGCGAGGCGGAGCGGGCGCGCCTCGAGGCGCGCCTCGACGAGACGGCCGCGAGCTTCTGCGAAGACTTCGACCGGCAGGTGGCGCGCGCGTATGCGGCCTTCAGCCTCACCGCCCCCGACGACGATGCAGGATTGACGCGCCTGCTCGGGGACAGCATCCGGAAGTGGAGAGTGTCCGCTCCTTTCCCGGAACTCGTGCGCGATCTCTACGTGATCCGCCGGCAGCCCGCGAACGACGTCGAGCTCTTGTGCTTCGACGAGACCGTGCGGACGCTCTCACCGTGCAATTGGAGCCCCGCCCTTCTGGCGATCCGCCGCCATCTCCGCGATCCGGGGCCGGTGTCGGCGCTGGACGAGGAGCTCCCGGGGCTGGTGCTGGCGATCCACCAGTCGCCGGCTGCCGCCGCCGGTACGGCGGATGCCCGGAGGCCGCCTCGCGACCACTTGATTGTCGGGTTCGACCTCGCCTTCATCACAGGGACGCTGCTGCCGCGGCTCAGCGACGCCCACTTCGGAGCTGGTGACCGATTGGCCTATGCGGTCAAGATCACGCCCACCGACCGGCCCGAACTAGTCGTGTTCAGCGCTGGTCCCGCTCCCGGATCCACGGTGGGCGAGGCGGACGCGACGCATCTCCTGTTCGGCCTCCGGGCCTTCCCGGACCTGCGAGGAGCGGTCTTCGAGGACCCCCAGTCGACACGGCCGCCGCCCCGCCAGCGGCGCCCCGAGGGCGCCGAACCGCGGCAGGACCTCCTCGACCAGAGACCTCCTCCACCTGATCAACAACCGCCTGCGCCCCGAGATCGCACCGAGCAGGGGCGCTGGACCCTGACCGCCCGTCATCCTGCGGGCTCGCTGGAGCAGGCGGTCGCGAGCGCTCGGCGGCGAAACCTGGGGATCAGCCTCGCCGTGTTGGCGATGCTCGGTGCCACCACGCTCCTGGTGGTTGTCTCGACGCGGCGGGCACAACGGCTCGCCCGTCAGCAGATGGACTTCGTCGCGGCAGTGTCACATGAGCTGCGGACACCTCTCACCGCCATTCGGTCCGCGGGCCAGAACCTCGCCGACGGGATCATCGAGGACCCCGAGCGGGTGCGCAGCTACGGCCTGCTGATCGAGCGGGAGGGCCGTCGCCTGACGGAGATGCTCGGCCGGGTGCTGACCTTCGCCGGGATCCGCTCCGGCCATCAGAGCTACCGCAGGGACTTGGTTGCGGTGCCCGGCATCGTCGACGCGGCGATCGAGGACTGCCGCCTGGTTCTGCAGCAGAATAGCGTCGAGCTGGAGGTGAAGATCGACCGCGACCTGCCTCCGGTGCGAGGGGACGCGGGCGCGCTGCGACAGGTCGTCACCAACTTGATCGACAACGCCATCAAGTACGGAGCCGCCGGCCGCTGGCTGGGCGTGCGCGTGGGCTTCCGCCCGACTTCTGGCCGAGGCGAGGTGTTGATCTCGGTCTCGGATCGCGGCCCCGGCATTCACAGGCGGGAGCTGCCGTTCATCTTCGAGCCGTTCTACCGCAGCGCCGACGTCGCCAGCGGCGCCGTCCAAGGCAGCGGCCTCGGGCTCGCCGTCGTGCGGGGCATCGTCGAGGCCCACGCTGGGCGCGTGACGGTGAGCTCACGGCCAGGAAGAGGGACGACGTTCACGGTCCACCTGCCGGCCTTCCGGGAAGAGAACCGGGAGCTGGACGGGACATGAGCGACCGCAACGGCGCGGCAGGCGGGTTGAAAGGGGTGGTCAGCGATCGCGTCGCGCCGCACCTGCTCCTGGTGGAAGACGAGGCCAGCCTTGCGCTCACATTGAGCGACCGCCTTCGCGCCGAGGGCTATGTTGTCGAGGTCCGGGGAGATGGAGAGTCGGCGCTGGCMTRSCTCGAYSAGCGRCCGGYGGACYTGRTSATYCTGGAYCTCATGCTSCCSGGMATCGACGGATTCGAGGTCTGCCAGAAGCTGCGGGGTCGCGGCTTGCGCCTCCCCGTGCTCATGCTGACCGCCAGGTCGCAGGTCGTGGACAAGGTGGTCGGCCTCAAGCTCGGCGCCGACGATTACCTGACGAAACCCTTCGAGATGGCCGAGCTGCTGGCTCGCGTCGAGGCCCTGCTCCGGCGCAGGGGCGAAGGGGCCACGGGGGTCTGGCAATACCAGTTCGGCGACGTCCGGGTCGACTTCCGACGCGCCGAAGTCTTCAAAGCTGGTGAGCTGTTGGCTCTGTCGAGCATGGAGCTGCGGCTGCTGCAGAGGTTCATTGAGAACCGCGGCGAGGTGCTGTCGCGAGAGCGCCTCCTCGACGAGGTCTGGGGCTACGAGGCAACACCCTTCTCCCGAACCGTCGACGTGCACGTCGCGTCACTGCGGCAGAAGCTCGAGCCGACGCCTTCGCACCCCTGCTACATCATCACGGTCCACCGCCGCGGCTATCGGTTCGATGGCTGATCTG
>PQAJ01000268.1 GCA_003105185.1 Holophagae bacterium
CGCCGGCGCGCCGCCGTCGGTGCCGGAGCTGCTGCTGGCCGCCGAGCTCGCGGGGGGCCGCGGCGACACGCCGGGAGAGCGCGAGCGGCTCGAGCGCGCCCGCCTCCTCGCGCCCGGCGACCCGTGGCCGAGCCTGGCGCTGGCCCGGTTCTACCTGCTCTCACCGACCGGCGCCGACCCGGAAACCGACTCCCGACGGGCGCGCGACGAGCTGCGGCACTGCAGCGAGATCCCGGCGGCGAAGCTCGCCGAGCGCGCACTCGCGCTGCGGGAGAAGAGGTCCGAGGACCTCGACCGGGTCCTCGCGCAGCTGGTCGAGGCGCACGGCGAGGACGCGCGGGTCCGCCGGTTGTGGGTGGCCGAGGCGGTGCGACGCGGCTGGGCGAGGGAGGTCGAGAAGGGGATTGAGGCGCTGCAGGAGGCGCTGCCCGAGTCGCCCAGCGTGCTCGAGCTGCGGCTCGACGCGATGGAGTCCCTCGAGGAGTGGGAGGACCGCCGCGAGYTGCTCGAAAGCGTGGCTGGGATCGACTCTCTCGCCCTCGAGTGGCTGGAGGAGCTGGCCGCCGGCTGTCTGGCCGACCAGGCGGCGGCGGCGCTCGACCGCCTCGCCGGGCGCGTTTCGGAGCCGACCCTCGACCTGGCGCGGATTCGCCTGCTCCTGACCTCGGGTTCGCTCGAGCGTGCTCGCGCCGAGCTCGACGCCGCGCGCTCGAGGTGGGGCGACCTCAACCACCTCGACCAGCTGCGGCTAGTTGCCGAGGCGGGCGACCCCGCGGCGCTGGAACGGGCCCTCGCCGAGGCGCTCGACCGAGACCCATCGGACCTCCAGCTGGCGACGCTGGCGTGGCGGCAGGGTGGGGAGGCGTTCTTCGAGCCGTTCCGGGTCGAGGCGTCGACCGTGGCGGCCGATGCTCCGGCCCCGGGCGCCCAGCTCGACGTGGCACTGCTGCTCGACCAGGCAGTGGAGCGGGTCTACCCGGATGGCTCGGCCATCTACTACTACCACGGGATCAGCCGCGCCATCACCCCGGTCGGCGCGCGCCAGGCGTCGACGCTGGAGCAGATGGCCGATCCCTACCTGCTCACGCTGCGCATCCACAAGCCCGATGGCCGAATCGTGGTGCCGGCCAGGGTCGAGGCGCGCAACGGCGCGCTCGAGGTGAGCGACGTCGAGCCGGGCGACCTGGTGGAGGAGGAGTACGTGGCGGCCGTGCCGCCCACCGGTGCGTCCCGCCGCGGCCACATGTCGCCGTACGTCTACCGTTTTGCCGACGAGCAGCGGGCGTTCGGCCTGTCGGAGTACCTGCTCCTGGTGCCGCACAACGTCGAGCTCACGGTTGACGGGAACTTCGAGGGGCTCGAGCGCGAGGAGTGGGATCAGGGCGGACTGCGGGCCATCCGCTGGCGCAACCGCGACGTGCCGCCGCTTCGCCGCGAGCCCTATGCCCCACCGGTCCAGGAGCTGCTGCCGTGGGTCAGCTACAGCTTCGGCGTCAGCTGGCAGGACGTCGGCGACACCATGCGCGACCGGGTGCTGCCGATGCTGCGGTCATCGCCGGAGCTCCGCGAGTGGGCGACGGCTCTGCTCGCCGACAGCGACCCGGAGCGCGCGGTCCGCGCCCTGGTCGACGGCGTGTGCGACGAGGTGGCGGCCGGTCGGCGGGCGCTGACGCTGGCGACAACCGCCGGCGCGAGCTTCTCCCGGCGTGACGGCAACCGGCTGGCGATCGTGGCGGCGGCGCTGGTCGAGGCCGGGTGGGAGGTCGACCTGGTGATGGCGAGGGCGCGCCCGCTCGCTGGGTCCCACCTCGAGGTCCCGACGCTCGAGACCTTCTCCGAGCCCGTGCTCCGGGTCCGGCGCGCGGGCCGGGAGATCTGGGTCGACCTCGAGGAGCAGCGCCGCGGGATCGACAACCTGCGTCCCATCCTGCAGGGTGGCGATGGCCTAGTGCTGCCGCTGACCCATCCCGCCGAGGCGGTGACCCTGCTCGAGCGGCTGCCGGAGTTCTCCAGCCGTGAGCTCGAGCAGCGGCTGTCGATGGTGGCGTCGGTGCGGGCGTCGGGCGATGCCAGGATCGCCTTCGAGATGGAGCTCGAGGGGCCCGAGGCGGAGCAGCTGCTCGAGCGGGTGCAGGCGGCGCCCGCCGACCGGGTCCAGATGGTCTACCAGCAGATGGCGAACAACCTGTTTGCCGGCGCGTCGGAGGTCAGCGGCGCGATCGATCGCGCCCCCGACCGCACGGCGCTGCGGCTCGAGCTCACGCTGCCGGGGGCGTGCGACGTGGCGGGTGACCGGATGGTGTGCCGTGGCCTGGTCGTGTCGCGTCCGTTGGTGCCGTCGCTCGCCTCGCTGCCCGAGCGCAGCTACCCGCTGGTCGTGCCGCTGCCGATCACCGAGCGGATCGAGCTGGTGCTCGAGGCACCGCCGGGCTGGTCGATGGAGCGGCCGCCGCGTCGCCTCGATGCGGAGTGGGGCTCGGTGGCGGAGGAGCTCACGATCGACGGCTCGCGCCTGCGCTCGGTGCTCACCCTCGAGGTGGGAGCAGTGACCGTCGCGCCTGCGGACTACCCGCGCTTCGCGCGCTTCTGCCAGGCGGTGGACGAGCTGTCGGCGCGGCCGCCAACTTTGGAGCGAACCGGTCTATGACCGGGGCCTGGCCCGCGCCCGCATCCGCTTTCGCACCCGCTTCCGACCTCCGGCCTGACCGCCTCGAAGCGGTGACGGCGCTGCCTTCATGAGCGCCTGCACGCTATACTGAACGCTCATGGAGCTGGTCGACGGGACTGTCATCGCCACGCACGGACCGCTGGTGCGGGTCCAGGTGGGCGATCGCACCCTGGTCATGGCGTCGCGGCGGCGGCTCAACTGGGAGGGCGGCACGCCGTCGGCGTCGAAGCTGGTGGTCGGCGACCGCGTGTCGGTCGAGATGAGGGGCGGCGACGGGGTGGTGGTGGCGGTCCGCCGCCGGCACAACAGCATCGTCCGCAGCACTCCGGACGGCGATCGCCCGCAGTTGGTCGCGGCCAACGTCGACCAGGCGCTGCTGGTGTTCGCCGCCCGCGTTCCGGAGTGCAAGCGCGGCCTGCTCGACCGGTTCCTGGTGGCCTGCCACCTGGCCGGAGTCGAGGCGGTCATCGTCATCAACAAGATCGACCAGGGAACTGAGGCGGTCGATCCCTGGCTCGGCATCTACGAGGGTCTCGGCTATCAGGTGTTCCGGGTGTCGGCCCGAACCGGATGGGGCCTGGGCCGGATCAAGCGGCGGCTGGCGGATACGACCACCCTGTTCTGCGGGCCGTCCGGCGCCGGCAAGTCGGCCCTCCTCAACGCGGTCTATCCGGGGTTCAGGCTCAAGGTCGGATCGGTGTCGGAGGCGACAGGCAAGGGCCGGCACACCACCACCACGGCCGAGCTGATGCCCCTGCCCTACGGCGGTTTCGTCGTCGACACACCGGGGCTCAAGGAGTTCGGCCTCTGGCAGGCCTCGCGCGAGCAGCTCGCAGGGGCCTTCCCGGAGGTGGCGCAGCGGGCGGCCGGCTGTCGCTTTACCGACTGCAGCCATCGCCACGAGCCGGGCTGCGTCGTGCTCGAGGCGCTGGCCGAGGGCAGCCTCGATCCGGAGCGCCACCGCAGCTACCTCAAGATCCTCGAAGAGATCCCCTCGTAGCGTGGGGGCAGAGGCCCTCGCGCGCTCCGTCGTACAGTCCCCTATCCGCTTCCTCGCCCGGATGGCGAGGCGAGTACGAGGAGAGGGCGTCCTGCGGGCGTGCCATCTTTGGCGATTTCGGGACGACATTCCYTGTCAAGAGGTGCTCGAGACCTGAAATCGCCAAAGGTGGCTCCCTCGGGGAGCGCCTCCAGTGGACCGGCGCGAAGCGCTCTCGGGGGCGGAGCGAACGAGCGTGCACAGGCTCGAACACGGTGGCGGGGGGCTCGGAAACGGGAACCGGAACGGGCGCGAGATCGGAAGCGGGCGCGGAAGCGGGCGGGGGCCTGGGGCTACCTTTGCCCTGGAGCGCGGTGGGGGAAGGCGAGGAAGCAGGCCATGAAGCCGTCGAGCCGGCGCAGCGTGGACAGCGGCCTCGAGATGCCGGGGTTCGAGCGGCGAACGCCCTCGTACAGCTGGGCCAGCTCGTGGCGGTTGCGGAAGAGCCAGGTCTCCAGCGGCTCCTCCCGGCCCAGCTCCGGGGTGTCGATCGGCAGGTCGACGGCGTGCAGCACCATGTCGTCGCTGTGGCGGTAGTGCCCGAAGACCCACAGGCGGCGCTGGTCCTCGCCCAGGTAGGTCACCACCAGCAGCTCCTCCGGGATTGCGACCTCGTTCGCAGCGACGCTCTCGACGCTGTCGGCCTCGGTCGAGCCGAGCTGCCGCAGCAGCCGCATCAGGTCGCGCGCCGTGCCCTTGGGGCGCAGCGCTGCGGGCAGGGCCTCCCATACCGTGGCCTCGATGAGCTCCTGCGGCGCCAAGCCCTTGAGGCGCGCCACCCCGAGCAGGCGCAGACCCACGTACAGCGTGTCCGGGTTCGGGGGCTCGAGCGCGAACGCCAACCACTCGACGTCGTCGAACTGCAGCACGCCGACCGGGGTGCCCTCGATGTCCCGCTCGAGCTCGGCGAGGAAGGACGCGGTGAGGACGATCCCCTCGTTCACGAGCTCGCCCCGGCCGTCGATGGTGGCGGTGTAGGGACGGCTGGCGGCCGCCGCGTGGCCCCTGCGGGCTTCCACCAGCGGCGCGAGAAAGCTGTCGACCTCTCGCGAGTCGTAGCCGGCGTGGATCAGGAACTCCGCAATCTCATCCACTTCACGGCTGCTCTTGCCGGTGGTCAGGCGAGCGAGCTCGACGATGCCGTGGCCGAAGAACTCGAAGCGCTGCGGCCCGGCGCTGCGGTGAAACATCGGCAGCAATCGATAGGTGCCGAAGTTGAGCGCCATCCGGATCCCCTGGTCGAACGGGAACCCGCTCTGGCGGAGGTGATGGTAGACGAGCTGGGTCTCGCAGGCCGCCGCCAGCACTCGGATCGCCCGCCGGGACGAGTACAGCGCGCCGTCGCCGAGGAACTTCTCGAAGTTGAGCACCCGCCGGCGCCGGATCTCCTCGAGCCGGTTCTGAAAGACGTACATGAACTGCAGCGCCTTCTCCTCCGCGGCGCGCCCCTCCTTGCGGACCGCCTCGAGGACGGCGGTGAAGTTGGTCAGGTCGTAGACGAACCCACAGCGGCGGACCAGGGACTCGACGACGCCGGGCGATGCGAAGTCGAAAGGGCGCGTGGACGGCGCGATCGCGGTCGCCGATGACGCCCCGCTCAGCACCAGCTGCGAGCCCCGCCGCTCCATCGGCTGGATGCGGCGCCGCAGGGTGGCCAGCAGCTCGAAGGCCTTCAGCCGCAGCCCGAGCTCGCGCAGGAAGCGGACGTTCTTGGCGGACAGCTCGACGGCGTCGGTCAGCCGCGCCGCCTCGAGCGCGTTGAGGAGGGCCGGGTCGAGGATGGTCTTGAGCTGGTCGACGCGGAGCTTCCCCGCACCCGAGGTGGCCAGCAGGGAGCCGATTTCGGGGTGGCGGCGGATCAGATCGTGCAGCCGGTGCAGCGCGTTCTCGCAGACCGCGATCACGGCCTGTGGGTCCTGGCGGAGGCGGTACTGGAGGTAGCCGCTGAGGCGGTCGAGCTCGGCCGGGGCGCGGCTCTCGGTGAGCAGCAGGTGATCCTGGCACACCGCCGTGAGGACCGGGGACAGCTTGAGGCTGGCCGGTCCCTCCGCGAGCTGCCGCAGCCGCTCGGTGGCACGCACAGCGGCGCGCTGGATGAGCTCGCCGACCACGCCGGCGATGAACTGCCGGATCTCCTCCGTGGTTTCACGGCCGACGTCGGGCCTCGCCAGCCGGACCTGCTTCGCGACCTGGCCCAGGCTGCGCGCCGCGTCGCCCGACAGGAAGAGCAGGAAGACCTCGTTGAGCCCCCGGCCGTAGTCGTTCATCACGACGTTCTCGAAGATCGTCGCCGCCCCGCGGACGTAGCGGTCGCGCTGGGCGGCCACCGGCTCCTTGTCGGCGCTGTCGGCGGGCGCGCTCAGCCGGTGGGCGGTCTCCAGCTCGACCAGCTTGTCGAGCTCGCGGCGCAGCCGCCAGATGCCCTCGGAGATCAGGATCGGGTAGCCGTAGGTGATGATCCGTTCTTCGTCCGCGCCGAAGATCGGATACGGGGCCGGCAGGCATGTGGCGAGCTCGGGGAAGAGATCACGCCAGCCACCCCGGATCTCCTCGAGCGTGAGGTAGGCGGGTGGACGCAGGTCCTCCGAGAGGACACGCTCGAACGCCTGCAACGAGGCCACCGGCGCGGTCACTGTCCCATTGTATCCGCCGGGACGGCCGTTCGCCGGGCTTGCCCGGCGGTATCGCTGTCGGGCGCGCGGCGATAAGATGGGTTGAGACGATGCAACGGACCGACCTGATCAAGGCCATCACCGACAGCGCGTTCTTCCAGGGCGTGGCGTACGAAGAGCGGGCAGCGCTCGCCGAGGTGGCTCAGGTGCTCCGCCACGGCGAGGGCGAGACCCTGTTCCAGCCCCGGCAGCTGCCGACGGCGCTCTATCTGGTCAGCGAGGGCGTCGTGGAGATCAGCCGGCGGCAGGCGCCGGAGGGGGAGCTCGAGCCGGTCGCCTACCGCGGGCCCGGGGCGGTGCTGGCTGAGAGCAAGGTCATCACCGGCACACCTTTCAACTCGCTCGCCCGCTTCCCCGAGGGGGGCGTGACCCTGCAGTGGCCGCGGCCGGTCATCCTCCGCCGGCTTTTCGAGTCGCGCGATCTGGCCATGCACTACCTGCAGAACCTGGCGCGCCGGCTCGAGGGCACCTTCGCCAACCTCGGCGGCCACGAGGCCACCAAGCTCGGCGGCCGGCTCGAGCACTTCGATCTGCCGACGATTCTTCAGACCGTGGTCGAGTCGGGCTCCGACGGCGTGCTTGAGGTGCTCGACGCGAGGGGGCGGCCGTTCGGGGCCATCAGCACGCACGACCGCCGCGTCGGCCCGATCCGCCGCGGCGCGCTGGCCGGATCCGAGGCGCTGTTCGAGATCCTCATGAACCCCCCGGAGCGGGGGACGTTCGTCTTCCGCACCATTCGCCGGGCGGCCAGCTCCGAGGAGTCGCTGGTCCTGCAGCCGCTGCTGATCGAGGCCGCGCGCATGCAGGATGAGCTCGAGCGGTTCCGGGTTGCGGTGCCAGCATCGCGACGCCTGCGGCCGACCGGGCGCCGGCCCGACGCGAGGGCCGGGGAGGACCGCGACCTCGTCGATCAGATTCGGCACGAGCTGGCGACCGAGAGCTGCGGCTGGGGAGTGCTGGCCGAGCGGCTGCCCTACTCCCACGCCCGGGTAGCGCTGGCGGTGCGCCAGCTGCTGCGCGACGAGGTCCTGGCTGAAGGGGATAGGTGACGCGCCGGCGGATCGCGCTGCTGCTGCTCGCCCTGGCCACCGTGGTGGTGGCCGGAGCATCGCTGATCCAGACCATCCGCTCGTTCTACCGGCTCGACTTCACGGTGCGCTGGGTCGAGCGCGGGGTGAAAGTGACCGCCGTCCCGGCCGTGTCATCGGCCGCCGCGGCGGGGCTGGAGGTCGGCGACCTGATCGCGGCGGTCGACGGCATTGCCGTGGAGCGTCTCGAGGATCCGCTGTTCGCGCTGGCGGCAGGCACGGAGCACCGCATCGTGGTCCAGCCGAGGTCCGGCGAGTCGCGCGAGATCACCTTCATCCCGCCGCGGCCGCACATCGACTCGCTCTACCTGGCGCGGTCGGCGGTCGGCTTGTTCGCGCTCGCGTGCGCGCTGTGGGCGGCCTATGCGACCGACCGCCGGGAGTCGGCGACCTTCCTGGTGCTGGCCGTGGCGTCGGTGCTCGTCGGGACCATCCCCCACCGGATCGCAGCCGGGGAGATCGGCCTGCAGGTGATCCACCGTGCGGCAAGCTCGGCGCTGCCGTTCCTGATCGTCCGCTTCTTCGCCATCTTCCCCGAGCGCCGGCGGTCGCTGTGGGTGTGGGACGCGCTGACCGCAACCGTAGTCGCGGCGAGCGCCAGCACCGCACTGTCGCCGAACCTCGCGGTGTGGTGGCAGATCACGGCGTCGGTCCTGCGGGGCGTCTTCGGCGCCGCCCTGCTCTATGGCATCATCCTCCTGCTGCGGCGCTGGCGGGACGCGGCGAGGAGGGCCGGGTCGCGGCGCCAGATCGAGTGGATCGCGCTCGGCCTGTTCGTCGGCATGGTGCCGTACATCACGTTGGTGACGCTCGCCGGCTGGCTCGGGATCGCGTTCCCGCCGTTCTCCTGGCTCGCCGTGCTGCCGATCGCCGCGGTGCCGCTCGGGGTCCTGGCGGCACTCACCTCGTACCGCCTCTGGGACCTCGAGCCGATCACCCGCGACTGGATGTCCGGAACGCTGGTGGCGGTGATCGGTGGGACGATCTTCTCGTTGACCGACCATTTGCTCCTGCGCTACGCCGGTGGCCTCGGATCGGTGCGCAACCTGTTCGCCTTTGCGACCGGCGTGCTCCTGGTGGTGCTGCTCGAGCCGATCCGGTTCCGGGTCGAGCGGTTCCTCGATCAGTGGCTCTACCACGGCCGGCCGGCGCCGCGCTCGGTCCTCACCGACTCGGTGCGCGACCTGGCGCGGTCGACCGACCCGCGGGAGCTGCTGACGCGGCTGTCCGAGACCCTCAACGAGGGCCTCGACATCGACCTCGTCGCCGCCTACCTGCGCACCGGTGATGGCAGCTTCTCCAGGGTCACCGGCTCCGGCGACAGCCTGCCCGAGCGGCTGGCGTTCGCGGTCATGGATGGGGCCTTCCCGACCGAGCGCGAGCGAGCGATGGAGGACGCCGGTTACACGCGGCGGATCCCGCTCGAGCGCGCAGGCACGGTTCATGGCCTGCTCTACCTCGGGCTGCGGCGGGGCATCTTCCCGCTCGGAACCGAGGGCCAGGAGGTGGTGCTGGCGCTCGCGGCCCAGTCCGCGGTCGCGCTGGAGAGCGCCCGCTATCTCGACGACCTCCGCCGCCAGGCCGAGGAGTACCGGATCCTCCACGCCAACACGCAGCGGATCATTGAGTCCTCGGCGGCCGCCATCCTGGTGTGCGACGCCGGCGGACGGATCCTGTCGGCGAACAGCGAGGCGGCCGGGATCTTCAGCGACGACGCCCAGGAGCTGGTGGGGCGGGCGCTCAAGAGCCTGCTCGACCTGCCCGCAGGCTGGCAGGACGGCCTGCCGTTGCACGCGGCCAATGCCGAGGCGGCGACGCTCGCGGACCCGCCGCGGCGGGTCATCATGGCGGTGTCTGTGCTCGAGCTCGACACCGGGAGCTTCAACGGGCGGGTGGTCGTGCTACAGGACGTCACCGAGCTGCGCGACCTGCAGGACCGGGTGCGCGAGCAGGAGCGGCTGGCCGCCCTCGGCCGGCTGGCCTCGGGGCTCGCCCACGAGATCAACACACCGCTGACCGGCATCGCGTCCTTCGCTCAGATGCTCGGCGACATGACGCCGGCGGTCGACCCGCGGGCGCAGCTGGTGGGCAAGCTCGTCGACCAGAGCTTCCGGGTGTCGCGCATCGTCGCCAACCTGCACGAGGCAATGCGGGGGGGGCGGGCCGCCCGGGTGCCGCTCGAGCTCGGAGAGATCGCGATGCGGGCAGCGCAGGACGCGGCGCGCTCACTCGGCGCAGTTGACCAGCTCGCGTTCGCGAGCTTCGGCCTGCGCGTCATGGTGTGGGCCGCAACCGGCCCGGTCGAGCTCGCGGTGAGCAACCTCGTGCGCAACGCCCTCGAGGCCTCCAGCGAGGGCT
This sequence comes from Holophagae bacterium, assembly GCA_003105185.1. Taxonomy (GTDB): domain Bacteria; phylum Acidobacteriota; class Thermoanaerobaculia; order Thermoanaerobaculales; family Sulfomarinibacteraceae; genus FEB-10. Next base: position 9,826 of record PQAJ01000268.1, read on the forward strand.
CGCCGGTGACCGTCGAGCTGGCGGTCGACGGCGAGTGGGCGGAGATCCGGGTTCGCGACTACGGGCCGGGGGTCCCGCCGGAGCTCCTCGACAAGGTGTTCGAGCCCTTCGTCACCACCAAGACCGAGCGCGGCGGGGTCGGCCTGGGGCTCGCGATCACGCGTGATATGATCACCCAGCTTGGAGGCGAAGTCAGGCTGGAGAACGCTCCGTCCGGTGGGGCGTGCGCTTCGATTCGGCTGCAGCGATGTCGGGAGTTGGCAGCATCCTCGTGATCGACGACGAGCCCGTCCTCCAGGACGTGCTCAAGACCCTGCTCGAGGCCAACGGATTCGCCTACCACTCGGCGACCACGGCCGCCGCAGGGATGCAGGCCCTGCGCGAGGAGGAGATTGACGTCGTCCTCCTCGACCTCATGCTGCCGGACTCGAACGGCCTYGACCTCCTGCCGCAGATCAAGGCCTACGACCCGCACCTGCCGGTGGTGGTGATCACCGCCTACTCGTCCATCGAGTCGGCGATYGCCGCGATGCGCGAGGGGGCGTTCCACTACGTCCCGAAGCCTTTCAAGAACGAGGAGGTGCTGCACCTGGTGCGGCGGGCCACCGAGCGGCGCCGCCTCCAGGTCGAGAACCTGCTGCTGCGCAGCCGTCTCGAGGGGATGGGCGAGATCGTCGGCACCAGCCGGCGGATCGAGGAGGTCTTCGAGCTCATCCGGCGCGCGGCCCCGGCCCGCTCCAACATCCTGATCGTCGGCGAGTCGGGGACCGGCAAGGAGCTGGTGGCGCGCGCCATCCACCGCCTCAGCCCGCGCTGTGATGGGCCGTTCATCCCGGTCCACACCACGGCGATCCCGGCGGAGCTGCTGGAGTCCACCCTCTTCGGCCACGTCAAGGGCGCCTTCACCGGCGCGGTCACCAGCCGCAAGGGCCTGTTCGAGGCGGCCCACGAGGGGACCTTGTTCCTCGACGAGGTCGGCACCATCTCGCCGGAGACCCAGACCAAGCTGCTGCGGGTGATCCAGGAGCGGGAGATCCGGCGGGTCGGCGGCGTCGAGTCGAGCGCGGTGGACGTCCGCCTGCTCGCGGCGACCAACATCAACCTCTGGCAGGCGGTCGAGGCGGGTCGCTTCCGGGAGGATCTCTACTACCGCCTCAACGTCATCACCATCGAGATGCCGCCGCTGCGCGATCACCGCGAGGACATCCCGCTGCTCGCCGCCCACTTCCTCAAGATCTACGCGGCGGAGAACGAGCGCGACGTCGGGGGCTTCACCCCGCAGGCGATGGACGCACTGACCGAGTACTCGTGGCCGGGCAACGTGCGCGAGCTCGAGAACGCGGTCGAGCGCGCGGTCGTGCTGTGCCGCGGCGCCACCATCGACGTCGACGAGCTTCCCCAGGTGGTGCGCGGCGCCTCCCCCACCGAGTTCGTTGTTGAGGAGGTGCCGCCCGAGGGGATCGACTTTCGGGTCGCCGTCGCCGCCTACCAGAGCCACCTCATCCGCGAAGCGCTGTCCCGCTCCGGGGGCGTGCAGCGGCGGGCCGCCAAGCTGCTCGGCCTGAGCCCGACCACCTTCAACGAGATGGTGCATCGGCTTGGCATTGGGGGCGGCGCCTCGGCTCCGGAGGGATGACCGCCCGGCTCCGGAGCGGTGGACTCAGCCTCCCCGACTCAAGGACCGGTTGCGCCCTTTCTTGGACTTTGACCCTGATCACATGACGCCGCGGCCAGCGCAGGCCGCGGGTGGCCCGCACCACGGCCGGGTACTATATTCAATGCAGGGAGGCGCCCCTCGCCGGGCGGCTACGGTGGCCGCACGTGCATGGCGTTGATCGTGGATGATGCCAGACCCGCCAGGACCTTCCGAGCGCCCGCGGCTGGGCCTCGACGCACTGGTGTCCAGAATCCGCGATCCTGCGTTCGCCTCCCGCCACCGCCGCCAGCTTTCGCTACGCGAAACCAGCGCCCACGTCAACCCGGTGATGCTGGCGGTCTCGTCGCGCGATTCGCTCTACGTCCGCTCGTGGCGGGAGCACGCCCGCCGCTGCGCGCCCTGCCGCGGCCTCTTCGAGTACTTCAACCTGCCGCTCGAGCCGTAACCGGAGAGTTGCGGGCGGCGTCCCGCTTCCGCGCCCGAATGGTCCCCAGAGGTTGCCGCGCGTTCGCCGGCGAGGCGACAGGAACGGTGTCCGAAGCGCGCAGATGTACCTAGAGGTCCGGGAATGGGAACGGGTACGGGAGCGGGAACGAATCCGGAGCCGGGCTGGGGGGCTGGCGCGGAAGCGGAAGCGGGTCCGGTCGTTTGCCACCCGCGATAGGATGCGCGCAGCGCATCCGTCTCGGCGCGCGTGGGACGTAGGCCAGCGAGCGACCGCGACGCCTCACGCACACCCCAGAGCCTGCGACCCGCGTGCGCCGAGGGGCCTGTGCCCCACAGGCTCCTAGCTCATGCCGACCACGCGGCCGTCGACGAGGTCGAGCCGCTCGGCCTGGGGCGCCGCCGGCAGGCCGGGCATCCGGATGATCTCGCCGAGCAGCGGCACCAGGTAGCCAGCGCCGGCGGCGAGGATGACGTTGCGAACCGAGATCTCGAAGTCCTCGGGCCGGCCGAGCAGCTTGGGGTCGTCGGACAGCGACTTCTGGGTCTTGGCGACGCACAGCGGCAGCCCCTCGTAGCCGAAGCGCCGGATCATCGCGAGGTCCTTCTCGGCGTCGTTCGACCAGCTCACCTCGCGCGCCCCGTACATCGCGCGGGCGATCTTCTCCATCTTGGTCTTGACCGGCTCGCTCCAGTCGTACAGCGGGCAGAACGGCTTGGATCTGCGCTCGGCCTGCTCGACCACGGCCTCGGCGAGCGCGATGCCGCCCTCGCCGCCGCGGGCGAACACCTCGGACACCGCGAACCGGGCGCCCAGCGCCGCGCACTCCCGGCGGACCACCTCGATCTCCTCGTCGGTGTCGGTGGCGAAGCGGTTGAGGGCAACGACCGGCGGCTCGCAGAAGGT
>PQAJ01000269.1 GCA_003105185.1 Holophagae bacterium
GGCCGGGGTGTCGAACAGGCCGGCCACCTCGTCGCCGTAGCTGATCGACAGCCCGAGCACCGGGGCCGGGTCGAGGCGACGGCTCAGATCGGCAAGCCGCTCCTCGAGCGTGCCGAAGACGCGCTCGGCGACCCGTGGGGTGAGATCCGTCGATCTCTTCACGTCGACGAGCAACAGGTAGTGATCGTTCACATCATCCTCGCACCGCAATGATATTCCATTGTTTCTAAGAAATCAATTGTTTTCCATTGCAAAGACCGCTGCTGCGTGCGGGCGCGGTGTGCCGTCGGCGACGGCTCGTGCGGCCTGCCGATGGTGGCGTCAGCCGAGGAGACGCGGCGGTGACCCGCGGTAGCCGGCCTCGGCCAGGGCAGCGAGGATGCCCGCCGGGTCGTTGGTGGTGATCGATTCCACGCCCATGGCGGCACAGCGCAGGGCATCGGCCGGGTCGTCCACCGTCCACACCCAGGTCGGTCGGCCGGCGGCGCGGAACCAGGCCACGACCTCCGGGGTCACGTAGTCCCTGGCGATGCCGACGCTGTCGACGAAGCGCCCCTCGCGCTCGAAGAAGTCGCGCTCCAGCTCGCGCTCGAGGAAGTGGTGGATGCGGACCCCGGGCAGCCGCACCCGGACCGCCGCCAGCAGCTCGAGGTGGAAGCTCGAGACCATGACCTGGCGCTGCAGGCTGCGCTGCTCGATGGCCGCCACGACCAGCTCGGCGAGACGCAGATCGCGGGCCTTGAGCTCGATGTTGATGCGGACCGTGCCCGCGAGCAGCCACAGGGTCTGATCGAGGGTCGGGATCCTCTCGCCCTTGAACGACGGCGACTTCCAGGCGCCGGCGTCGAGCGCCGCGAGCTCGGCCGCGGACAGCTGCGCCACCGCCCCCGCGCCGTTGGTCGTGCGCCCGACGGTGTCGTCGTGGATCACCACCGGGACCGCGTCCGCGGACAGCTGGACGTCGAGCTCGACGCTGTCGGCGCCACACGCGATGGCCGCCTCGAAGGCGGACAGGGTGTTCTCGGGATACCAGGCGGACGCTCCGCGGTGGGCGTCGACGAGCACGGTGGCGGCGCTCATGGCCCGGCCCAAATCTGCTCGCGATCCGGATAGTCGGCGGCGAAGTCCTCGAGCAGGCCCAGCTCCGCCGCCACGTCGAGCACCGTGTAGCGGTCGCGGATCGCGCGGCCGTAGCGGATCGCTGCCGCGAGCTCTCCGCGCGTGATGCCGAGGTCGGCGGCCCACATCGGCGCCCCGGCGGCCGCGAGCGCCGCGCGCACCTTGCGGCCGGTCGCCAGCACCTTCGTGATCTCGGCCTTGATGGCGGCCTCGTTCGCGCGCAGCAGCTCGAGGTCGCGCTCGCCGCGCCGGGCGAGCTTGGCGCGCCACTGCGGCAGCACCGCCTCGGCGAGCGAGCCGAAGGCCTCGCGGAGACTGTCCTCGGCATCGGGGCCTGGATCGGGAGCACAGTGCGCCTTCGAGAAGTCGGCGTCGAGGATCCTCGCGTAAAGCGCGTCCATGGCCAGCGAGGCGACCCCGACCTGGGCGCCATGGAGGCCGAGCGGCCGGCCGTCGCGCGAGCGGATCATGTCCCAGTAGTGGGACAGCAGGTGCTCGCCGCCCGAGGCCGGGCTCGAGCTGCCGGCAATGGTCATCGTCATGCCGGACACCACCAGCAGCTTGGCGAGCAGGGCAACCGCCGCCGGGTCGCGGCCGGCGAGCCGCGGAAGGACCGCCAGGCTGCTGTCAAAGGCCTCGCCGAGGATGCGCTGCGGCTCGGGGCAGTAGGCCTCGCCCCTGACCATCGACGCGATCCACCAATCGCAGCCGCAGTAGGGCTTCGACACCAGGTCGCCGAGCCCGGCCAGCGTCAGCTCGAGCGGCGCGGCGGCAAGCACCTCCGGGTCGGCGATCACGGCGAGCGGCGGCGTCGCTGGGCCGGTTGTCTTCAGCCCCCGGTCGAGCAGGGCGACGATCGACGAGGTGTAGCCATTCATCGAGGCAGCGGTCGCCACCACAACGTAGGGGCGCCGGCGGCGGTGGGCCAGCTCCTTGGTGATGTCGTTGACCGTGCCGCTGCCGACCGCGATGTAGACCTCGTAGGCGTCGGCGGTCGCGGCCTCGAGCCGGCCGACCGCTTCGACCGAGGCGTGGAGCTGGCCGTCCGCGCCGTCGGCCAGCAGCGTGCGGTCACACTGGATCACCGATGCCAGTGAGGCGTGCGTGCGCTCGCCGGCCGCCTGCCAGGTCCGGCGATCGGCGATCGCCAGGGCTGTCCTGGCCTCGACCACCTGGCTCAGAATCGCCGGCACGCGGTCAACGGCTCCCGGACCGACGTCGACCACCCGGGTCGGGACGCTGTGGCGGCGGCCGCACTCGCAGTCGAAGCTCTGGCCGAGCAGCTGTCCCTGGAGGATGTCGTCAATCCGTGCCATCGTCCGGACCAGTCTAACCGGCCCCCCCAGGATCTCGACCGTATTGACGTAGGCCCATGCGAGGACCGATATTGCTAACCGACTGCGGTCCGGACGGCATCGATCGCRGTGAGCCACAGGGGGCAAATCATGTACATGCGCTTCGTTCGGYTGATTCTCGCGCGAGATAAGGTCGCCGAGTTCCGGCAGTTCTACGATGACCGCGTCATCCCGGCGCTGCAGGCGACCGACGGCTGCCTGTTCGCGAGCCTGCTCCAGACCACSGACAAGGACGACGAGAGCCTGTCCCTGACCCTGTGGGCGAGCGAGGAAGCCGCGGTGGCTTACGAGTCGAGCGGCCTCTACGACGAGCTGCTCGACGCCAGTGACAAGTACTTCGCCGAGGTCTCCGAGTGGCGCGCGCACCTCACTGGCGACCCCGATCCGCCGATGAAGCACCTGCAGGACCCCGAGGTCGAGTCCTTCCCGGTGGAGATCGCTGCCCTCTCGGGCCCGCTCGACGAGGCGGCCTCGCCGCGCCTCTACCTGCGGCTCGTCGCCATCCGGGTCGAGGCCGGCCGGTTCCAGCAGCTGCGCGAGCGCTACAACGCGGAGATCGTGCCGGCACTGCTCGCCACCCCGGGGTGCCGGGCGGTGTTCCTCGCCGAGGGGTTCCACAGCCGCTCGCGGGCGCTGTCGGTGACGATCTGGGACAGCGAGGAGCACGCGGTCCGCTACGAGATGAGCGGCGCCTTCGACCAGATGGTCGGCAGGCTCAGCGAGTTCTTCTCGGGGCTCTACCAGTGGAAGCTGTCGCTGACGCCGTCGCGCGAAGGCAGCGCGATCAGCGGGCAGGACCTCAAGGTGGTCGGCTACCGGATGGTCACCGGACGGCGGCTGCTCGACTGAGGCGTGAAAAACCGTCATTCCGGCGGGCAGGGTTTACAATCGGGGTTCGTCGGCCGCCGCCGCGGTGTGCCGGCGACGCCACCATGTACGAGACCTACTACGAGCTGACAGCGACGCCGTTCAACATCACGCCGGACCCGAAGTACCTGTACTTCAGCCGGCAGCACCGTGAAGCGTACGACCACATCCTGTTCGGCATCGCCCAGCGCAAGGGCTTCGTCCAGGTCACCGGCGAGGTGGGCGCGGGCAAGAGCACGATCTGCCGGGCGGTGCTGGCGGTGCTCGAAGAGAGCCCCGAGGACTACGCCACCGCTCTCATCCTCAACCCGGTGATGACCGGGACCCAGCTCCTGCGTTCGATCCTGCGCGAGCTCGGCCTCGACGACCGCGGCAACGACCGCGTCCGTCTGCTCCAGCGCCTCAACGAGTTCCTGCTCGAGCGCGCCCACGCCGACGACTGCGTGGTCCTGATTCTCGACGAGGCCCAGGACCTCTCGGACGAGCTCCTCGAGGAGGTTCGCCTGCTCTCGAACCTCGAGACCGAGGACCGCAAGCTGCTCCAGATCGTGCTCGTCGGCCAGCCCGAGCTGCGCCGCAAGCTCGACTCCCCCCGCCTGCGCCAGCTGCGCCAGCGCATCACCGTGCGCTACCACCTGGGGCCGATCGGGCGGGCCGAGACCGAGGACTACATCCTGCACCGGCTCATGGTCGCCGGCTCCCGGGGCCGGCCGACCTTCAGCCCGGCGGCGCTGTGGGCGATCCACCACTACTCGCGCGGCGTGCCGCGCCTCATCAACGCGGTCTGCGACAAGGCCCTGCTCGTCGGCTACGTCGAGGGCCGCGACCACCTCGGATGGAAGCAGGTTCGCCGGGGAATCCGGGCGCTGGAGGATGGCGGCCAATGAGCCTGATCCACGAGGCTCTGCGCAAGGCGCGCCGCGAGCAGGAGGAGGAGGACGCCCGGGGAGTGGTTTACGCCCGCGGTCTGACCGGCCGGCGCCGACGTCATGGGCTCGGCATCGGCATCCTGCTCGGCGCCCTGCTCACCATCGTGGCCGGCGCTGCGGTCGGCGTTGGGCTGTGGCTGTCGCACGGCGACCGCAGCGGCGCACAGCCGCCGGCGTCTGGCAACGCCGCCGTCACTCCGGTGACCGGCGCGAGCGGCCTCGGGCCCGCTGCGTCGCAGCCGGAGGCGACACCGTTGGCGACGGCAGCCGCCGCAGCACCCGCAGCCGCCGTTCCGACGACGCCGGCGCTGTCGGCCGGCTCGGGCCAGCCGCCCGACCAGCTCACCGTCGGGGGCGACCAGCCCGCCCTTTCCCCTGCCGAGCACAGGCCGCCGCCGGCCGAGCGGGCGACGCCGAGCGAGACGCGCGGTCCAGGCGGCGAACGGGTGTTTCACGTCGAGGCCGACCTCGGCTACGCCTCGCTGGTCGTCGACTACATCGCGTTCCGGCCCGACGACCCGTTCGCCCGCATCAACGGCGTCGATGTGAGAGTCGGCAGCACGGTCGAGGGCTTCACGGTYGAGGAGATCACCGGCACCGCGGTCAGGCTGCGGGACGAGCGCGGCACCGTGATTCTCAAGGTYCCCTAGGAGCCYGTAGGGCATCGGCCCCTGAGCGCGTTCCTGGCGTGGTGACTGTTGTTGGCCTCTGCCCACAGGCTCCTCGGGATGCGCTGCGCGCATCCTGAATGCGAGCAAGCACAACCTGGCCAGCTCATCACTTTTGCTCCCGCCGAAAGGGCCAATGCGGCACGAGCTCGGCGCGCCGGCGTCGAGCGATGCGGAAGGGGAGGAAGGCCGGCGTGCGGGCGATGTACTCGGTGTAACCGGGCCGGCGCGCCGCCAGCTCGCGGTCGAGCATGGCGGCGCCGGAGATCTTGACGAGCGTGAAGGTGAGCAGCGCCGGCCCGATGAGGGCGAGCGGGCCGCCGGCGGACGCCGCGATCAGCCCGGTCCCCCACCACAGCGTCGCCTCTCCGAAGTAGTTCGGGTGCCGGCTGAGCCTCCACAGGCCGCGGTCGAGGATCCGGCCGCGATTGGCGGGGTCGCGCTTGAAGGCGAGCAGCTGCCAGTCGGACACGACCTCAAAGAAGAATCCGACCACCCACAGCAGCAGCCCGAACCCGACGAGCCAGCGGCCGCCGAAGCCCGCTCCCGAGCGCTGGGCGAGCAGCAGGGGCGACGACACGACCCACAGCACCACGGCTTGGAGCAAGAAGACCTTGAACAGCGACACCCACCAGAAGGCGGGGCCGCTGCGCTCGCGCCACTGGCGGTAGCGGAAATCCTCTCCGCCGCCGGCGTTGCGCACCGCGATGTGGCCGGCGAGGCGCAGCCCCCACACCGTGACCAAGGCGCAGACCAGCAGGCCGGGGCGAGTGCGGGGCGAGGCCATCAGGTGGTACAGCCACCCCACCAGGACGATCCCCGGGCCCCAGAAGATGTCGACGATGCTGGCGTTGCGCAGTGCCAGGCTGACCAGCCAGAGCGCCGTGAAGGCAGCCATGGCTGCGGCCAGCCCGACCAGGAACGCTGGCTCGGACGCCAGCAGCACCACCCCGGCGAGGATGACGCTCGCCGAGAACACCACCTCATTGCGGCCCATGGCGGACCTCCTCGACGGCGCAGCGGCGCGGCGCCGGACCGCGCCCTCCACCTCGGTTCGCCTCAAACGTTGAACCGGTAGTGGACGACGTCGCCGTCACGCACCGGATAGGTCTTGCCCTCCAGGCGGAGCGTCCCCTGCTGGCGGCAGGCCGCCAGCGACCCGGCCGCGAGCAGCTCGGTGTGGGGCACGACCTCGGCGCGGATGAAGCCGCGCGAGATGTCCGAGTGGATCGCGCCGGCCGCCTCCACGGCGGGTGTTTCGGCCGGGACCGACCACGCCCGGCACTCGTCCTCGCCGACCGTGAAGAAGCTGATCAGGCCGAGCAGCCGGTAGGCCTCGCGCGCCACCCGGTCGAGCGCCCGGTCCACGATGCCGAGGTCAGCCATGAACGCCGCAGCGTCGGCCGCCTCGAGCTCGGAGATCTCCCGCTCCAGGGTCGCGCAGACGCTGGTGCAACCCGTGGCCGGGCCCGCCAGCCACTGCTGCCAGCGCTGATCGGCGAAGGCGTCTTCACCGATCGCATCCTCGCCGACATTGACCACGGCCAGGATCGGCTTGATCGACAGGAAGGTGAAGCCCCGCAGGCGCTGCCGGTCGGCGCGCTCGAAGCCCTCCGAGCGCAGCGGCCGGCCGTCCTCAAGGGTTTGCCGGCAGCGCTGGAGCAGCTCGAGCTCGGCGGCGAGCTCAGGGTCGCGGCGCCGGGCCAGGTCTTTCTCGAGCCGCTCGATCCGCCGCTCGACCACCATCAGGTCCTGGAGCTGGAACTCCTCTTCGATCCGGGCGAGATCGCGGGCCGGGTCGACCGAGCCCAGAGGGTGCGGTACGGCGTCGCTCGCGAACGCCCGCACCACGACCAGCAGCGCGTCCATGGTGCGCAGCTCGGGGATGTTGAGGGAGGCCTCGCCCGGGCGGTCGCCGCCCACCGCCGGCACGTCGACGTAGCGGACGATCGCCGGCGTGATCTTGCGCGGCTGGTACATCTCGCTCAGCCGGTCGAGGCGCGGGTCCGGGACCCGTCCCATGCCGACCGCCGCCTGGTCACGCCGCAGCGTGGCGGCGAGGGCGCCGCCGCTGCCGGTGAGCAGACTGAACAGGGTCGTCTTGCCGCTCCCGGCAAGGCCCAGGATTCCCACTTCCATGGCTGTCTCCTGCGAGGACAGAGGGTCACGGCGCTGCGCGATCGATGACCAGGCGGCGCTGCGGCGAGCAACCGTAGCACACGCCGGCCTATTTCCGGAAGAGCCTGCGCCCAGGCAGGCTAGATCGTGTAGAGTGGCCCTGCCGCCATCCTCCGGGGACGGCGGGCGAGACGCCCCGGCCACCGGGGCATGGAGGCTTGCCATGGAACGGCGAACCGTCGAGTTTGCGATCCTCGGGCTGCTGATCGGCGTCGGCGTCGCAGTCGGCGGCTACTTCATCGGCCACGGCTTCCTCGAGGCCCGCTCCGCTGACCGCTACGTGACCGTGAAGGGGCTGTCGGAGCGCGAGCTGCCGGCGAACCTGGTGCTGTGGCCGATCGTCTACTCGGTCACCGCCGACGACCTCGAGACGCTGCAGCAACGGCTCGACGACGGGGCAACCAAGATCACCGCCTTCCTGGCCGGCGAGTTCGCGGCCGACGAGATCAACGTCTCGGCGCCCCGCGTCACCGACCGCCACGCCCAGGGCATGATGGACGAGAAGGGACGCCTCGAGCGCTACACGGCCGAGGCCACGGTCACGGTCCGGACCGGCCGCATCGACGCTGCCCGCGCCGCCATGGAACGCTCGGGGTCGCTGGTCAAGCAGGGGGTCGCCCTGATCCGCAGCTACGAGTTCCAGACCCAGTACCTGTACACCGACCTCGACGCCATCAAGCCGGAGATGATCGCCGCGGCGACCCGCGACGCCAGAGCCGCCGCGGAGCGCTTCGCCGAGGACTCGGGGAGCCGGGTCGGCGGGATCCGCAACGCCCAGCAGGGCTACTTCTCGATCGAGGACCGGGACCCCTTCTCGCCCGAGTTCAAGACCATCCGGGTCGTCACCACCGTCCAGTTCTTCCTGGTCGACGATTAGGCTCGATTCGCGGCGCGAATCGAGATCGAAGATCGAAGATCGAAGAAGGAAGAGCGGCTGGGCGGCGCGGCTCAGCGTCGAGCGGGCAGGTCAGGTCGCCAATTCGACCAGGTCGCGGTCGCGTAGCTCGAAGTCGCGGGACACGCGCTGCCCCTCGATCTTGCCGCCCCACACCCGCGCGTAGGCCAGCTTCCCGGCGAGGTCGGCGTGGATCCGGTCGGCCAGATCGTGGACCGTCGAGCCGATGTGGAGCACGAAGGGGTCGCTGCGCTCGGCCTTCTTGCCGGGCGGCTTGGTGTAGACGCGGATCAGCTGCAGGAGCTTCCACAGGTCGATCCGGAACTGCTGGTGGCCGATGTGCTTGGTGGCGCTGAAGCGGACTGTCCGGTAGATTTGCCCGTACAGCTCCTCGAGCACCTCGAGGTCGCCGGGGCCGACGAGGTCCGCCTTGGTGATCACGAGCAGCGTCGGCAGCGGCATCTCGCGCGGATCGACGCCTTCGGGCAGCTCGCCGACCAGCGGCAGGTGGACGGCGGCCATCCGCTCCCGGATGATCTCGATCCCGGCCAGCGTGTCCTGGTTGGAGGGGTCGGCCAGCAGGACCGCCGCGTCCGAGGTCTGAACCACGTTGGGCAGCCACGTGTCCATGTGCTCCGCGGTGATCGGCGGCAGGTCCACGAGCTGGATCTGGACGTCCTCGAAGCGCATCATTCCCGGCTGCGGCTTGGTGGTCGCGAAGGGGTAGTCGGCGATGTTGGGCGTGGCGTGGGTCAGCGCCGCCAGCAGCGACGACTTGCCGGCGTTGGGCGGGCCGAGCAGGACCACCTGGGCGGCGCCCTCGGGCTCGACGTGCACCGAGTGCCCCTTGTGGGAGGGACGGCGCTCGGCCTCCTGGCGCAGCCGGGCGAGGCGGCGCTTGATGTCGGCCTGGAGCTTTTCGGTCCCCTTGTGCTTGGGGACCGTGGCCAGCATCTCCTCGAGGGCGGCCCGCCGCTCGTCGATGGTCTTGGCGGCCCGGTAGGCGGCCTCGGCCGCCCGGTACTGGGCGGTGACGTTGGTCGGCATCGCCGCTCATTGTAGCGCCGGCCGGGTGACCACCGTTCTGCTACGGGGCCTTCGAAGCGCCCCCGGACTCGGTGCGCGTGGCGACCAGCGCGGAGGAGAACCTGAGCACGACCACCCCGCGGCCGAGCCGGATCTCGTCGCCGTCGTGCAGCCGCACCGGCCCGCTCAGGCGCGCGCCGTTGACGAAGGTGCCGTTCTTGCTCCCGAGGTCTTCCAGCACCGCGTGGTCGCCGTCGACCTCGAGGCTGGCGTGCCGCCGCGACACCCACTCCGAGGCAATGCAGACGTCGACCTCCGCCTCGCGGCCGATGATGTTGGCGCCCTCGCGAAGCCGGTAGGTGCGGTCGGCGGTCTCGATCAGGAAGTCCGACTCTTGCCCGGGCTCCGGTGCCGGCTCGCCGCCCATCCACTCCACCGGCGGCGCCAGCCGGTAGCCGCGGGTCGGGACGGTCTCCACGTAGCGCGGCGCGTGCACGTCGTCGTCGAACGCACGTCGCAGCTCGGCGATGACACCCACGAGGCGGTTCTCGGAGATGAACGGAACTTGCCAGACGGCGTCCGTGAGCTCCGCCTTCGACAGCACCTCGCCGGCCCGGCGGGCGAGGGCGACCAGCGCGTCCATCACCTTGGGCTCGAGGTGGCGCACGCTCTCGCCGCACCTGATCGTGTCCTGGGCCGGCTCGACGAGCCAGTCGCCGACGCGAAACGGCGGCGAGGGTATCCGGAGTTCGTCGTTTCGATCAGCCATCTGGGGGACCTTGCCCACAGTCTACCGTACCCCCGGCTGATTCCGCCCGGGCCATTGAGCACCTGGCCGCCCGGCTCGGCCAGCCGAATCGTCCATGGTTGGGGTCGGAGCTCATGGCCGCCTCCTCTTGTTGGTACAGCATCTCAATTCTGAAATCCCGGACGGCCCGCGCGGGTTGCAGCGAACCCTCCGCTACAATGCAACGACCCTTTGGAGGGAGGCTCGACACCGTTGTTCCTGGCTGCGTTCGGCAGCGCCTGGCTGGCGATCCTCAAGGTGTTCCTGGTCATCGTGGCCGCCGGGCTGCTGGTCCGGCGCGGCCTCCTCGGCCAGAACGCCGTCAGCGGGCTGTCCGACGTCACCGTCGTGCTCTTCCTGCCCTGCCTGATCTTCTCCAAGGTGGCCACGACCCTCGACCCCAACGCCTTCCCGCTGTGGTGGGCGCTGCCGCTGGCCGGCGTTGCGATGTCGGCGGTCGGCCTGGGCATCGCGGCCCTGGCGTTCCGGCGTGAGCTGCCGGCCAAGAGCAACATGCTGGCGGTCGCGAGCATGCAGAACGCCGGCTACCTCGTGCTCCCGGTCGGGCTCGCGCTCTACCCATCGGAGTTCGACCGCTTCGCGCTCTACTGCTTCCTGTTCATCCTCGGCTTCAACGGGGTGCTCTGGAGCGTGGGCAAGGCGCTCGCGACCGGGAGCGGCCGCCCCGGCAGCTGGCGGGGGCTCATCACCCCGCCGCTCGTCGCCAACCTGGCGGCGACGTTGCTCGCGCTGATCGGCGGCAGCCGCCTCGTCCCGCGGATCGTGCTCGAGGGCATCGAGCTGGTCGGCCAGGCCGCGGTGCCGGCGGCGACAGTGGTGCTGGGTGCGGTGCTCGGCTCGGTGACGTTCCGCCTGCGACCCCACCTGTGGGACGCCACCCGCGCGCTCGCGATCAAGCTCGGCGTGCTGCCGCTGCTGACGGTGTTGGCCGTGTGGGCGCTCGGGCTCGAGCAGGTCGATCCGCTGCTGGCCAGGTTCTTCGTGCTCGAGGCGGCCTCCGCGCCGGCGGTCGGGATCATCCTCCAGATCCGGACCTACGGCGGCGACGAGCAGAAGGTTGGCAGCCTGATGCTGGTCAGCTACGCCGCCTGCCTGGTGACCCTGCCGGCCTGGCTGGCGGCGTGGGAGGTCATCGTCCGCTAGGGCAGGGACCCCTGAATGCGCTCCTGCTGCGGCACGAACTCCTAGCGGGTGCGCCGGACCAGGATCTTGAGCCCGCTGGTGGGCAGGCCGCCGGCTAGCACCGGCGCCGGCTCGACGGTCGCGAACTCGACCGTGCCCCGTCTCGAGATCGACGCCTCGAGGCCGTAGGAGGCGCCCGGCTCGAGGGCCTGCGGATCGCACTCCAGCTTGAACGGTATCGGCACGCGGCGCGGCGCGGCGAACGCCAGCTCGGCGATGACCGGCCGCGGCGCGCCCCGCGAGCCGAGCCGGATCACCCGCACCCGGACGGTCGCGTCGGGCGGGAGGACGATCCGCTCCCGGTAGAAGATGTCCCCGCTGACCACCGGCAGGGGGCGGGGCGTCGGCATGGGCGTCCCCACCGCCGTCGGCTGCACCGTTGCCGGGGCGCCGATCGCCGACGCCGGTGCCGTGGGGGTCGTGCCAGCTCCGGCGCGGCCGCCGGGGCCGCCGGCCCGTCCGCACGCTGTCGCCGCCGCCAGGAGCATGGCCGCCGCCGACCACCAGCACGACCTTCGGATGACCCTCACCGGTCCTCCCCTCGACCGCGGCCTCGCGCGCCGTCGCGCTACTCTACCCCGCCGCGCCGGAGGCGACAAACCCGGCCGCCGCGTCGTACAGCGCCCGCAGCCGGCCCTCGATGGGAGCTCGCGCGAAGCGCTCGGCGACCATCGCCCGGCCCGCGCGGCCGAGCGCCAACGCGACCGCGGGGTCAGCAGCCAGCGTCGACATCGCCGCCGCCATGGCGCCGACGTCACCAGCCGCGACCCGCAGGCAGCCGGCGTCCGTCCACTCGCCCGTTCCTCCGGTCGCGGCTGCGATCACCGGGGTCGCGTTGGCGAGCGCCTCGACCCCGATCATGCCGAAGGGCTCCTGCCAGCGGGCGGGGAGCAGCAGGGCGCGGCTCCTCCGCAGCTCCCCGGCGAGCGCCTCCGGCTGAAGCCAGCCGAGGCGCTGCGCGCCCTCGAGCTCGCGCTCCAGGGGCCCGGCGCCGGCCACCCGCAGCGGCAGCCCGCACCCTGCGCGGCGCCAGG
Organism: Holophagae bacterium; assembly: GCA_003105185.1. Classification (GTDB taxonomy): domain Bacteria; phylum Acidobacteriota; class Thermoanaerobaculia; order Thermoanaerobaculales; family Sulfomarinibacteraceae; genus FEB-10. Next base: position 12,062 of record PQAJ01000269.1, read on the forward strand.
CCTGCCACGCGTCGAGCGGCGCCTTGTGCGCGACCAGGCGGCCGGCCAGCAGGAAGGCGTCCCCGGGCTCGGGCTCGCCGGCGGGCACGTCGACCCAGGGCGGAACCACCTGCGCACCCGGCAGCCCGGCCGCCCCGAGCTCCTCCGCCATGTACCGCGACAGCACCACCAGCCGGGCGGCGCCCACGGCCTTCCGGCGCGCGTCGGTGAGCTCGACCATCCGCTCGCGGTAGGACCGGTCGGGCAGGCACTGCGAGCAAACATCGCCGGACATGGCGGTGCGACAGCGCGAGCCGTCGGGCAGGGTCTTGCCGGGGCCCGGGCAGAACAGCCGGTGGTCCTGGACGGAAACCACCGCGCGGCCGGTGGCTGCAGCAGCGGCGAGCGCGACCGGGTTCATCACGTTCTGGCAATGAACGAGGTCGGCATCCTCGAGCAGCCGCTCGAGCCGCTGCCCGCCCAGCCACGCCGGCACCGGCGAAGCCAGGTCGCGAACCCGCTCACAGGTGACCGTCGCCGGCAGCGAGACCTCGCTGTCGATGCGGCCCGCGGCCACCGCCACTCGGTGGCCAGCGCCTGCGGCCCAGGTGATCACCTGGAGCAGGTGGCGGTCCGCCCCACCGCGCAGGCTCAGGCGGTCGCTCAGGTAGAGAACGCGCACGGACCCATCGTAGTTGAGGTGCGGGCTGGAGGCTGCCGCGCGCCTCGGCGGCTGCGGCATCGGACCGGAGGAGGTGGTTCAGCGAGCAGCCAGCCGGCGCAGCGTCCGCTCCGTGGGCAGGTAGATGAAGGCCGGCTCGAACGACGTCCGCCCCGCGATCGTGACCGGCGCAGCCACCCGCCGGTAGAGCCCCTCTCCGACGCCGCTGTAGGCGTCGAGCCGGCGCAGGGCCTCGCGGTCGAGCGCCAGCAGCACCAATCCCTCGACCGCGTCGCCCGGCGCCGCCGCCAGCGCCGGCCAGCCCATCCCTGCCGGCTCCACCCTGCGGTAACCGTGGAGCCGCGCGTCGGCCGAGGGCACGGCCCGCTCGAGCAGCTCAGAAACCCGGCCGCGGTCGATCGATCCGGGCACCACGAAGACCGGCAGCACGCGATCGTCCGCCTCTTCAGTCGGCACCGGCGCAAGCCCCGTGGGTCGCTCGCCGCTCACGCCCCCAATGATAGCCGGGATGGAGGTCAGCTCCTCGGCAGGCGGAGCACGCGGCCACGGCCGGTCGCCTTGACCTCGTAGAGCGCCTCGTCGGCCCGCGCGATCAGCTCGGTGCCATCCTCGCCGTCGCCCGGGTAGCACGCGACGCCGGCGCTCGCGCCCACCACCACGCCCCCGCCCGGGAGCTGAAGCGCGGCCGCGGCCTCGCGGATCGCCCCGACGAAGCCCTCGGCGGCCTTCAGCGCACCGTCCGGTCCGGCGCCCGGGACCAGAATGCAGAACTCGTCGCCGCCCCACCGCACCACGAGGTCGGTGGCGCGTGCCCGCGCCCGCAGGGTCGAGGCCACGGTCTGGAGCAAGGTGTCGCCGGCGAGGTGCCCGGCGGCGTCGTTGTACTGCTTGAACTTGTCGAGGTCCATCATGACCACGGCGAGGGGCACGCCGGTGCGCTTCGACAGCGAGATGTAGCGCTCGAGCTCAAGCTCCAGGCGCCGCCGGTTGGCCAGCCCGGTCAGCACATCCCGGTTGGCGATGTCCATCAGCAGCCGGTTGGCCTGCTGCAGCTCGCGGGTCTGGCCGGTGACCCGCTGCTTGAGATCCGCCTTCTCACGGTCGAGCTCGCCGCGGGCTGCCTCGAGCTGATCGGCCATCAGGTTGATGTGGTGGCCGAGGTGATCAACCTCGCCCGCCCCACGCATCGGGTAGCGGGCCTCGAGCTCGCCCCGCCCGAGCCGCTCCACCGTGTCGGTGAGATCGTCGAGCGCGCGCAGGCCCGTGCGCGCCGATATCAGGGCGAGCAAACCCGAACCGCCCGCAGCGGCGGCAACCAGCACCGCGCCCCACAGCGCGGCCGAGGACGCGTCGAGCTCGAGCCACCAGACCGCCGCCACGACGCCGATTGCGCCGGCGAACACGACCGGGACCACCGAGGCGACCACTATCCGGAGGCGAATCGAATCTCGACCCATACCTGTCACTTCTTCTGCAGCCAACCCCACCGCGGAGGCCGAATGCTGTTCACCATTACGCCTGTTCCGCGACTCCACGTCAAGAGCAACGATCACAGTTGACACACGATTGAAACTGAGCCGCGCGCGGGCGCGTACCACCGAGGGGGGTTCGCGGTCACAGTGAACAGGAGGCCAGAATGTCCAGTCGCGTCGGCGGCGTCGTGGCGGAGCAACTGATAGAACGGGCCGCGCGGAAGGCCCAGCGGCTCTTGCTGGCAGCGGTCGCTGTCACCCTGTGTCCACACCCCGCGGCCGCCGGCTCAGCCGGCCAGTCGGACTGGTCGTGCGGGCCCGGCTCGGGCGCGGCGGCGAGCCGATGGGGCTGCAGCTTCGCAACCGCTGACAGGATCTCGTGGCTCGCAACGGCCGGCCAGCTCGTGCTGGCCACCCAGCCCTTCGCGATCGCGCAGGAGCACCTCATCGACTTGGACTTCATGCGGCCGGTGGCCCTCGCCACGGCCGACCTCGATCAGGACGGCGACGTCGACGTGGTCGGCGCAGGGTACTACTCCGACGACGTCGCCTGGTGGGAGAACCTCGACGGCGACGGGCTGGCATGGGCCCGCCATCCGATCGACAGCTCGTTCCTGGGTGCCATCACGGTTCGCACGGGCGACCTGGACGGTGACGGCGATCTCGACGTCGTCGGCGGCGCGTGGACCGGTGCCGAGATCGCCTGGTGGCGCAACGACGGCAGCGGGGCCGCCTGGACCCGCTTCACAGTCGCTACTGCCGCCGACGGGACCCACTGGGTCGACATTGCCGACTTCGACAACGACGGCGATGCGGACATCGTGGCCGCCATCGCCGGGCTCCACACCGTCGCCTGGTGGCGCAACGACGGCGGCGACCCCGTCGAGTGGACCATGCAAGTGCTCGACGACTCATTTGCAGGGGCGCGGTCGGCAGTGCCGGTCGACCTCGATGGCGACGGGCGAATTGACATCGTCGGTGCCGCGCTCGAGGGCAGCGAGGTCGCGTGGTGGCGCAACCTCGGGGGCGAGCCGTTCGCGTGGTCGAAGCAGGAGGTGTCGGCGGCCTTCGTCCTCGCCCACCACGTCGTGGCTGGCGACGTCGACGGCGACGGCGACCTCGATCTGGCCGGCACCGCCTACGGGCTCTCCCGCCTCGGGCTGTGGCGGAACCAGGGTGGCGATCCGATCCAGTGGACTCGCGAGGTTGCGGGCGCCCTCGCAGGTGCGCTGGTCCTGGACATGCGCGACCTCGACGGCGACGGCCGTCCCGACCTGGTCGCCACCTCCGACGCCGAGGACGTCATCAACTGGTGGCGCAACGTCGGCGGCAGCCCCCGGGAGTGGCCGGAGCAGACGGTCGCCGAGGGGTTTGCCGGCGCCTGGCCGCTCGCCGTCGCCGACCTCGACGCCAACGGCAGCCTCGACGTTGTCGCGGGCGCGAGCGAGGCCACCCGGGTCGCATGGTGGCGAATCGGCGACTTCGTCCCGGCCGGAACGATCACCGGGTCTCCGATCACGGTCGGCTCGGATGTTCTCACGCTTGACTGCGCTCTCGACGCGGAGCTGCCGCCGGGCACGACGGTGGGCGTCGAGTTCCGCACCGCGAGCACCGTCGACCACCTCGGGATCTGGCGGGAGATCGAGTGCGGCCAGCCGGTGCCAGTGGTGCAGTACGGGCCGGCCGTGCTCCAGTATCGCCTCAGGCTGGCCACCGAGGAGCCGATGGTCTCACCGCTGGTTCGGGCCCTCCGCTTCGAATGGAGCTCCGAGCTCTCCGCACAGCCGCCGCGACGATCGGGCGGCCGGGTCCGCCCGTGACCCCGCAACCCGCTGCCAAGCCCACCGCCCGCTCCATGTGACGCGGGGCAGGTCGCCGCAGACTCGTGCTGTTTCCCGGGCGCCGAGGAATCAGGCGCTGCCGGCCTTGGTTCTTGTCTACAATCGAGATAAGATCTCGATTGTCACACCATGCCGAAAGCTGGGCAACAGATCGGGTCCTTCCGGATCATCGCACCGCTCGGAGCCGGCGGGATGGGCGAGGTCTGGCGTGCCGAGGACATCCGGCTCGGCCGCGAGGTGGCGCTCAAGGTGCTCCGCGGCGACCGCCAGGAGGATGCGGATCTGAGGGCCCGGTTCGAGCGCGAAGCGCGGATGGTGGCGACCCTGGCCCACCCCAACATCTGCACCCTGTTCGACGTCGGCGAGCACGACGGGCGCCACTACCTGGTCATGGAGTTTCTCGAGGGCGAGACCCTCGCCGACCGGCTCGGGCGCGGCCCGCTGCCGGTTCGCGACGCGGTGACGATCGCTCGCCAGATCGCCGCCGCCCTCGCCGCCGCCCACGAGCGCGGGATCATCCACCGCGACCTCAAGCCGGGCAACGTGATGCTCACCCGCGCCGGCGCCAAGCTGCTCGACTTCGGTCTCGCGCGGCTGCACGCGGCGAGCCACCAGCTCGACGACGCGCTCGACGCCACCGCCACGGCGTCGGTGGCGCTCCCCGGCGCGCTCGTGGGGACCCTGCCCTACATGGCCCCAGAGCAGGTCGAAGGCAAACCCGCCGACGCGCGTGCCGACATGTGGGCCTTCGGCGCCGTGCTCTTCGAGACGGTCACCGGCCGGCGAGCCTTTGCCGCGGACAGCGCCGCCGGGTTGCTCGCCGCCATTCTCCACTCTGATCCGCCACGGCTCGCCGCGGCGGCACCCGACGCGCCCCCCGCGCTGAGGCGCCTGGTGGATGCCTGCCTCGAGCGCGACCCTGCACTCCGGTGGCACTCCGCACGCGACGCCGCGACCGCCCTCGATTGGGTGGACGACGCCGCGGAGGCTCGGGTCGCGCCGGCACCCCGGTCGCTGCGCCGGCTCGCAACGTGGCTCGCCGCCGGCGCTCTCGGAGCACTCCTGATGGTCACCCTCGGCCGGTTCCTCGCGCCGAAGCCCACGGCCGAGGAGACGCTCCGCTTCGAGATCGAACCGCCGGCTGGCAGCAAGCTCGTCAACGCAGTCGTGGGGACCGAGCTCGCCGTCTCCCAGGACGGCCGGACGATCGCGTTCATCGCCCAGGGCGACGGACCGCCGAAGCTCTGGCTGTGGTCGGTGACCGACGGTCGAGCCCGCGCACTCGAGGGCTCCGACGGCGCCTCCTCGCCATTCTGGTCGCCCGACGGCCGCTCGATCGCCTTCTTCGCGGGCGGCAACCTGCGGCGGATCGAGATCGCCGGCGGCCCCGCCCTCGACCTCTGCGAGGCGCCCTACGGCAGCGCCGGGAGCTGGGGACGCGACCGGATCCTGTTCTCGCAGTGGACGGGTGGCGTCGAAGGGCTGTACTCGGTGCCGGCCGACGGCGGCGTCGCCGAGCGGTTGCCCGGAAGCGGGCCTGACGACGTCGACGGCCCACGGACGTTCCCATTTGCGCTGCCCGACGGCGAGCGCTACCTCTACCTCAAGGGCGGCTACCGCGGGCCGGTCGCAACGCGGGAGGCGTGTATCGGGCGGTTTGACAGTGCGGAGTCCCGTTGCCTGGGCCGCGCCGACAGCCGGATCGAGTTCGTCGCTCCTGACCTCGTCCTGTTCGTTCGCGGCGGCACGCTGCTGGCTCAGAAGGTCGACCTCGAGTCCGGTGCCTTCGCGGGGTCGCCGGTCGTCATCGTGTCGGATGCGTGGTGGTTCAGCCCGAGCGGCGCCGCCGAGTTCTCGGCGTCGGCCGACGGGCGCACGCTGGTGGCGCGCCGCGATCCGGGCCCGGCCGTCCTCCAGTGGCACGACCGGGCCGGCCGACTGCTCACCACTCTGGGAGAACCGGCGCCCTACTCCTGGCCTCGGCTCTCCCCGGATGGCTCGAAACTGGCGGTCTGCGTGCGCGAGCCGGCGACCGGAGGTCGGGACGTGTGGCTGATCGCCACCGACACCGGGATCGCAACCCGGATGACCTTCGACGAGGTCGACACACAGACTCCGACCTGGTTCCCGGACGGCAGTCACCTCGCCTACGGGGCGAGCCGCGGCGGGCCACCCGACATCTTCGTGCGCGACCTCGGCGACGGCAGCGAGCGAGCCCTGCTCCGTCTGCCCGGAACCCAGCTGCCCCGCGACGTGTCACCGGACGGCGGCCTCCTCGCCTTCGAGGACTTCTCGCCGAGCCGGCGGGCCCAGTTCCTGATCTGGCTGCGTCGCATGAACGGGAGCGACGATCCGCAGCTCCTGAGCTCGGCGCCGGCCAACCAGCACTCGCCCCGCTTCTCGCCCGACGGACGGCTGCTGGCCTTCGTCTCCGAGGAGTCGGGGCGGCCCGAGGTCTACGTCATGCCGGTCGGAGAAGCCGGCCAAAAGCAGCGGGTATCGGCCGCCGGCGGCAGCCTGCCGCGCTGGCGCGGCGACGGCCGAGAGCTCTACTTCCTCGCCGGCGACGGCCTCCTCACCGGGGTCCCCGTGGCCGCCGGAAGGACGCTGGCGATGGGCAGGCCATTCCCGCTCTTCCACTCCCCGTCCGCAGGCCCGATCGACTTTGACGTCGACGCCAGCGGCGAGCGGTTCCTGTTCAGCCTGCCGGTCGACTCACGACCGGGTGCGGCCATCGCCGTGGCCCTCGGCTGGCGCTCCGCGATCGGCGGCACCACGAGCCCGGGCAGCGGCTGACGCTCCCCGTACCAACGTCACCCACAGCGCCGGTTTCTCCTCGGCCTGCCATTGACTTTACGCCGCATTTATACTATATTGGGCGTCGGCGGCCGCACAGCATCGCTGCCAAGCCACGGGAGGACGCCGATGGAGCAGGTCACGATCGCGAACGCAGGCCGGACGGGGATGATCGCGGACCTCGGGGGGCTCCCGGCCAGCCGGGCCGAGTGGCCGGACGGCGCACGGCGGGCGTTCCACCAGGTGCTGCGGCAGCTCGACGGCTGGTGCCGCGAGCGCGACCGGCCGCGGGGTACGAACGCCGCCATCGCCGAGCAGGCGATCCGCCAGGTCTGGTGAGGGACCGGCGGCCCGCCTCACCACCGGGTGGGCGCGCGGACGACCTGCGCGCCGGTGGCGACGGTGATGTCGAGGAAGCGATCCGACTCCAGCCGCCGCACCCAGGGGATGTCACAGCGAAAGGTCGCTGATGACTCGCGCGCCGCGACGAAGCCGCCCCGTCCCTCGGGGAACACGGCGACCGTGGTCGCCGCGGGCGGCGGCTCGACCGCGCCGATCTCGACGCTGAAGTCGGTGATCAGCGGCGACCGCAGCTCTCCGGTCGACGCCAGATAGTCCGCGAACGACCGCAGCCTCCGCTCGACCACCACCGGGCCGCCGCTCACCGCAGCGTCGACCGCAGCCATGCGCAGCGCCGCGATCGCCGGCGAGTCATCTGCCCGGTAGCGCAGCGCCTGGGGCAGTCCAATCGCGAGCGAGCCGGCAGCGGCGGCGGCGACCACCGCCCCCGTCAGCTGCGACCCGAGCAACGACGCGAGGCCGACCACCACGAGGCCGCACGTCAGGGCCAGGAACGGCAGCGCGTAGCGGGCACGGGTGGGATCGGACAGCCAGTGGATGGTCACCAGGAGTGGCAGGATGCCCCCCACGACCAGCGGCCATGGGCTGCCGACGGAGCGTCGGTGCCGGAGCCAGGCCACGACCCCGACCGCCGCAAGGAGAACCCACAGGACGGCCAACTCGGGACGGATCAGGCAGCGGGCGACGCCCGACGCCGCGAGACCATGATCGACGGCGGCGAGCCCGTCGAGCTGGTACCGCAGGTGGATCTTGAGCGCTCGCCACAGGGTCGCTGCCCCACCCGCAGCGACGGCAATGGCGAGGCCCGCGGCGGCGAGCACCGTGAATAGCGGCACTGCGACGGCCGCGCGGTCGCCGCGGGTGCGGGCGCCGACCCAGCGCACGGTGGCCAGGCCGCACACCGCGAGCAGGAGCTGAGGTCGCACCAGCAGGCACAGGCCGGCAGCGACTGCTCCCGTGACGAGCACCCGGCGGTCCGGGTCCGGCCGCAGCCACCACGCGGCAGCCAGCAGCAGCAGGAAGGTGGCAGCCGTGTCACCGAAGGCCCGGCCCGACAGAAACCAGGGCGCTGGGAGGAACAGGTAGAGCGCAGCAGCCGCCGCGGCGAGCTCGCGCCGCAGCCAGATCGAGAGCAGTGCGGCCAGTGGGAAGAGGGTCCACACGCCGGCAACGGTGCCGATGGCGCGCAGGCCCCACGCCGGCTCGGATCCCAGGGGCGCGGCCAGCGTGCCGGCCGCGACCCACAACGGGAACCACGGCGGATGCGGTCGATTGGCCGCCGGATCGAAATGGCCGACCGCGAGGCCGAGATAGGCCTCGTCCTGGTCCCAGATCGAGGCCGGGAAGGCCGCGACCCTGCTCGCCGCCACAGCGAGCACGAGCAGCAGCCCGAGGGTGACGCTCAGCCTGCGGTTCGGGAGGCAGAGGAGGTCCCACGCGCCCAGCGGGCTCAGTGGGCTGCCTCGCGGCGTCCAGCCAGGTCGGCCCTGCCCCGATCGATCACCGTCCATCACAACCTGCCCGCGAACTCTCTTCCCCGGCTCCGATCACGTGCCACATTGTCGCCGACCGCCCACCGAGAAACCGAGGAATGCACGGTATCGAAGACGGTGCTGAGATTCCATCGTATCCTATGCCGATGTTGTGCGACTGTCCGCAGCGCAGCGGCCGGCTCATGGACGACCGCCGCCGCCGTGCGCCATGGGCGGCCTCTCGTCGCGCGATCCTGTGGTGGGCGATGATCGCCCTGATCGCCATGCCGGCGGCGGCCGGCGAGGCCCCCCCAGCCACCCAGGCGGCGGCTCGGCTCATCCCGCGAATCGAAGCCAAAATCGTCGTCGACGGCACGCTCGACGAGGCGGTCTGGGGCGAGGCGTGGACTTACGAGCTTGGCTATGAGGTCGACCCGGGCGAGAACACGTCCGCGCCGGTGCGCACCGAGGTGCTGGTCTTCCACGACCGCACCCACCTCTATGTCGGCTTCCGCGCCTGGGACCCCGACCCGTCCGCGATCCGCGCCCACCTCAGCGACCGCGACGCGGCGTGGGCCGACGACTGGGTCGGGGTGGTGCTCGACACCTTCAACGACGAGCGGCGCAACTACCTGCTCGCGGTCAACCCGCTGGGCGTGCAGATGGACGCCATCGAGAGCTGGCCCGGCGGCAAGACGGTCTGGGACGGCATCTGGGCGTCGGCAGCCGCCGTTCAGCCGTGGGGCTGGTCGGCCGAGATCTCTGTCCCCTTCTCGACGCTCCGCTTCCAACGCAGCGCCGATCCCCAGGTGTGGGGCTTCGACGCCATCCGCGGCTACTCTCGGGACACCTTCCACCAGATGGGCGCCTTCCCTCGGGACCGCAGCAACAACTGCTACCTCTGCCAGTCGCTGAAGATCACCGGCTTCGCCGGCGCGTCCCCGGGACGCAACCTCGAGGTGGTGCCGACGCTGACCGCCTCGCGCACCGATGTCAGGGACGAGCTGCCGGACGGCCCGCTCGTGGAGGGAGACGTCGAGACCGAGCTCGGGGTCACCGCGCGCTGGGGGATGACCCCGAACCTGACTCTCAGCGGAGCCGTCAACCCCGACTTCTCGCAGGTCGAGGCCGATGCCCGGCAGCTCGACATCAACGAGCCGTTCGCCCTGTTCTACGACGAGAAGCGGCCGTTCTTCATGGAGGGTGCGGACTACTTCGACACGCCCCTGGACGCCGTCTACACGCGGATGATCCGCGACCCGGCCTGGGGGCTGAAGCTGACCGGCAAGGAAGGCTCGCACACCGTCGGCGGCTACGTCGTCGAGGACGACGTCACCAACCTCATCATCCCGGGCAGCCAGGGCTCGGACGGCACCTCACTGCAAACAGACAACCTCTCCACGGTGCTCCGCTACGAGCACGACATCGGCAATCGGCACACCCTCGGCGCCCTGATCACCAATCGAGAGGGAAACGACTACTACAACCGGGTCGCCGGCATCGACGGCGACTTCCGGATCTCGGAGCAGGACCGGGTGATGCTCCAGCTGCTGGGATCGTCGACCCGCTACCCCGACGAGGTGGCTGCCGAGTTCGAGCAGCCCACTGGAGAGCTCGACGACCTGGCGACTGAGCTCGTTTACGAGCACCAGACGCGGACCGTGTCGTGGTGGGGGATCTACGACGACGTCGGCACCGACTTCCGCGCGGATCTCGGATTCATGCCGCGGGTCGACTACCGCTTCGGCGAGGTCGGCGCCGGCTACACCTGGAACGCGACGCCCACCAGCTGGTACTCGCGGATCGACCTCGACGCCGAGCTCAACCACTCGGAGGACCAGCGCGGAAACCTCCTCGAGGAGGAGGCGGCGGTGGAGTTTTCGCTCCAAGGTCCGCTGGAGTCCCACGCCACGGTCGAGCCCAGCTATCGCCGCGAAGGGTACAGCGGCGAGGAGTTCGAGCTCAGCCAGCTCTCGCTGGAGCTCAGCATCAAGCCGAACCGCGATAGCCAAGCCTGGGTCGCCGTGGCGGCCGGCGGGCAGGTCGACTACACCAACGTCCAACAGGGAGACGCCGTCAACCTCGACCTGGGGCTGGTGTACCGGCTCGGCCGCCACCTCCGCTTCCAGCTCGAGAACCTCCACGAGACGATGGATGTGGACCAAGGTTGGCTGTACCAGGCCAACATCGCCCAGCTCGAAGCGACCTGGCAGCTCGACGTGCGGACCTTTATCCGCGCCATCCTCCAGCACGTCGTCTACGACTACAACACCGAGCTCTACGAGGATGGCAGGAGCACGCGCGACGAGGAGCTCTACGCCCAGCTCCTGTTCTCGTACAAGGTCAACCCGCGAACCGTCGTCTTCGTCGGCTACTCCGAGGACGCGCGCGGCGACGCCACCTACGACCTCACCCCCGCCATCAGGAGCGTCTTCGTCAAGCTCGGCTACGCCTGGGTCCCCTGAGACAACGCCGCCAACCCCGCCTGGCGTCCGCTCGAGCTGTTCACAAGTTGCTCTATACTTGGGCAACGGTCACAGGCGCCACCGTTCCCCGTGGGGGTTGCATGGACAAAGTCCTGAGGTACGACGTGGTCGAGGCCGCCTCGATCGACCGCCTCGTGGCGGAGGTCCAACTCCGGATCAGCGCCGGGTGGCAGCCTCTGAGCGGCCCCTTCTACCTCAACGGAAGCCACTTCCAGGCCATGGTGTGGACCGAGGCGTCGGAGAAGGCCTCGGCAGTGCCGGCTGATCGCTTCCGCCACCGCCAGAGCGAGATCGAGCTCATCGAAGAGCTGACCGAGGATGACCAGCCACTGAGCCGCTGGGAGGCCGGGGTCGACAACGGTCGCAGCCCGACCCACGAATGAGCCCTCCGGGAGCGCACCTCAGGCGAAATCCCCCGGGAGTGCGAACCAGCGCAGCGTCTCGAGCCGCGGCTCCAACGGCCGCGCCCCCCCTGCCGGGGATTGGGCTCGCCCGGCGTCGGCGACGATCCGGCGCGCCTCCTCCAAGTAACTGGTGACGGCCGTCGCCGGCTCCGTGACGTGGCGCGACCGGTACTGCATCGAGCCCCCTGCGTAGCTGACGTCGTCAAGGCCCAACCCGGCCGCGACGCGGCTGCGATCGCGGTGCCGCCACAGCCCGGTCTCGGGCTCGAACTCATAGAGCGGCAGCAGCTTCCAGCCCTCCTGGGCGATCAGATGCACGGCCTCTAGAATGAACTCGAAGGTCTCCTCGGAGATGAAGTAGTTGAAGTTGATCCTCACCCAGCCCGGCTTCACCCCCTCGCAACCCGACTCGATCGCCTCCCGGAAGCGGCTCGAGCGCTCGAGGTCGATGCCGAGCAAGCGGTGGCCGTAGGGCCCCGCGCACGAGCAGCCGCCGCGCGCCTGGATCCCGAAAAGATCGTTGAGCAGCGCGACCACGAAGTTGTGGTGGAGGTAGAGCTCGCCGTGGCGCACCAGGAACGACACGATCGACAGCCGGTGGGCCGTCGGGTTCCCGAGGATGACGAGCCTGGGGTTGGCCGTCCACGAGGCCACTGCGCGCTCGATGAACCAACGCTCGCGGCACTCGATCGCCCCCTCGCCGACCGCATCTTTGAGCTGAAACACCAGGCCCGCCCGGATCGACTCGATGATCGCCGGAGTCCCACCCTCCTCGCGGTGGATCGGATCTGCGATGTAGCTGTGGCCGGACTCGCTGACGTAGCGGACGGTTCCGCCGCCCGGCACCGTCGGGACCCGATTGGTCAGCAGCCGACGCTTCACCACAAGCACGCCCGGCGTCCCCGGCCCGCCGATGAACTTGTGCGGCGACATGAAGACTGCATCCTTCGCCGCGTCGGGCCGACCGGGCGGGTTCATCTCGATGCCGACATAGGGCGCCGCCGCCGCGAAGTCCCACAGGGCGAGCGCGCCGTGGCGGTGCAGCAGCTCGGTGATGCCGTGGGTGTCCGACGTGATCCCGGTGACGTTGGATGCGGCGGAAAAGCTGCCGAACTTGAGCGGCCGGTCGCCGTGGGCGATGAGCTCGCGCTCCAGGTGGTCGCGGTCGATCTGCCCGTCATGGTCCTCGGCGATCACCACTACCTCCGCGATCGACTCGCGCCACGGGATCTCGTTGGAGTGGTGCTCGTAGGGGCCGATGAAGACGACCGGTTGCTCGCGCGCCGGGATGTGCGACGCCAGACCCCAGCGCTGATCCAGGTCAGCCGGCAGGCGAAGGTTGAGGATCTCGATCAGCTTGTTGATCGCACCGGTGGCGCCTGAGCCGCAGAAGATCACGACGTCGTCGGACGAGCCCCCCACCGAGCGGTGGATGATCCGGCGCGCGTCCTCGCGAAAGCGGGTGGTCTGCAGGCTGGTGGTCGAGGTCTCGGTGTGGGTGTTGGCGTAGAGCGGCAGCACCTCGTTGCGGATGAAGTCCTCGATGAAGCCGAGCGAGCGACCGGAGGCCGTGTAGTCGGCGTAGGTCACGCGGCGCGGCCCGAACGGACCGTCGATGGAGCAGTCATCACCGATGATCCCGGCCCGGATCGTGTCGATCAGCCGCAGCACCCTGTCGTCCACAGCCCGACCTCAGCTCCCCGGCGCCGGAGCACCCGCGCGCCTCGGACATGATACGACGTCTCGCGTTGATCCGTCTGACGCCTCGGGCCTGGCGTTGCCCTCCCCTGTCCGCCACCGGCGGTGGTGTCCCTCCGTGCCACACCGCTGAAACGTTTCCGCCGGAGACTCGTCTCGTTCAACGGGCAACCGTTGTGATTCTCGCAGGCCGCTTCCCCCGAACGTCGAAGCACGCTCCCGCCGTCGAGGTCGCCCGCGCCACGGCGGAGGCTCGATTCGCATTCTCACCGGTCGCCGACGCGACGTCGACCGCATCCTCCTCGCTGTCGCGGAGGAGGACCCGGAGGCTGTGGCGGCGCTGATCCGTCCCGGGGGCTGACGCCGGACACGGCCGATTACGGAACCACCGCCGACCACGCCGCCGTGTCGCCGGACTCGAAGCCGTCGGCGAAGACCGCGAGCGACAGGTCCACCGTGACGACATCGATCGAGGCCAGATCGTTGGTCGCGTCGTAGCCCGCTTCCAGCAGCTCGCTCATCGAGTGGTCGAGGTAGACCCGGAAGTCCGACGTCGGATCGTCCGGCGTGGCCTCGGGGTGCGGCCACGGCGGTGAGTAGCCGTTGTCGAGGAACGCCGGAATCAGGATGTTGGTGACCGACCAGATGTCCACGGCCACCGGATCGACCCCGGCCACCAGCTCGTCGCGGCGGGTCGCCGTGTCGTACGAGGTCCACGGCCCGTCGAACGGATTGGCGTTGACCCACACCGCATCCAGGATGTTGAGGTCGGGCGGCCGGACCTCGCCCATCACCGCGCCGAGCAGGCCATATCGGATCGCGTTGTGAGAGTTGGTGTCGAGCTCGCCGGAAACCACGCCCATGTAGTGCTTGACGCAGGCGGTCGCGCCGTAGGTCGCGTGGTGCGACTTGAGCACCGGCAGGTTGATCACGGTCAGCCGCTCGCGGTCGTAGCCGGTCGCCGGATCCCAGATGCCGTCCCGCAGGCTCACGTAGCTGCCGTTCGCGGTCTCGAACTTGGGGTAGGAGATTCGGCCGCCGACCTGCGGATCGTTCGGGTACACCACGTAACCGTCCGCCATGTCCCCCTGGGAGTACTCGGAGACGGCAGTGAAGCGCAGGGCCGTCCAGTCGGTGATCGAGACCTGATGGCCGAGGCCCGCAAAATGGTCGACCACGTCGCGCGGCGACTGGCCATGGTCCTGGGCGTTGTTGAGGGCGCGATCGAAACCCTCGGGGTCGGCGAACTGAGTGTTCTCGCACACCACGACCTCGCCGGTGAACCCGTCCGGGTGATCGACGAGGACCCGGATCAGGCCCCGCAACAGGTCGGTGTTGGTGCCACCCCGCTCGGGCCACTGATAGTTGATCTTGAGCACCACGACATCGTCGACGCCGACGATGCCGTCCGGGCCCGACAGCGAAGTGACGGTGGCCGAGCGGTAGATCTTGAGGCCCTGGGCCCCCATCAGCTGGAGAAGACCGTCGAGGCCTGGGAAACGGTCACCGACCGGGTCCTGCGGGCAGCCCGCGGCGTGATAGAGCTGCGCCCGGTAGTCGCGGGGCGCCACCAGCAGGGGCGCGTCCGCCGCGTCCACGCCGACCAGGTAGCCGGCCGCGGCCAGCCCGAGGACGACCACGAGGGCCGTAGCCGCGACGCCGAGCGGGCTGCGCAGCCCGGCCGCAAGGTGCCGGCGCGCGGCGACCACCAACCCGATCAGCGGCGCACCGAAGGCGAGCATCGCCGCCGACAGCGCCGCCCGCTGGCAGGGATAGGCGAGCCGGCTCGGCCTGGGACCGCTCCGCAGGAGCAGCCAGGCGAGCGCCAGGAATCCCGCCAGCATCGCGTTGGTGGCGAACCAGCGGCGCAGCAGCGGAGAGGGGGACGCTGCTGCCGGCAGGCTCGCCTCCCTCCTGTGCGAACAGTGACGATCCCGGTCTGGGCTCATGGCACCTCCCGGTGCTGATGGCGGTCCGATTATGGCACCGGTGCACCCCCATCCGGGTGATCCCCGCCACCCGCGGAATGGCAGGCCGGCCGGTTGTTCGCAGCGGGAGATCGGCTATCCTCGCACCAGACCGTCAACGCGAGCAACGTGCCGCCCACAGTCCGGCGGCTCGCAGGCTCCGAGCCGAGGTGACTGCACCGTGAAGAGTGAAGCCCACCCCCAGCAGGCCCAGCACGAGCGCACTGACGAGTTCGGACGAACGCCCAGCCCGCAGTGGCTCCTCACCGTCACCGCTCTCGGGGTGCTCCTCGGCGCGGTGGTGGTGCTGCTGGTTCTCTCGGCCCTACCGCCGATGCCGACGCTCGTCATGGCGCTGGCCGGCGGGGCGGTGACCGCCGCGCTGGCGGCGCCGTTTCTCTACCTCTTCCTGTTCCGGCCGATGCAGCGGCACATCCACGCCAGGCAGCGCGCCGAGGAGGAGTTGGACAACCTCAACCGCCACTTGAAAGCTCTGGTCGCCGAGCGCACAGAAAGCCTGGCTCAGACCAACCGGCGGTTGACCCACGAGCTGGAGGAGCAGCGGCGAACGGCGGAGTCGCTGCGGCGCCACAACGACTTCGTTGAGCAAGTCGTGGAGCGGGCGCCCTGCCTCATCTTCGCCTTCGACGCCGACAGCCAGCGCTGCAGCTACGCCAACTATCGGATCGCCGACCTCCTCGGCCACGACGCGCAGGCCTTGGTGGCTGGCAAGCAGAGGCTGGCGGACCGACTGATCCAAGCGGGTGACCGTGTCTCGTTCAACGCACTCGTCAACGAGCTCGTCAACGGCCCCGAGGGCCACGTCGTCAGCGGCAGCTGCGGCTTCACCGCCGCGAACGGCCGAGTGGTCCCGCTGCGCTACGCGATGACGGTGCTAGCCAGAACCCCAACGATGGAGGCAAGGGACATCCTGCTCACTGCGCTGCCAGCTGCGGGCTGAGATCGCTCGCGGCGTTGAGCGAGGCGGCGAGTGGCTACTCGTAGCGCAGGGCCTCGATCGGGACCAGGCGCGAGGCGCGGATTGCCGGCCACATGCCGAAGACGATGCCCACCACGGTGCAGAACAGCAGGCCTCGGACCGCCCACTCGAGCGGCACGTGGACCGCGAAGTGGGTGAACACGCTGACCAGGTTGCCGAGGCCGAAGCCGGCCGCGACACCGAGCACGCCGCCGATGTTGCAGAGCACGATCGCCTCGAGCAGGAACTGGAAGAGGATCGCGCCGCGCTTGGCGCCCAGCGCCTTGCGGATGCCGATCTCCCGCGTCCGCTCGGTCACCGACACCAGCATGATGTTCATGATCCCGATCCCGGCGACGAGCAGCGCAACGATGCCGAGCACGAAGGCGCCCTTCTTGAGGTTGGCGGTCGCGGTGTTGAACGCCTTGATCTGGCTGTCGGTGGTGAAGAAGAAGAAGTTGTCCTCATCGCGGGGGCTGAGGCCGCGCGCTGCCCGCAGCACCGCCCGCGTCTCCTCCATGGCGTCCTCGAGCGCCTCGGCCGACACCGCCCGCACCGTGATGTTCACCGATCGCGGGACCCCCTGGGGATCTCGCGCCCCGTACACTTTCTGGAAGGTCGTGATCGGCATCAGGACGTAGTTGTCGAAGTTGCCGCCCATCGCTGACTTGCGCTCGGCAAAGACGCCCTGGACCGTGTACTTGCGGCCGTCGACCTTGATTTCATTGCCGACCGGGTCGGTGAACGGAAACAGKGACTGGGCGAGCTGGTAACCGATCACGACCACGYTCCTGCCCACCCGCACATCCTCGTTCGAGATGTTGCGCCCCAGCTCCACATAGTGTGTGTTGTTCTCAGGGTACTCGGGCGTGCCACCGCAGATCATRTTGACGGGCTCGGTGGTCTCGCCCCGGAAGCTCGCCCGGACGCTGAACTGCCACAGCTCGGCCCCGACCAGGTCGGCGGTTTTCACCTTCTCGCGGATCAGGTCCGCGTGCTCGACGGTCAGCGGCGGCCAGCGCTGGATTTCGCGGAAGTTCCGGTTGTTGTGGTCCTCGAAGCCGAACGGCGGGTACTTCTGCGCCTGAAAGACCCGACTCCCAAGCACGCTCAGCTCGGCCTCCATCTGACTCTGGATCACCGAGACCCCGGTCATGACCGCGATGATCGCCGCCACGCCGGCGATGATGCCGACCAGGGTGAGCGCCGATCGCAGCTTGTGGGCGCCGATCGCGCCCAGCGCCATCTTGAGTCCCTCGAGCCAGATCATGATGCGGAACTCGGAGAGGGTGAGAGGTGATGGGTGACAAGAGACAATCGGCAGCGCGTCGAGAGCTGGAGGTGGTTGAAGGCTGTCATTGCCACAGCTTCCTCCCCTACTCGTAGCGCAGGGCGTCGATCGGGTTGAGGCGTGAGGCCCGCCACGCCGGAATGAAGCCCGCCACGATGCCCACCAGCACGGACACTCCGAGCGCCACGCCGACGATCGGCAGTGACACGCTTGCCGGCATCAGCAGACGATCGATGGCCTCCGCCGCGGCGAACGACAGGGCGATGCCGATGGCGCCGCCGGCCAGGCAAATCACTGACGACTCGAGGAGGAACTGGGTCAGAATCGCGCGCCGCTTGGCGCCGATCGCCTTGCGGATGCCGATCTCCTTCGTTCGCTCGGTGACCGAGACAAACATGATGTTCATGACGCCGACGCCGCCGACGAAGAGCGAAATGCCGGTGATCGCGAGGCCTACCAGCAGGACGACCCGCATCACGTTGTTGAAGGCGTCCAACAGCGACTCCATCTTGTTGATGGCGAAGTCGTCCTCCTGGTTCGGGTGCAGCCGGCGGATCTTGCGCATCTCGCCGATCACCTCGAACTCGTAGTCCTCGAGGCTTGCCCCGGCGGGAGCCTTCACTGCGAAGTCGAAGTTGCGGTTGAAGCCGCCGAACAGCTTGACAAAGGTCGTCACCGGAACGAACACCTGGCTGTCGAAGTCGGGTCCCCCGAAGGTGCCGGCGCTCCCCTGCTTCTCCATGACTCCGATCACTTGGAAGTCGTAGCGGCCCACCTTCAAGTTCTTGTTGATCGGGTCGAGCCCTTCGAACAGCTGCTCGTGAATCGTTTTGCCGATGACGCAGACACGACGCTTGGCCTGGACATCGTAGGCGTTGAAGAAGCGCCCCTGCTCGGGCACTGCGCTCGACACCAGCATCTGCTTGTGGGTGGTGCCGATGATGCGGATGTTGTCCCGGGTCTCGTTGCCGAACTTGACCGGGCGCTGCGTTTCTGAGCTCGGGTTGACGGCGATCGCGCTGTGGAGCTGCCGCTCCAGCTTCTCAGCCTCCTTGAGGGTCAGGTTGGGACGGTTGCGGAACTGGAAGAAGCGGCCCATCACGATCCACGGAGTCCGCGACACGAAGAGCACGTCGGCGCCGATCACGGAGGCGCTCTCCTTGAACGAGTTCGACAGGCCATTGGCGGCGGTCATCGTTGTCACCACGGCAAGGATGCCGATGATGATGCCAAGAGTGGTGAGCACGCCCCGAGCGGTGTTCGCCCGCAGCGCGGCGAGCGCGATGCGCGCCGCCTCGAACGTCCCGTGAAGCGAACTCATGCCGCCTCTCGACGCACAGCGTCGGACTCGACCAAACCGTCACGAAGGCGGATGACCCGGTGCGCGTGCCGTGCGACATCCTCCTCGTGGGTGACCAGAAGGATGGAGTTGCCCTTCGCCTGCAGCTCGTCGAAGATCGCCATGATCTCAGCGCCGGTCGCGGTGTCGAGGTTTCCGGTGGGCTCGTCGGCGAGAATGATCGACGGGTCGTTGACCAGGGCCCTGGCGATCGCCACGCGCTGGCGCTGGCCGCCCGACAGCTCGTTGGGCTTGTGCTTGATCCGATCGGCCAGGCCGACCGATTCGATGGCTGCCATCGCCAGCTCGCGCCGCCGCGCCGGCCGCAGCCCGCGGTAGATCAGCGGCAGCTCGACGTTGTGAAAGATGTCGGCGCGCGGCAGCAAGTTGAACGTCTGGAAGACGAAGCCGATCTTCGAGTTGCGGACCTCTGCCAGGCGGTCCTCACCGAACGTGCTGACGTCCTGGCCGTCGATCAGGTACTGACCAGAGCTCGGCACGTCGAGGCAGCCGATGATGTTCATCAGCGTCGACTTTCCGGACCCTGACGGGCCCATGATCGCGACGTACTCATTCTCAGCGAGCAAGAACGAGACGCCGCGCAGAGCGTGCACGCCGACATGGTTCATCTCGTAGGTCTTGTTCACGTCCCGGAGCTCGAGGGCCATCGGATCATCCCTCCCGGTCGCGCCCCTCGGCGCCACCGCCGATCTCGACTGCGACCCCGTCCCTCAGGTCACGGCTGATCGCCCGGTAGCTGCCGACGACCACCTGATCGCTTTCGGCGAGGCCCTCGAGGATCTCGATGTGGGTGTCGGACTGGATCCCGGTCTTGACCTGGCGCGCCTTCGCGGTGCCGTTCTCGACCACCCACACGACCTCGACGAAGCCCTCGTCGTCGGGCAGGAACCGCGGCGTTCCGCTCTCGCTCTCACCCAGGTTCTTACCGACCCCGAGCTGCTCCACGGTGCGGACGGTCACGCTCTGGATCGGCACTCCGAGGCAGGCTTCCCGGACCTCGGTCACGATCTCCGCCGAGGCGGTCATCCCAGGCCGGAGCCGGGTGCCCGGGTCGAGCACAGCGATCTTGACCTCGAACTCCGTCTTCTGGTCGGAGCTGCCCTGTCCGGAGATCTTGGCGCTGTTCGCGATCTCGGTCACCTCGCCTTTGAACTTCACGTCGGGTAGTGCGTCGACCTCGATCGTGGCCTCGTCGCCGACCGACACGAGGACGATGTCGTTCTCATCGACGTCGACCAGCGCCTCCATGCCCTGCAGGTTGGAGACCACCATGATCACGTCCTCCTGGAACTGTGACCCGAGGGCGATCTCGCCGACCTCCTTGTTGAGCATCGAGATCGTTCCGGCCATCGGCGAGTAGATGGTGGTCTTGGACAGCGCGTCCCTGGCCTGGCGCACGGCGGCCTTGGCCTGCTCAGCCTGGTCCCGGGTCGACTGGTAGCGCGCCTTCTCGACCTCGGCCGACGCGTACATGGCGTCGAGCGAAGCCTGCGACTCCAGGCTGCGATCATAGAGCTGCCGGCTGCGCTCGTAGTCCTTCTGGGCCTTGACCATGTTCTCCCTGGCGAGGTTGGCCTGCGCCTGGGCGGCGCTCAGGTTCGCCTCCTGCGACTCGACCTCCGCCACGTAGCGCTCCCGGTCGAGCTCCACCAGCAGCGTCCCCTTCTCTACCCAGTCGCCCTCGTCGACCCCGAGGCGGGTGATCTTGGCACTGACGTCAGCCGAGATGTTGACTTGGACCATGGGCTGGATCTTGCCGGTGGCGGTCACCGTCTGGACGACCGTGCTCCGGTCGACCGCCGCCACTTCCACCGCCAGACCGTCGTCACCGCGGTTCCGTCCGAGGGCCGTAACGACAACCACCGCCACGATCACGACAGCCAGCAAGCCGAGCAGGATTCGCTTCTTCGTCATGTGCTTACGACCCCCATCGTTGGCCACCTCGGCCTCCCGGGCTGCGCCGGGCCGCCTCTTCGAGGTTGCCGAGATCCCTGGATTCGGCGCTCAGGAGAACGTACGTGCCGGCAGACCCTGGGTTTCGGCTGTTAACCGATGCGCCCGGCGCCGCGTTGTAGTGGCAAAACGAGGGCAATCCCCTCGACGGAGGCAGTCCCATGCAAGATCTCGCAGAGGTCATCGGCCCAGTCGGCGTCCTGCTCGTGCTGGGGTGGATCCTCAAGCTCTTCCTGACCCACCGGCGCCGGGTCAAGCTGTCGCAGCTGCAGTACGACCTACAGTCGAAGCTGCTCGACAAGTTCTCGACCTCCCAGGAGCTGGCGCAGTACCTGCAGGGAGACGCCGGCGAGCGCTTCTTGCAGTCCGCGACCGTCGAGCGGTCCGACCCCCACCTGAGGATCCTCGGCTCCGTCCAGGTCTGTCTGGTGCTGCTAGCCGGCGGCGTCGCCTGCCTCGCACTCGAGGGTCGCATCACGGGCGCCGACGAGGCGCTCGCGTTCCTGGGCACGCTCGGCGTGGCGCTCGGCATCGGCTTCGGCCTGTCCGGGGGCGTCGCCTACCTGCTGTCCAAGTCCTGGGGCCTGATCAACGGCGGCGGTTCGGCGAGTCGGCTGCCGGAGAGCTCGTGAGGCCGGATGATCGCCCCAGCAACCGCCGGCGCGAGAATCCTGGGCGCAGCAATGGACATCACGCTGATCCCGGCTACGCTGGAAGCGGCGGATTCCAGCGCACCGGCCATGGATGAGCAGAGCTTTCGGCTGTTCTACGAGCGCACCTCGCGCCAGCTTCAGGCCTACCTCGTGGCCGCCACCAGCAGCCCAACCGTCGCCGAGGACCTGCTCCAGGAGTCGTACTTCCGGCTCATTCGCTCCGACGTCCGCGTCAACGACGACAACCACCGCAAGAACTACCTGTTCCGCATCGCCACCAACCTGCTCAAGGACCGCTACCGGCGCCGCCGCTTTGAGACCGCGGAGCTGGTGGAGACCCGCGACTCGACAGACCACGAGGCAGACGTCCAGCGCCGGACCGATCTGGCCAAGGTGCTGCGCGAGCTCACGCCGCGCGAGCGCCAGCTGCTATGGCTCGCCTACGTCGAGGGCATGAGCCACCACGAGATCGCCGCCGCCGTCGGCCTGAAGAGCGACAGCATCCGGCCACTGTTGTTCCGAGCGCGGCGGCGGATGGCCGATGTGCTGCGGGGAAAGGGGATGGCGCCATGAGCGGCACCACCTGCGGGCGCGAGCCGGAGCTGCTTGCCGCCATGGCGGCGGGCGAGCTTCCCGAGGAGCTGCGGCAGCATGCCGCCGGGTGCGCCGGGTGCGCCGAGACGCTGCTCGTGGCGACCTTCCTGCGCCGCGAGGCGGCGGCAGGGCCGCCGCGACCGCTGCCCGACCCGGCCTACCTGTGGTGGCGCGCCAGCCTCGAGCAACGCTCGGCCGTCGCCGAGCGGGCCACCCGCCTGATCACGGTCATCCAGCGGGCCTCGCTGGTGGCCGCCGTCCTGCTCGCGGTGCCGCTCGCCCGCTGGGGATGGCCCCACGTGCGGCAGTGGCTCGGCGCCCTCGACATCCGCGCCCTGGCGCCGACGCTGCCCGCCGAGGCCGGCAACCCGGTCCTGGTGATCGCGATCAGCGCCGTCCTGCTCGGCGTCCTCGCCCTGCTCGACCTCCACGCGGACTGGACCCGGGACTGATCTCGGGTCCCTTGATGTTCTCCCTCTGTGAGCCGCCGGGGCGACCCGGCTGACGGCTGTCGAGGGGAGAAGCTGATGAAACCGGTGATTCGAGTGCTGCCGTACCTGCTGTCCGCGGCGGCTGTTGCCGGCGGCCCGACGCTTGCCGCCGAGGAACCGCCGGCCACCGCCGTCGCCACCTTCGCCGGCGGTTGCTTCTGGTGCATGGAGCCGGTGTTCGACGCCCTCGACGGCGTGCTCTCCACGACCTCCGGCTACACCGGAGGCACCCTGCCCAACCCGACCTACGAGGAGGTCTCCTCGGGCAGCACCGGCCACACCGAGGCGATCCAGGTCCGCTACGACCCGGCGCGCGTCAGCTACGAGCGGCTGCTCGAGGTCTACTGGCGCAACATCGACCCGACGGTCGCCAACCGCCAGTTCTGCGACCGCGGCACCCAGTACCGGACGGCCATCTTCTACCACGATGAGGCGCAGCGGCTGGCGGCTGAACGATCGCGGGCCGAGCTCGAGCGCAGCGGTGCCATCGCCGTTGCGATCGCCACCCGGATCGTCGCTGCGGGCGACTTCTACCCGGCTGAGGACTACCACCAGGACTACTACCGAAAGAACCCGGTTCGTTACCAGCGCTACCACGATGCCTGCGGCCGCGACCAGCGGCTCGAGGAGCTGTGGGGCCCGAGCGCCCCGCCCTGAACCCGGGCCCACCCCGGCACCCGTCCCGCGCTGCGAACGGCGGGTCGTGTCGATGGCGCCGCCGCTACCGAGCGGCCGGGGCCTCCGCCGCTTCAAGGGCCGGGTGGTGCGCGCCCGAGCGGCGCGTCTCTCAGCCGCCCCCACTGCTGCCGATCAGGCGGTGCTCCAGGAAGTCGGTCTTGAGCTTGTGGAAGTGCAGCCGGCGCTGCGACATCCGCACTCCGTGGCGGACTCGGGGGTAGACCATCAGCTCGAACAGCCTGCCGGCCTTCTGGTACTCGTTGGCCATCTGCAGCGTGTGCTGGAGGTGGACGTTGTTGTCCATCGTCCCGTGGCAGATCAGCAGCGAGCCGTCGAGCCCGGAAGCGAAGTTGATCGGCGAGCCCTCCCGATAGCCGTCGGGGTTGTCGTCGGGCCGGTCCATGTAGCGCTCGGTGTAGATCGAGTCATAGAGCCGCCAGTCAGTCACCGGCGCGTAGGCGATGCCGGCAGCGAAGCGCCCGGGCGCCCGGTTCATCGCCATCAGGACCATGTAGCCGCCATAGCTGCCCCCATAGATCCCGATCCGCTCGGGATCGATCCACGGCTGGCTCACCAGGAAGCGGACCCCCGCGAGCTGGTCGGCGAGCTCGAGCTGGCCGAGCCGGCGGTGGACGGCCGCCTCAAACGCGTGGCCGCGGCCCCACGACCCGCGGTTGTCGACGGTGAAAACGATCAGGCCCTTCCGCGCCAGGAGCATCTGGTAGAGCAGCCGGGTGCCGCCCCACTGATTCACGACCAGCTGGTCGCCGGGTCCGCCGTAGACGTAGACGAGCGCCGGGTACCTCTTCGCCCGATCGAAGTCGGGCGGCCGGAACATCCAGGTGTAGAGCAGCTCGCCGTCGTCGGCCGCGAGCGTCCCCAGCTCGGGCAGGACGAGCTTCACGCCCGCGAGCGCCGGGATGGCGCCGTCGTCGACCGTGCGCACGCGACGACCCGCCGCCGTGTAGAGGTCGAGCCGAGGCGGCGTGTCCAGGCTCGAGAAGGTGTCGAGGAGGTGGCGGCCGTCCGGCGCGAGCATCGCCTCGTGCGTGCCGGCGGACGGCGTCAGCAGCTGGGGCGGGCCGCCCTCGAGCCCGACCCGGTAGATATGGCGCTCGCGCGGATCCTCGGCATTGGCGCAGAAGATGACGCCGGTCCGGTCGCTGTCGAGCCCGTAGACCGCCTCCACCTGCCAGCTGCCGCTGGTCAGCCGGCGGATCAGCCGCCCGTCGAGGCCGTACAGGTAGAGGTGCCGCCAGCCATCGCGCTCGGACGACCAGACGAAGCGGTCGCCGCCGATGAAGGTGAGGTCGTCGCGAACATTCACCCAGTCGGGAGCCTCGTCGGCCACGAGCAGGCGCGACGAGCCCGCGCCCGGCGCCGCAGCGCGCAGCTCGAGCCGGGTCTGATCACGGTTGAGCACCTCGAACCAGACCTCGCGACCGCCCGGCAGCCATCCCGCGCGCGCCAGGTAGCCGTCCCCCACCCCGGTCGCAATCCAGTGAATCGTGGCGCCCGCGGCGTCGACCACGCCGAGCCGGACGATCGCGTTGGCGCCGCCGGCCTTCGCGTAGCGCTGCCACTCGAGCCCGGCGACCGCGCTGAGCTCGTCGCTGATCGGAAACGCCGGGATCGGCGAGGTGTCGTACTGGACGAACAGGATCCGGTCGCCGCCGGGAGACCACCAGAACGAGCGCGTGACGTTCAACTCCTCCTCGTAGACCCAGTCCGCCGCGCCGTTGAGCAGCCCGGCGTTGGCCCCCCGGTCGGTGAGCCGGTGCTCGCTGCCGTTCTCCAGCTCGAGGCGATAGAGGTCGCCGTCGCGCACGAAGGCGAGCTCGCGGCCGTCGGGGCTGAAGCTGGCAAAGCGCTCGGGTGCCACAGAGTCGGTAAGGAAGCGCGCAGTGCCGCTCGCCAGCTCGAGCAGGTAGAGGTCACCGGCCGCGACGCCGACTAGGTGGCGGCCGTCCGGGGCGAGAGTCGGCGAGGAGCCCATGCCGGGGTGGGTGTTGACGTCGTCCATGACGGGCTTGAGGTACGCGGGCCGCCGCCGGTAGAGGTCGCTGAGCAGCGCTTCCCAGTCGACGAGACGCTCGGTCGCGCCGCTCGCCACGGCCTGCCGGAACAGCCCCGGCGTGCCATCGCGCGTGTCACGGAAGAGGAATCCGCTGCCGTCCGGAAGCCACAGCATGAGGTCCGGCGCGGTGTCGTCGAAGCGATCGCTTCCGAACAGCTCGTCGAGCGTCGGAAAGTCGCCGGCCGCGCCGCCGGCCGTCGCCGCGAGCAGCACCAGGATGACCGACGCAGCCGTCGAGCGCCCCTTGCAGATCGCCATCAGGCCCCCCCACTCGGAACGCTGCCACGGTAGCCCGGTTTTGGCGGCGGGCCAAGGCCGGGCGCCACGCCTCGAGGCCCCAGTTGTTAGTGCTCTCCGTCTCCGTCTCCGTCTCCGTCTCCGTCTCCGTCTCCGTCTCCGTCTCCGTCTCCGTCTCCGTCTCCGTCTCCGTCTCCGTCTCCGAAACGGACGATCTGCGTCTGCATCGGTAACAGGGAAACGGGCGCGAGGGGGACCGAGCCGTCAGATCCAGCATCCACCCCCCGCCCGGAATCGGGCCCGGGCACGGAGACGGGCACGGGTGGAGGGATGTCGATCCCCCAGATCCCAGATCCTGGCCGGAGGTGGGTTCGCTACTGCGCCACGCCCGGTGTGCCGAGCGGGCTGCCGTACCAGCGGGGCGGCGCGGCGATCAGCTCGGTCGCGGCGTCGCGGTTGAGCGGCCTCGCAAACCAATAACCCTGGCCGAGCGGGCACTCCATCTGCCGCAGCCGGATCGCCTGCTCCTCGGTCTCGACCCCCTCGGCCACCACCCCGATGCCCAGCACGTCGGCCAGGTTGAGGATGGTCTTCACGATGTTCCTGGAGTCCCTGGTGAGCCCCATGGTGCTGACGAACGAACGATCGATCTTGAGCGAGTCGTACTGGAAGCGCTGCAGATAGCTGAGCGACGAGTAGCCGGTGCCGAAGTCATCGATACTGAGCTGGACGCCGAGCGCGCGCAGCCGCGTGAGCTTGGCCATGACCTCATCGCCGTGGTCCACGACCACGTTTTCGGTCACCTCCAGCCGCAGGCTCGAGGGCGGCAGCCGGCTCTCCTCAAGGATCGCGACCAGCCGCTCCACGGCGTCCGGCTGCATGAACAGCTTGCCCGACACGTTGACGCTGATGAACAGCGGCGGCTCCTGGGGGAACAACGCCTGCCATCGGCTGGCCTGCCGGCAGCACTCGCGCAGCGTGAACCAGCACAAGGGGACGATCAGGCCGGTCTCCTCGGCCAGGCCGATGAAGTGGCCAGGCGCGACCAGCCCGCGCTCGGGGTGGTTCCAGCGCACCAGGCCCTCGAAACCGACGATCCGGCCGTTCGCGAGGGCCACGATCGGCTGGTAGTGCATGACGAAGTCCTCGCGCTCGATGGCGCGACGCAGCTCGGTTTCGAGGGCGAGCAACCGGACCGCGTGGCGGTGCATCTCGGAGTCGAAGACCTCATAGCGGGCGCGGCCGGCCGCCTTGGCGCGGTACATTGCGATGTCCGCGTCGCGCAGGATGTCCTCCGGCCCCCGCGTCTCGTCGCTCGACAGTGCAATGCCGATGCTCGCCGTCACGTAGACCTCGTGCGCGCTGATGACGACCGCGGTCGAGATGATCTCCTGGATCCGCTCGGCGACGTGGACCGCGTCGCCGAGGTCCTCCACATGGCTGAGCAAGATCGCGAACTCGTCGCCGCCAAGACGGGCGATCGTGTCGCCCGGCCGCAGGGTCTTCTCGATCCGGCGCGCGATGTCCTGGAGCAGCTTGTCCCCGGTGCTGTGGCCGAGGCTGTCATTGATGTTCTTGAACCGGTCCAGGTCGAGGAAGAGGACCGCGAAGCGGAACGAGGGCTGGCGGCGGCGGGCGGACAGGACCACACCCAGGCGGTCGATGAACAGGGCGCGGTTGGCAAGCCCGGTCAGCCCGTCATGGAAGGCGTCGTAGACCAGCTGCTGCTCGGCCACCTTGCGCGCGGTGACATCGGTGAGCGACCCGGCCATCCGGGAGACCTTCCCATCCTCGTTGCGGACGGCCACGCCCCGGGTCAGCATCCAGCGGATCTCACCGCCGCGGGTCAGCATCCGGTGCTCGTGCTCGAAGTGCTCGTCATCCCCCTCGAAGTGCGCCTGAAGGGCGGAGCGGAGCTCGTCGAGGTCGTCCGGGTGGACCTTCCGGAACCAGTCGTCCGGTCGCTCGCCAACCTCGTAGATGCCGTAGCCGAGCATCATCTTCCAGCGCGGCGACAGGTACATCGCACCGGTTTCCAGGTTCCAGTCCCAGAGCCCGTCGTTGGCGCCGCGGATCGCCAGCGCGTAGCGCTCCTCGCTCTCGCGGAGCGCCTCCTCGCTGCGATGCCTCTCCAGGGCGTAGCGAATCGAGCGCTTCAGCAGCCTCGCATCCAGGTAGCGCTTGGCCAGGTAGTCCTGCGCGCCCTCGGCGACCGCCTGCACGGCCACGGCGTCGTCCTCGAGGCTCGTGAGCACGATGATCGGCACTTCGGGATGCTCGGCGTTGACGCGCCGGAAGGTGTCGAGGCCCTTGCTGTCCGGCAGCGAGAAGTCGAGCAGGACGATGTCGACGTCCTCCTGCTCGAGGTGGTCGAGGCCGGCCTGGAGCCGGTCGCGGATGGTGAGCTCGAAGCGCGAGCCAGGCTCCCCGGTCAGGACGCTCCGCACCAGCGCCGCGTCCTCCGGGCTGTCCTCGACCGCGAGCACCCGCACCGGCGACTCCCAGTCGCGCCGCCTCACCAGTCCCCTCCCGCCTCGGCGCCCGTGCTCTTCGGAAGGGTCACGTGGAAGGTCGCTCCCCGCCCGACCGACGACTCGACCGAGATCCTGCCGCCGTGTCGATCGACGATCTTCTTGCAGACCGCGAGGCCGATGCCGGTCCCCGGGTACTCGTCCTGCGTGTGCAGCCGCTGGAACATCTGGAAGATCCGCTCCGCGTCGCGCGGAGCGATCCCGATGCCGTTGTCGCGAAAGCTCACCGTCCACGCATCCGGATCCTCGCTGACCCCGATGTGGATCCTGGGCGGCTCGACACCGTGGAACTTCAGCGAGTTGGACAGCAGATTCTGGAACAGCTGCTCCATCTGCGTCTCGTCGGCCATCACCAGCGGCAGCTCGTCGGAGGTGACCTCGGCGTCGAGGTCCGAGATCTCCTTGTCCAGGGTCTCGACGACACGCTCCCGGACCCGGTTGAGGTCGACCAGGTCGAAGCGCTGCTCCCCGGTGTTGACCCGCGCGTAGCGCAGCATCGCGTCCATCATCCGCTGCAGGTTCGCGGCGCCGTTCATGGCGTGCTCGAGGTACTCGCGGCCGGTGGCGGTGAGCTGCTCGGATTCCCGTTCGGCGAGCAGGTCCAGGAATCGCCCGACCACGTTGAGCGGCTGTTGGAGGTCGTGTGAAACCACGTAGGCCATCTGCTCGAGCTCGTCGCGCGACCGCCCAGCCGGCGCCCGAGCGGCAGCGCCCTCGCGATCGGCGGCCGGTGATGCGACCACCTCGACCATGCCGAGCAGCTGGCGGGTCCGGGCGAGCTCGCCTTCGACGAACGACGTGCGCAGGCGGACCCGGACCGGCGCGCCGTCCGCCTTGCGCAGCTCGGCCTCGAAGCCCTCGATCGAGCCGGCCTTCTCAAGCGTTGTCCGCCAGCGCTCGGCGGCGCCCTCCTGCACGAAGAAGTGCCGCAGCGAGCGCCGCGTCAACTCCTCGGGCGAGTCGAAGGCGAGGACCCGCGCCAGGGCGGCGTTCGCCTCCAAGATCTCGCCGTCGCTGGTGGCCACGAAGATGCCGACCGGGAGGTCCTCGAAGACCCTCCGGTACGGCGCCTCCCGCGCGTTTTCCATCGCTCGCCTGCGGGCGCGATAGAGCGCACTGCGGACCGCGAACGGCAGCCGAGTGTAGCCAGCGCTGTCCTTGGAGACGTAGGCGTCCACGCCGAGCCGGATCGCCTCGTCCACGAGCTCGGCGGAGAGCAGCCGCGTGAACAGGATCACCGCGCAGTTGGGCTCGAGCTCGCGAACCAGGCGCACGACCTCGGTGCCGCCGATCCATCCGAGCTCGAGCTCGGTGATGACCAGCCCGAAGCGGCGGGCGGCGAGCGCCCTGGTCAGCGCGCTAGCATCCCCGATCGGCTCGACCGCGACCTCGCCAAACGCACCGTTGAGCACCAGCGACGCGAGGTCGCGGTCCGCCGCGTTGGTGTCGACCAGCAGAATCGGCGGCAGCAGGTTCACCGGCCGCCCCCGCACCACTGTACCGACGGCGCACCAGGGCCTCGCACCGCCAAGATCATCCGTTCGACCATGACATCGTGGACCAGCTCCCGCGGTGAGCCCGCAGCTTCCCCGATTCATTCAGTCTATCATCGGCCCCATGTACCGGCGCTGGACATCGAACCCGGCCGATCGAACATGCGCTGCACACCTCGACGGGCCGCTGCCTGCGGAGGGGTCCGTGAAGCGCGCGTTTCGACCCGACCCTGGACATTCGTCCTCCGGATACACACACGCCGTTGCCGGAACCATATCACAGAATGTGATCGACGTCACACGGCGCGCACGGCGACGTACTCCCGCACCCCATGCCGCAAGAGGAACGAGGCGTCAACGCGGAAGCCCGCCAGCAACCGTCCCACCTCGGCCGGAAGGATCGCGGGAGCGGCAACGGAACCACCGTCGGCCGGCCGGTAGCGGATCGTCTCCTCGCCGAGGATCTCGTACTTCACTGGACGGGCGGGCATCTCTGGTCCCTCGTGGCTGAGCAGGAACAGGACCGCCCCTGGCCGGGTGACGGACCTCAGCCGGTCGACCAGATCGCGCGCGTCCTGCCGGTCGAGGCGGTTCAGGTAGTCCCAGACCATCACGAGGTCGAACCAACCGACCGCGACCGCCAGCCTTTCCCGCCAATGATGGGGGCCGGTGCCGCCGCCGTCGTCCTCACTCAGATCCGCGATCGAAACGTGGCTCGCAAAGCGCGCCAGGAAGGCGATGTTTGCGGGCACCACCGGTCCGAGATCGAGGACCCGGCAACCGGGTCGGGCCGCGGCGCCAGCCAGCGCCGCCTTGAGGCCTGGCGACCGGTGCTCCTCGATGGCCCCCAGGCCAGCCTCCCCGCCATCGCCACGGGCGTCGCCCCCGCTGTCGTGGTGGCGAAGCCGGTTCACGTCCTGCCAGCGCCGGGCGCAGCGCTCGGGCTGGGGCGTGGCGGTGTCTCGGCGGTTTTCGTCGGCTCGGGCTTCCGCGTCGGCGATGCCAACGCGGCGCTCGCTGGCTCTCCCATGTCGATGCCCCCGCGGAACCGAGCCCCGTCCTCGACGGTCACCCTCGGCGCCTGGACGTTCCCCTGTACCCGGGCGGTCTTCCTGAGCACGACCTGCTCCTCCCCGTGGAGGTCGCCCTTGACTTCGCCCTCGACCGTCACCGAGCGCGCGTGGATGCTCGCATCGACCCTGCCTTCCGGGCCGACGGAGACGTTGTGCTGCTTGAGGGTGACGGTGCCCTCGACGCGGCCCTGGATCGTCAGGTCCTCGTCACCGGTCACGTCGCCACGGATCGTGATCGAGGGACCGATGGTCGCGGCCTCGCGCGGCCCACGCGGTGGTCGATCGACGCCTGGCGAGCTCAACACTGGCCGCGATGGGCTGCTGTCGCCGACGCCGGTCTCCTCGCTGTCTCCCTTTTTCCACATACCTTCCTCCGCTGTGTGATCGGCCTTCCCCGTCGAAGCTAGCGCGACCGACCGCCGGCTTCCGTGCGCACGATCACGCCACCGGAGCGGGCGGTTGCGGGCGCTGCCATCTTGGCGCACGCGGAGCCGGATCCGGCGTCGCCGTGACAAGACCGGTCGCGAGCGTGGGCCCTATCCCTTAGATCCTAGGCCCTCGTTCTCACGAGCGTGGCGGCCACGACGGCGAGCTGCTTCTCGAGCGCCGTGGTGGATCCCACCGGCAGGTCGTCCGGCTCGTTGTCGCCGTAAAACACCAGCACCACTCGCCCGTCGACGATCACCGGCAAGGCGACGGCCTCGCCCGGCCAACCGCCCCCGAGCACGCCGAACAGGGCCTCGTTCCAGCGGTTGCGATCCGGTGCGCCGCGGAAGGCGGCGCCGGTGGTGACGACCTGGGCGGCCACCGAAGGGCCGTCGACGGGAAGCCACAGTCGGCGCACTCGCTGGCTCGGGGGATCATCGCCTTCGGCCAGGCCGAACTGGGCCAGCCCGCGCATGCTGTGACCGTGGACGGCGAGAATGACGCCCCGCGAGAACACCCTCGAGGCCGTCCCGAACACCTCGCGCACCGTCTCTGCGGTCACCAGCGGCGCAGCAACGTCTCCCATCAGGGCACCGAGCGAGGCGTGGTCAGGGGCCTCAGGGTCGCTCGTCTCCGCGGCGCGGAGGCGAGCCCTGGCGCGCGACCGCTTCACCCCACTATCCCGGTCCTCTTCATCGCGGTGCCGCGCCGCGTCGAGGGCCACCCTTTGGGCATCGAGCGGCGTGTCGACGAGCAAGTCGCGGGCGTCAACCTCGACATCGCCCGATTCCTCGATGTCGAGGTTCCGGAACCTGAAGAAGCCGCGATCCCAGGCGAACATCTCGCGGAGCACCTGCATCACCTGATGTTGCAGCAGTCTGTGCAGATCGTCGGATGAAAGGGCGCCCAGCTCGACCAGGATGGAGCCGAGCCGCTTGTCGATTCGCGACCGGTGCTGCAGCAGCAGCGCCTGGTTCAGCTGGTCTTCGTTGACGAAGCCGAAGCTCATGGCGATGCTGCCGAAGGTCTCGCGCAGCGAGCTCGAGGCGGCGTAGACGATCCGCCCCTTCCGGAAGACGATCAGGCCTTCGGCGGTGCCGGTGGTGAAGGTCAGCTTCCCCGTCTTTTCGGACATTGCCAGGAACTGGAGGATCTCGGCAGGTTGTACGTCCTCGAGCTTGCCGGCCAGCGCCACCTCGTCACCTCCGCCGTCGTGCTCTGAGACCACCGCTGCCGTGGACCGGCCGCACGCCGGTCGCACCGGACCGCACCGGGGTGCCCGCTCCCATGCTACTCCATCGACGGCATGCGCGGAGCGTCTGGTAGCATGGATCCCATCGAGCAGCTGATGCAAGCGATGCCATCACTGGCACTCTGGCTGCCGGCAGTCGCGCTGAGCGTGGCAACGGCCGTCTACCTCTGGCTGGCAATCTCGTCGCGGCGAATGCCCGCACTCCAGGTCTGGCACACTGCCCACCTCGACGCCGATTTTCGGGCGCGGGACGCGATCGCCGGTGCGGACCTCGCTCACTACATCGGGCACGAGCGCAAGGTCTTCGCGCAGCTGGAGGCCGTCGTCGCATCCGCCGCACAGGCCGCCTTGCCGCTCGGACGGTACCTACAAGGCGGCCGCAACGACCCGGTCACCTTCCCGGTCAACTGGAACCGCAGCTTCGAGCTGCGGCCCCCAGTTGTGCGCGGGTCCGCCTTGCTGCTCCACGGCCTCACCGACTCGCCGTACAGCTTGCGCCGAACCGGCGAGATCTTGCGCGACCGCGGGTTTTACGTTCTCGGACTGCGGTTGCCGGGCCACGGCACGGTGCCAGCAGCGCTCGACAACATCACCCGCCAGGACTGGCGAGCCGCAGTTCGCATCGGCGCGACCCACGCCAGGGCACAGGTCGGCGCCGACGATCCGTTCTGGATCGTCGGCTACTCCAACGGAGGCACGCTCGCCCTTGACCACGCACTGGCCGCCATCGCCGATCCGGCGCTCGGCAGGCCGAGCCGCCTGGTCCTGATTTCGCCCGCGGTTGGGGTTTCGCCTTTCGCCGCCATGGGCAGATGGCACCAGCCCCTCAGCCTGCTGCCGTTCTTCGAGAAGTTCCGCTGGCACACGATCTACCCCGAGCACGACCCTTTCAAGTACAACTCGTTCCCCAAGAGCGCCGCCTTTCAGACCCACCGATTGATCGCCGAGCTGCGCAGGGAGTTCGACCGCCTCGTCGGCGCCGGACGAGCCACGGAGCTGCCGCCCATCCTCGCCTTTCAGTCGGCGGCCGACGCGACCGTGCGCACCTCGGCGGTGCTGGACAGCCTGTTCCTCTCACTCGCAGGAACCGAAAGCGAGCTCGTCGTCTTCGACATCAACCGCGTGTCGTACATGCAGGAGTACTTCGCGGATGACCCCACGCAACGGCTGGCAGAATTGTGCGAGCCCCCCGGCCCGCCGTTCCGGCTGACGCTGGTCACCAACGCCGACAGCGACACCCAGCAGGTCGTCGCTCGCACCTGGTCGCCGGGCAGCGGCCTGCCAGTCGATGAGCCACTCGGGCTTTCATGGCCGCTCGGCGTGTTCTCGCTGTCGCACGTGTCGGTTCCGTTCCCGCCTGACGATCCCGTCTATGGCGACGGCGGGGCGGGCATCCCCGAGTGGGGGGTTCCCCTCGGCAGCGTCGAACCACGCGGCGAGCGTGAGCTCCTCTCGGTTCCGATCGAGCTCTTCACGCGCCTTCGCTACAACCCATTCTTCTCGTATCTCGAACGCCGACTTGTCGAGGCGGCGGATCGCGATTCGTAGCGCCGCACGAGCGCCGACCGAGCCCTCGCCCACCGTGGTATGCTCCGCCCCCGGCCCACCGCGAATGTCGGGTCCTGCTCCGCAGCTCGTCGCACGGCGACGTCGCGCACACCGGTCCAAGGAGGCGGCATCGATGGCAACTCTGACCCGATTCCTCACCGTCCTGCTGGCCGGCCTGGCGGGCGTAGTTGTGCTCGCGGTGGTCGTTTCCCTGCTGCTCCCAGGATCGGCCGAGACCGAGCGCTCGATCACGGTCGCGGCTACGCCGTCCACCGTGTTCACCCTGCTCGACGGCTTCACTCGCTTCGCCGAGTGGTTCCCATCGAACGACCTCGGCCCAGCCCCGGCCTCGACGCTCGACGGACCGGAGCACGGCGTGGGCGCCGCGATCGCGTGGACGGGCGGCTCGCCGCCGTTCACCTCGGGAAGCCAGCGCGTGCTCGCCGTCGAGCCGTACCACGTGGTCCGGATCGGCTACGAGTTCGGCGGGCAGAGCACTGCCGAGGGCACGTTCCTGATCGTGCCGGAGGGGGGCAGGACCCGCATCACCTGGCGGATGC
>PQAJ01000270.1 GCA_003105185.1 Holophagae bacterium
ATGGTCCGCCTCGCCGGCGACCCGGCGGCCGCCCCGATCGGCTAGCCACGCGCCGCGAGCGGGCTCAGCGACTCGAGGGCCGGCGACCGCAGTGAACGGTTGAGCGCTCACGCCGAATCGACGTTCGTGGAAGGCGCGGGTGGCAGGATGGCCGCCTAGCTGCGGCGCTCTGCCCTCTTCCCCGCTTCTGGATGCGCGCAGCGCATCCTTCTCGGCGCGCACAGGGCGGAGGCAGGTCGGGCAAACCGGTAGGATGCGCGCAGGGGCCTGCGACCTGCGCGCGGCGAGCGAGCTACTTCACCCAGCTCAGGTTGTAGCCCTGGTCCTCGATCGCTGCGGCGTGGGCGGTCGGCAACAGCGGCTTGAAGGTGTCCACCATCACCGCCAGCTCCTCGGTCCGAGTCGTCCCGATGGAGGCCTCGTAGGTACCCGGGTGCGGGCCGTGCGGCAGGCCGCGCGGATGGAGCGAGATCGAGCCCGGGCCGACGCCCTTGCGGCTGGTGAAGTTGCCGCTGACGTAAAACAGGATCTCATCGCAATCGGGCGAGGAGTGCGGGTAGGGGCAGGGGATCGCGCGCTCGTGGAAGTCGACCGCCCGCGGCACGAAGGAGCACACCACGTAGCCCGCGCCGGCGAAGGTGGTGTGGATGGTCGGCGGCAGGTGCACGAGCCCGGTCTTCGGCTGGAAGGCCAGGATCGAAAACGCGAACGGCCACAGTTGCCCGTCCCAGCCGACGACGTCGAAGGGGTCGTGAGAGAGCTCGAACGCCGTGAGTGTTCCGCCGCTCTGCACGACCAGCCGGCGCGGAGCGCCGAGAGCCTCCGGGCCGCCGTCCGGCCACTGGGGCGCCCGGAAATCGCGATGGGTGTACGGCGCGGCCATGCTCAGCTGGCCCTCGTCGCTGCGGTACTGGCTGGGGATGCGTAGCGGGCTACGGGCCTCGATGGTGAGGAGGTGGGCGGGGCCGTCGAGCACGAGACGGTGCGGCATGCCCTGAGGGACGTACAGATAGTCGCGCGCCGCGAAGCGGAGCACGCCGAGCGGGCACTCGATCCGGCCCGAACCGGCGTGCACGAAGGTCAGCTCGTCGCCGTCGGCGTTCGCCACCAGAGTGGGGTCGCCGGACGCTGGACGGCCGACCCAGATGCCGGCGTCGGCGTTGGCAAACAGCAGGCGCCGCGCCAGGAACGCGGTCTCCCCGCCGGCGAGCTTCCCGGTCAGGTAGTGGCTGCGGCGCAGCGGTTCCTGAAGCCCCGGCCCGGCCCACCCGGGGTGACGGCCGAGCGCCTCCGCGGACTGCACCCAGTGCGGCGGCCGGCGGTGGTACTGGATGGTGTAGATCCCGTCGAAGCCCTTGCGGGTCACGCAGTGCTCGTAGACAAGCCGGCCGTCGACCTCGAACACGGTGTGGGGCTTGTCCGGAACGAGACCTCGCTGCAGGCGATGGATCATCTCTCGCCTCCCCTGCCGGTCACCGGCACTGGCGCATCCTACGAGCCGGCGCCGGCGGCGAGCTGGCGGCGCACAGCGTCGCGCTGCTGCTGGTCGCGCTCGATGGCCTCGAACAGCGCGCGGAAGTTGCCCTCGCCGAAGCCGCGCGCGCCCCGGCGCTGGATGACCTCGTAGAAGAACGGCCCCGCGCGCTCGTCGCTGTAGAGCAGCCCGCCCTCGACCATGAAGATCTGGAGCAGGTAGCGCCCGTCCTCGCCGTCGACCAGCACGCCGAGTCGCTTGAGCTCGTCCAGCTTCTCGGTGAGGCGGTCGACGCGCTGCGCAGCCAGGCGCGCCGGCAGCATGTCGTAGTAGGTGGCCGGCGTGTCGAGAAACTGGATGCCGGCCCGGCGCAGCCCATCCACCGCCGGCGCGATCGCCGGCACATGAAAGGCGACGTGCTGCACCCCAGGCCCGTTGTTGGCCTCAACGAAGGTGTAGATCTGGCTCTGCTCGTAGTTGGGGGTCACCGGCTCATTGTTGGCGAGCTTGATGCCGGACTCCTCATCCCACATCACGATCGACGCCAGGCCCGAGCCGCCGGTCGAGGAGTTGATGTCGGCGGTGTGGAAGTGGACCCGCCAGTACTCGGAGAAGCCCATCACGTCGCGCAGCCAAGTCACGTGCGGCTCGATGGTGAGGAGGTTGGACGTGATGTGGTCGATCACCTGGAAGGAGTGGCGGTTGGCCGCGGCGCCGCCGGCAAGCGGCTCGAAGCCGGGCGGCAGCGCGTCGTTCGCCCGCTCGACGAAGCGGAAGCGGACGCCGCCGAGCGGCGTCGCGATGTCGAACCAGCGGTAGGGCCGACCCTCCTGATCCTCGCCGGTCTCCAGCTCGCTGCACGCGGTCGCGCCGCGCTCGCCGAGCACCCGGCGCGCCTGGGCGGCGTCGCGGATCCGGAAGGCCACCGTGCGGACGCCGTCCGGGTGGCGCTTGAGCCAGCGCTCGGCGGCCGAGCCCCGCGCGCTCGGCGTCACGCACGACCACCTCGCCTTGCCGGCCTCGAAATAGAACGCGTGCTCGCCGCGGCGGGCCGACTCGCGCTCGGACAGCTCGGCGATCTCCGCGACATCCATCATCTCCGCGTAGAACCGCCGGCTGCGCTCGATGTCGGTCGTCACGAACTCGTAGCTGTCGTAGCCGACGATGCCGAGGCCGGACCCCAGGTTGTCAGACATGCAGCCCTCCGGGTGGATCATGATACCAGAGCGGATTGAGACGCCGTCGCGAGCCGTCGGAAGGCGTCCCGCGATCGCTCACCGGGGGTCGCGGCCGCCCTCCGGCGCAGGTCGACGGTCGACATCGGCCGACCCCGGAACCGACGCCGTCTCGCTTGCGGCCAGCGCGAGCCCGGTGACCGCGTTGGCCGCTGCCGCCACTGCCACCACCACCCCGGCCCGGCCGTCGAGGAAGCCGGCCCGCACCAGGTAGCTGCGCACGAACGCGACGGCCGCCCGCAAGGCCAACACGGGCGCCCCGGCGCGCCGGCCGCGCTGCCGGTAGACCACGGCCTTGAGCCGGTAGTAGTCGGGGCGGAACACCGCGGCGAGGTCCGCCGCCGTGAAGTGGAGCAGGCTGCCGTCGAGCCGGCGCAACGGTCCGGTCGGCGTCACCGACTCGTGCACGAGATCCGCAGACACTGTGTGGTGCCGCCGGTTGAAGACCCGCACCACCCAGTCCGGCGCCCAGTCGCCGTGCCGGATCTCGCGGCTCCCGACGAAGGGCCGGCGGCGCAGGCTCCAGCACGTGCGCGGGTCCGCCGCCGCCCAGTCGATGCCCGCCAGCGCCGTGATCGCCTGCTCGTCCAGCACCTCGTCGGCGTCGAGCGAGAGCACCCAGTCGCAGCTCGCCAGCGCCACCGCCCGCCGCTTCGCCGGGCCGTAGCCCTCGAAGTCGTGCTCGTGCCATACCGCGCCGTGCGCCGCGGCAATCGCCCGCGTGCGGTCGCGCGATCCGGAGTCCAGGATCAGGATCTCGGAGCAAAAGGCGAGCGGCGCGAGCGCGCGCTCGAGCTGCCGCTCCGCGTCGCGGGTGATGAGCACCGCCGAGAGGGGGGCCTTCGGGATGGGCGCAACATCCATGGCGGCAGACACTATAGCCGGGATCGGCAGGGGCGAGGGCCCCGCCCGCTTCCGCTCCCGTCACGGCGAAGCTGCAGGCGAAGCCGAAAGCCGGATCCGCGGCCGACCTACCCCAGATCCCCCGCCGGCTCGCGCCCGGGTCTCAGAACTTCGGGAAGAAGGTCGCGAGGATCTCCCGCGTCGTCGGCTCGCTGCGCCCCGCCATCGCCTGCTGCTTCATCTCCTCGAGGCGGTCGTTGAACGAAGGCCCCTTGACCTCGTAGAGCACGCCCGTGGTCAGCACGCCCTTCTCGCGGGTGTACTTCATGGCTTCCCGCCGGTCGCTGCGGTCGTGATCCTCGGGGACGTAGGCCAGGATCTCCTTGAGGGCCTTGAACTGGTCGTCGCCGCGCCAGGTCACGCACGGCGACATCACGTTGAGGAACGAGAAGCCGTTGTGGCTGATGGCGTCGGCGATGAGCTGCGTGGTGAGCTTGACGTCGCCGGAGAAGCCGCGGCCGACCCAGGTCGCGCCGGTCGAGATCGCGAGCTCGCAGGGATCGACGGCCGGCTCCGGGTTGCCCCAGAACGTCGACTTGGTCTTGTCGCCGGTCGGCGTGGTCGGGGCGACCTGGCCCTTGGTGAGGCCATAGATCTCGTTGTCCATCAGGATGTAGGTCACATCGAGGTTGCGGCGCGCGGTGTGGATGAGGTGGTTGCCGCCGATCGCGAGCCCGTCACCATCACCGCCGACCGCAATCACGGTCAGCTCGGGGCGGGCCACCTTGACGCCGGTCGCCAGGGTCAGGGCGCGGCCGTGGACACCGTTGAAGCCGTAGGTGTTGACGTAGCCGGGCAGCCGCGAGGAGCAGCCGATGCCGGACAGGATGACCGTGTTCCAGGGCTCGATCTCGAGCTGCGACATCGCCCGATAGAGCGCGTTGAGCACCCCGAAGTCCCCGCAGCCGGGGCACCACACCGGGTTGAGGGTGGACTTGTAGTCGCCCGGCTTGAACTTGACGTTGCCAACAGTCGCGCTCATACCAACACCTCCCGCCGCAGCGCACCGATCTCCAGAACCTTCTGGATCTTGTCCTCGACCTCGCCGACGGTGAGGTTCTTGCCCCCGGACCGCTTGAACAGGAAGGTGTGGCCGTCGGGCAGCTCCTCGAACGTGCGCAGGTACTTGTAGAACTGCGCCGAGTAGCTGAGCTCGAAGATGATGACGTCACGGACCCCGCGCAGGTAATGCCGGAAGTCGTGATTCGGGAACGGGTAGAGCATCTGCGGCACGAAGGCGGAGACCTTCTCGCCGCGGCCGTTGGCGCGCAGCACCGCTTCCTTGACCGGTCCCTTGGCGGAGCCCCAGCACACGATGCCGAGGTCCGCGTTCTCCGGCCCGTAGGTGCGGAAGAAGCTGTACTTGTCGCGCACCTGGCGGAGCTTGCGATAGCGCTTCGCGTTCATCTTCTCGTGCACGAGGTGCATCGAGCTCGGCCGCCCAGCCTCATCGTGCTCGAGGCCGTTGGTCTGGTACTCACCGCCCTTCATGCCCGGCCAGGTCATCGCCGAGATCCCGGTCTTGGTGTCGCGGTAACGCTTGTAGTCCGCGAGCTCGCCGGCCGTCGGCACCTGGCGGCCGATCACCTCGTGGTCGAGCGTCAGCATCGACAGGGATTCCTTCCGCTGGGCGATGAACTGATCTGAAAGCACGATCACCGGCAGCTGCGTCTCCTCCGCGATGTTGAAGGCCGCCACCGTCGTATGGAAGCAGTCCTCGACATCGGCCGGGGCGAGCACCACCCGCGGCGCATCGCCGTGGGAGCCGAACAGCGCCTGCCAGAGGTCGGCCTGCTCGCTCTTCGTCGGCAGCCCGGTCGACGGACCGCCACGCTGGACGTCGATGATCACCGCCGGCACCTCGGCCATGGCGGCGAGGCCGAGCATCTCCGTCATCAGGGCGAGGCCAGGGCCCGAGGTGGCGGTCATCGCCTTGACCCCGGCGAAGGAGGCGCCGATCACCGCGCCGATCGCCGCCAGCTCGTCCTCGGTCTGCACCAGGTGGCCGCCGACCCGCGGCATCCACTCCGACAGGAACTGGAGGACCTCCGACGACGGGGTGATCGGGTAACCGGCGAAGAACCGACACCCGGCGTGGAGCGCGGCGACGGCCGACAGCTCGTTGCCCGACATCAGCAGCATCGGCTCGCCCCGGCTGAACTCGAGGTGCTTGTCGGCGACCCGGGCCGAGTACTCCTTGGCCCACACCTCACCGGTCTCGAAGCCGCGCACGTTGGCCTCGAGCACCCCGGCCTTCTTGGTCGAGAACTTCTTGGTCACGGCCTGGAGCAGCCCCTCGCGGGGCAGCCCGAACAGCTCGGAACAGATTCCGAGGGTGACGATGTTCTTGGCCAGGGCGGTGCCGGCCGACTCCTTGGCGAGCCGGGTGAACGGCACCGGGATCCAGCGCGATCCCTCGGAGGTGCCGAGGTGGGGCTCCACCTCCTCGCGCGGCGTCTCGTCGTCGGCCTCGTAGAGCACAACGGCATTGGCTGACGCGACGATCTCGCTCTTGAAGCGCCCGAAATCGGCCCAGTTGAACGCGATCATGACGTCGACGCGATCGCCCTGGGCGAAGATCGGGACGGCGCTGATGCGGACGGTGCACGACGACTCACCGCCCCGGATCTGGGGGCCGTAGGCTTCGACCTTCATGCAGTGCAGGCCCTCGCGCGCCGCCGCCTGGGCCATGAAGTCACCCAACACCACCACCCCATCACCGCCCGACCCCACAATGGCGAACGTCAGATCCTGTATCGGCATCCCTGGAGCCTCCTCGACGGCCGACGCCGTCACCGCGGGATTGTGGGCGTTTTCACACCAAATGTCCACTCTCGGGACTCTTCTGTCGCCGAAAGAGCTCTCTCAACTCGGACGGACACATTCATCTCGCGATCAGAATCCCGGGGAGCCGCTCGACGGCCGCCTCAGACCAAGGCGCGGCGCAGGCCGCCGTCGACCGGCAGCGCGACGCCGGTCAACCCGGAGGCCGGGGCCGAGCACAGGAAGGCGACCGCCGCCGCGACCTCCTCCGGCGCGAGCAGCCGCGCCACCGGCGCCCGCCCGGCCCAGCCGGCGAGGACGGCCTCCGGCGACACACCCTGCCGCTGCGCCATGGCGCGGGCCAGCTCGTCGAGGCGTTCGGTGGCGGTGAACCCGGGGCAGACCGAGTTGACGGTGATGCCGTCCCTGGCCACCTCGTCGGCGACGCTCTTGAGGTAGCCGGTGACCGCGGCCCGCAGCGAGTTGGACAGGACCAGCCCGGGCTGCGGCTCGAGCACGGCGATCGACGTGATCGCCACGATCCGGCCCCACCCCGCCTCGCGCATGCCCGGC
The DNA here is from genome assembly GCA_003105185.1 of Holophagae bacterium. Lineage (GTDB taxonomy): Bacteria > Acidobacteriota > Thermoanaerobaculia > Thermoanaerobaculales > Sulfomarinibacteraceae > FEB-10. Next base: position 6,949 of record PQAJ01000270.1, read on the forward strand.
AACACAGCCCGGAGCAAGCGCTCTACCGGCAGCAGCAGCAGCCGGCAGGCCGCCTCGAGGTCGTCGGCGCTGGCGTCGACCGCCGGCATCGCGGGCGGTCCCCCGCCATTGGCGACCAGAATGGTCGGCGGGCCGAACAGCCGCCGCGCGGTGGCCACCACCAGCTCGGGCGTTGCAGGGTCGGTGAGGTCGGCGGCGAGCCCGGCCACGGCGTCGCCCGAGCGCTCGCGCAGCCGCGCCACCGCCTGGTCGATCCGCGCCTCGGAGCGCGACACGATGAGCACGCGCGCGCCCTCGGCGGCGAGCGTCTCCGCGACCGCGTAGCCGAGGCCGGCGGAGGCGCCGCCGACCACCGCCACCCGGCCGTCGAGGCCGAGCCTCACTGGAGCCCCTCCAACGGGTACACGGGGTCGATGTCGACCGGGATGTCGGTCAGCGAGTCGAGGGCGGCGCGCATCGCCGGGTGGACGGCGCCGTAGCGCTCGACCAGCCGCTGCGCACCCGGGTAGTCGCCGCGCGCCTGGATCATCAGGATCTCGGTCGCGAGCCCCCGGAACGCGTCCAGGAAGGCGCCCGGCACCGGCCGGAACCGCCCGTCATCGGTGATCTCGATTGCCCCCCGCTCGAGCAGGTAGTTGGTCTGGATGACCACCCCGAGGCCGTGCGCCTCCGCGACCCCGAACCGGGTCGAGCGGAAGAAGCCCGCGACCACGGTCGCCGGCAGGTGGTCGATGATCTCACTCTCCATGACGCCGCGCTCGACCAGGGCGTAGATGTTGTAGACGGCCAGCACGTCGCCCTTGGCCTCCTCGAGGGCCGAGGAGAGGTCGCGGAGCTCGAGCCGGACCTCGGTGGGGCGCCCGTCGACCTCGATCAGACCCGGCCCCAGGCCGTGCGCCAGCTCGTGGTGGAGCGTGAACTGGAAGAAGGCCTCGTCGTCGAGCCGCGCCGCGTCGTCCGCCGGCAGCACCCGCTCGGCGATCGGCCTCAGGATTCCGTCGTACTTGGCCCGGAGCACGTTCTTGAGCATGACCTTCTTCGACCCCTTGGCCTGGCGCACCCGCTCGTCGTTGGGCAGGTTGAAGGCCAGGGTCTGGACCCCGGCCCGGCTGTCGCCTGCCGCCAGCAGCTCGTCGGCGACCCGGATCGGGGACTCCGCTCCGCGGTCGGGGTTCTTGTGCTCGTCCGGGATCGGCAGGTTGCGCTCGAGCCAGGGCAGCTCGCCCTTGAAGCGCTCGAGGCGGGCCGAGTCCTCGGGATCGGTCACGCACAGGAAGGCCTCGAAGGCCGCCTTGTAGCCGAACAGCGTGTCCTCGTAGGTCTCGTAGGGGCCGATCACGACCTCTACGCCCGAGTCGAGGTCCATCCACGCCAGGTCGGATTCGTAGTAGTCGTCGCTCGAGAAGGCTGCGGCGCGCAGCTCGAGGAAGCGCTTGAGGCTGGCGTTGTCGGTGGCCCGGGCAGCGGCGCGCAGTTCGGCCGCGGCCCGCTCGAGCGGCTCCCGGTAGGCCTGCGAGTACGGCACCGCCACCAGCCGGTCGCCATCGCGCCGGATCACGGTGTGCAGCCCGCGGAAGCTCTCGGCGTCCTCGGGGTGCGCAGTCAGCCAGGCCTCGAACTCCTCCCGGGTCAGGTCGTCCGGGTAGAAGCCCGCGCCTTCCGGTCGCGGCCGGTCGCCGAGGAACGGCTGGTGATCGACCAGCCGGTCCCACGGGCCGACCATGATCCGGTAGTAGTCGCGGGCGGCGTCGGCGTCAGGACCGTCGAGGGCGGCCACTCGCGGCGCGAACTCCGGATTGCCGGTCCACGCCTGGAGCGCGAAGATCTCGTCGATCGCTCGGGCCGCGGCCAGCAGGTGGCGCAGCGCCTGCCGGTCGCCCGCGGAGAGGTGGCCGACGCCGGCGCTCAGGGATTCGGGCACGAACTGGGCGCGGCGGGCCGCGATGTCCGGCGCTACCCACAGGGCGGCCCCCCCGCTGGTGTCGGGGGCCTCGGGGCGGGCGCAACCGACAGTCATCGCCACGGCGACCAGGACCAGCAGCCACCACCTCATGGGAACCTCCGGGTTCAGCCGGCCGTCGGCCGGCGCGCGATCAGCACGAAGTCGCGCGGGCCGTTCAGCAGCTCGTCGAGCCGGCCGGTGAGACGGTCGATCCGGTSGGACAGGGCGGTCACCTCCGGCGCCGTCGCGCCGGCGCGGCCGGGCGCCRTCTCGGCGAGCCGCTGCTCGGCCGGGAAGGGATGCAGATACTCGACGCGATCGAGCGCGAGCCCGCTCGCGGTGGCGAGCAGCCGCAGCGTTTCCGGCGGCAGCGGGCGGTGGTGCGTCGGGTCGATCCAGAACTCGCCGCCGCCCACCCGCAGGGTGTGTGGGTTGGGGCACTCGGCGAGCAGGATCCCCCCCGGCCGCAGCACCCGCCGCACCTCGCCGAGCAGCCGCAGGAGGGCGTCCGCCCCGAGGTGCTCGAGGAGGTGGATGGCGGTGACCGCGCCGAGGCTGCCGGCGGGCAAAGCCCGCAGCGCGTCGAGCGCGTCCCCTTCGGAAACCTCGAGGCCGCGCCGGCGCGCCGCTTGGACCAGGGCGGGATCGGCGTCGACGCCGGTCGCCGCAATGCCGGCCTCGCGCAGCAGCAGCAGCAGCTCGCCGCGCCCACAGCCGAGGTCGAGCACCGGCGCGGCGCCGCGAAGGACCGGCAGATGGACGTCGAGGCGGTGCCGGATCTCGGCCTCGTCGCCGCGGAACGCCTCGAGGAGCCGCGGCTGGACCTCACGCAGGGCGGACGCGATCTCGCGCTCCGCCGCGCCGCCCGCCGCCACCGGCAGCGGCTCGTCGAGCAGCATCCGCTCGACCAGCGACGCCAGCTCGTCGAGCTCGCCGGCGAGCCGGTCGATCAGCAGATTGCCGCGGTCGACCACCGCCGGCACGAGCTCATCGCGGACGCGTGCGGCAGTGGCAGCGACCTCGGCCAGGGCGGCCTGGGTCTCGCGAAGCGACGCCTCGATGCCGTCGAAGCGGCGGTCGGCCCGGACCAGGCGGTCGTCGCGGAGCGCTTCCAGCTCGCGCTGGAGGCCGCGGATCGCCTCCTCAACGGAGTCCAGCCGGCCGTCGATGGCCGGCAGGTGGGCCTCGGCCTGGTCCAGCCGTGCCGCCAGGCCCTCGATTGCCTCGGCCTGCCCGTCGAGGGCACGGCGAAGTCCCCACGGCGTGAGACGGTACAGGGTCCTGGCCCAGCCCGGGCGATCGCCCGCGGCGTCGGCCTTGGACCCATCCCGGCTCGCGCCGGCCATGGTCAGCCGGCCGCCAGGTCCGAACCGGAGGGACCGGCCGAAGCAGCGGTCGGCTCCGCCGCCGGGCTGTCGCCGGCCGGCTCCTGCCCGGGCTCGGCCTGGTCACCCGGCCGCACCACGTGGACCGGGATGGTCACCGCGATGTCGCGGTGGATGGCGACCTCGACCATCGACGTGCCGAGGGTCTTGATCGGCTGGTCGAGCCGGATCCGCCGCCGCTCGAGCTCGAAGCCGCGCTGCTCGAGCTCGCGGGCGATGTCGACCAAAGTCACCGACCCGAAGAGCACGTCCCGCTCGCCGGCGCGGCGCTCGAAGTGGAGCTCGACTCGCGCCAGCTCGGCCGCGATCTTCTCGGCCGTCGACCGCCGCTCGAGGTCCATCGCCTGCCAGCCCGACTGCTGCTGCTGGAACAGCTTCCGGTTGCCGGGCGTGTCGAGATAGGCGAGCCCCTTGGGGAGCAGGTAGTTCCGGGCGTAGCCGGGTTTCACCGACACCGAGTCGCCACGCTCGCCGAGATGCTCGACGTGGTCGGTCAGGATCACTTTCATGTCTGTCCTCCGTCCTCGACGGTCCGGGGCCGCAACGAGTAGAAGCCGTCCGCGATTCCGAGCGCCGCCACCACCAACGGCAGCGGCCCCTGCAGACAGAGCAACGCGACGGCCCAGCGAACCAGCCACCCGCGCCCGATCCAGCGGGCAACGTGGGCCCGGATCATAGCCAAACCCTGCACGAAATACAACATGAGCACCACGATCAGCAGGTTCACCGCCAGCCAGCGCGCGGTACCCGCGAGCAGCAGCGTGGCGAGCCCGAACACGGCAAACCCCGCCGCCAGCCACTCCTCGCCGCGGTAGCGCTCGAACGGCTCGACCGGCATCGCAAAACCGAGGATCGGCAGCCGGGGCCGAATCCAGAACAGCAGCACCACCAGGTAGACCACCGGCAGGCTCGGCGCGATCCACGGCACCACCGAGTCGACCGCGTCGAAGGCGAGCTCGAGCTCGCCGGTGCCGACGCCCATCTCGCGGTAGGCGACCTCGACCAGGGACGCGGCCTCTCGGAACCAGCCGGCAATGGCGTCGACCGGAGGGGTCGGCCACGCCGCSGCSAYSACCGCRCCCAGGAYCGCSGCYGCRCCSGCCARMGTCGTCACCGCCRCCCACCGGCCTTCGCGCCACGAGCTGTGCCGCCAGAGATCGAGGCTGGCAGCGGGCAGCGCGACCACCAACAGGTAGGCGGCCAGGTAGGTCCACGACGGCGAGCCGAGAACCTCGACCCGGGCAGCGGCGAGCGCCGCCAGTGCAGCCAGGACCACCACCCACGCCACGCGGCCGCGCCGCGGCTCCGCCGCCACCCACTGGGCGACCGGCACGACCGCGAGCGGGGCGACCAGCAGCCCGATCGGCGCCACCACCACCAGGCTCGCCGACAGCAGCAGCGACACGGCCGCCGAGGCTGCGATGCCGAGCCGCGGCTGGCGCACCGGGGGCAGGATATCGACGGGTGGACGGTCAGCGGCTGCGTCGGCGGTCACGGGCTCTCCATCCGGGCGACCCCTGTCGCCGGTCC
>PQAJ01000271.1 GCA_003105185.1 Holophagae bacterium
TTGTAGGGTAAGCATCCTGCCTGCCTTGTGCATCCTGCCTGCATGTCGCCTGGAAGGGCAGCTATGTGGGCTGCTTCTGGCACCCTACGCGGCGGGAGTACGGCTTGTCCGGTTCACTGCTTCGCAGTGAGCTCGAGGGTCAGCCCGCGAACGGCGCGGACGACCGCTTCGTCGCCGGCCGCCAGCGGGCTACGGCTCTCCGCGCGCCAGAGCTCTCCGTCAACTCTCACCGTTCCTTCGGTCTCGGTCCAGCGCGTGACCTCAGCGACCTTGCCGACCATGCCCTCGGCACCGGTGGCTGGACGCCGCTTGCGGGCGGCGATCGTCACCGCGATCGGGATCACCACGTGCTCGACGAGCTCGAAGATCGCGACTGCCACAACCACGATGATCAGGGCCTGTGCTGCCACCACTCGTGGAGTGTACCCGGCCCCTGAGGCGGCCTGCTCTTTGCCCCGGGCCGCTCTGTGCAGGCCCAGCCGCTGCCGGAGAATCTCGGCGGCGCCCCTGATTCCAGCCGGATCGTAGGCTTGCCTGCTCGGGTCGGCCTCACGGCACGACCGATGATCAGGCCGCCATTCCAGGCGCCTGTCCCCTGTTCGATCTGCCGAAAAAAGCGGAGGTGACCGTGGTAGCTCAGGCCTGTTCGCAGCCTGCGACCGCGGCGACGCGGCGCCGGGAACGGGTGGCCAAGGGCCATCTCCGCCATTCCGCCCGCGCCCTCGGCCACGAGCCGCTTCCGCCGGCGGGTTCACGGCTTGTGGCGTCAGGTCACGTGGCGTGGGCCTCGAGCCCGTACAATGCACCCGAGGCTCGCGTGTGCGAGAATGACCGCGACGACGTCGCAAGAGGGTTTTGCCGTGCAAAATGCTCCCCGTCCGAAGATGCTCCTTTGCCAGATCGTCGGCGTCCTCCTGATGGCCGCCGCCGCGCCGGCGCTGGCTATTGAGATTCCCGACTCCCCGGACGGCACCGTGCGGGCGGTCACCGCGGCCGTTGCCGACCGCCACCCCGAGGTGCTCTGGCAGGCCCTGCCGCCGAGGTACCAGAAAGACATCACCGAGCTGACCCATGCCTTTGCCGGCCGCATGGACCCGGCGGTCTGGGACGCGGCCTTCGGCCTCGGCCGCAAGGCGACCGGGATCCTGCGCGACAAGAAGGCGCTTTTCCTGGAGAGCGAGATGCTGCAGGCGACGGGTGATGATCGCCGCCGGATCGAGGCCGGCTGGGACTCCGTGGTCAGCGTGCTCGACAGCTTCTTCTCGAGCGACGTGACGCGGCTCGAGACGCTGAAGACCATCGATTGGGAGCGCTTCCTTTCGACCACCGGCCGGCAACTCATGAGCCAGGCCGCCGAGGTTTCGAAGACCCGCGGCGACAACGCCTACGAACGCGAGTTCGCGAGCAAGCTGCAGCAAACCAAGGTCGAGCTCGTCTCTCGCGACGGCGACCAGGCGACGGTGCGGATGACCGCGCCGGGTGAGGAGCCCGAGGAGCTGCCGCTGACCAGGGTCGAAGGCCGCTGGGTACCGACCGAGATGGCCGCCGACTGGGACGTGAAGATCGCCGCGGCGCGGGAGAAGCTCGCCTCGATCACCGACGAGGAGGCCGCGCAGGGATCGGCACAGGCGCTGGCGTTGATCGGCATGGCCAACGCGATGCTGACCGAGCTCGAGGGCGTTGAGTCGGTCGAGCAGCTCGACCAGAAGCTGCAAGGAATGTTCGGGCCGCTGTTCGGCGGGTTCATGCAGCCTGGCGCGGGTGAGCCTGTCGTCGAAGAATCGACCTCCGAGGGAACCGACAGCTGAGGTTGATCCTCGGCACACAGCTCCGTCGGATTCTCCGGGATGGGAGCCCACGGCAGCCGAGGCGGATGATCTGGAGGTCTGGTCCTCGTCGTCGATGACACTGGCGCTGGCCGGCCGGTCAGAGCTGCTCGGCCAGGAGGCGGGCGATCGCCTCGCCGACGAGTTGCGGCTGCTCGAGGGTCGGGGTGTGGCCGGCGTCCGGCACCTCGACGAGCTGGCCCCGCGGCAGCGCGAGGGCGAGCGCGCGGGCCTCGTCGAGCGGCATGACCGCATCGTCCGCGCCGTGGACGACGAGGGCGGGAAGGTCGAGGCCCGCGAGCAAGCCGCGGCTGTCCGGCCGCGTCATCATGCCCTCGAGGCAGCCGGTCAGAACGTGGTTGGGGATGCCGGCCGCGATCGCGCGCAGCAGCTCCATGACCTCCGGCTGGCGGTCCTGAGTTGCGGGCGACACGAGCAGCGGCAGGAAGGCGCCCAGGAACGCGTCGCGCCCGCCTCCGGCGATGGTCGCGACCGCGGCCCGCCGCCGTTCGACGCCTTCGGCCGTGTCGGCCGCTGCGCGGGTGTCGATGAGGATCAGGCCGGACAAGCGGTGGCGGTGGTTCGCGGCGACCCGGAACGCGACGTAGCCGCCCATCGAGTGGCCGCCGAGGACGAAGCGCTCGAGCCCGAGGTGGTCGGCGATGCGAACAACGTCGTCGGCCAGGGAGTCCATGTCGTAGGGTCCGGGCGGGGCGTCCGAAGCCCCGAAGCCGCGCAGGTCGACCGTGACGAGGCGGCCCACCTCCTCGATGAAAGCTCGGATGGGGGAGAAGGCCGCCGACGAGATCGGGAAGCCGTGCAGCAGCAGCACCGGCGTTCCCTGTCCGCCGTCCTCCACCGCCAGCGAGTAGCCGTTCATGGTCACCCGCATGCCAGCCTCCGCGAGCAACCTGAAGTTGCCTGGTCCCACGCTAGCACGCCGCCGAACGCGACGGTCTGGGACGCTCTCAGCTCAGTCGACGGCCTTGACCTCAGCACCCAGGCGCTGGAGGGCCTGCACCCCGTTGGTGTTGCCGGGGTTGAGCGCGAG
>PQAJ01000272.1 GCA_003105185.1 Holophagae bacterium
AAGAAGCGGATCATCTTCATGAATGAGAACGCCGACGTCCGCTCCAACGTCGGCTGCGTCAACGGCGGCGACCAGCCGGTCACCGTCAGCATCAAGCTCTTCAGCGCTCAGGGGGAGGCGCTCGAGACCAAGACCATGAACCTGCCGCCCTTCTCCAACAACCAGATCACCCGGGTGTTCCGGAACTACATGCCGGTCTCGGCCGGCTACGTCGACGTGTGGACCAACACGCCGGGCGCGTCGATCTACTGCTACGGCTCGGTGCTCGACAACTCGACCTCGGACCCGACCACGGTCCTGCCGCAGTAGCGGCACTATCGACACGACTCGAAGGGCGGGAGCCTCCTCCCGCCCTTTTCGTTCCTTTCGATGCCGGCGCCCCCGCTAGAAGCTCACGCCGAGGCCGAGGCGGACGGTGCGCGCCGTCTGGAAGGTCCGCGGCTCGCCGTAGTCGTCCCTCGCAACGCCGTTCGCGGGCGTCTCGGCCATGTTCTCCACGCGGAGCACGTCGTGGCTGTTGAGGATGTTGAAGGCGTCGAGCCGGACGTTCCAGCCGAGCCCAACGGCGCTGAAGTCATACTTCAGCAGCAGGTCGAACCACAGGGCGTCGTCGGTGCGGCCGCAGCAGCCGCGGGGGCGCGGCTCACCGCCGGTGTAGAACGACGGGTAGTTGGTCGCCGCCGCCCAGGGATCGCTGGGATGGCGGCCGAACGAGTCGATCGGGGCGCCGGTATGGAACGACACGCGGCCCCCGGCCTGCAGCCCGAAGTCCCAGGCGTAGGCGCCGTAGAGCTTCAGGTTGTGGCGAATGTCTCCGGGCAGGTCGCCGCTCGAGTGCTCCATCGCGTAGGGGTAGTCGAAGGCCCGCGTGCCGTTCGCCCCCGCGTCGACGTCCTCGTCCGAGATCACGCCCTCGTAGTTGCCGTAGAGGTGGGACCAGGTGTACCACCCGGTCAGCATCCAGTGGTCCGCGAAGCGGCGCGAGGCGCCGAGCTCCACGGCGTAGTAGGTGCGCTCGGGCTCCGGGTAGCCGAGCGCATCGGAGGGCACCGACACCCGGTCGAGCTCGCCGTCCCCGTCCACGTCGAACCAACCCTCGAAGTCCCGGCCCGGGTTGCCGACCCGCATGCCGTTCCAGCAGTAGCTCTCGGTACCGATCAGCTCGGGGTTCAGGCACTCCACGCCGTAAGTGCTCCACATCCCCTCGTAGATTGAGAAGTCCTCGATGATCTCGTCGAACCAGCGGGCCACGCCGCGCACGTTGACGCTCCAGTCGCCGCCGAGCCACCGCTCGTAGCCGATGTTGACCTCGTTCTGCGCCATCGGCTCGAAGTTGTCCGCGGTGACCTCCCGGGGATCGGGCGTCACCCCGTCGGCGAAGACGTTGTGCGCGAGCTGCTCGCCCAGCGCCACCGGCGAACCGTCGGCGGCCACCTCGCCGTCAAACGCATACCAGGTTTGGTCCATGGTGAGCGCCCCGGCCCAGAGGATCCCGGGCCATGCCGCGACCGGCAGGTAGTAGGTGCCGACACTGGCGTAGAGCTTGGATCGGCCGGCGCCGCCGGGGGCCCACACAGCCCCCAATCGCGGCGCCCACTGGTCGTCGGTCTCGATGAAGGCCCCCCCGGTGCCGTTCGTGTTCTCGTACGCCTCCCAGCGAAGTCCGAGGTTGAGGGTCAGCTCCGGGGTCACCGCCCAGCTGTCCTGAAGGTAGGCCGCCCGCGAGTACACGTGGTAATCGCCGCCGGTGATGTAGGTGGCCTCCAGCACCAAGTTGGTGTCCCAGGGCAGGCCGGGGAAGACGTACTCCTCGGGGGTCTGCTCCGGCGACCCGTTCAGGTAGTAGACGTAGCCAACCCCACCGGAGTAGTCCTGGGTGGCGGACGCGACGCTGTGCTCGTAGTCCGCCCCCGCCCGCAGGCTGTGCTTGCCGGCGAACACGTCGAGGTCGGCGCGGTAGGCGTCTCGCGTGTCGCTGTTGGCACCGCGCATCAGGTTGACCCAGCACCCCAGCGGCACCGTCGTGCCGCCGCGGCGATCCAGCGCGAGCGGACAGGCATCCGCGGCCGAGGACTGGGTGCGGTCGAACTCGTTGCGGCCCGCCTGCGCGGATAGCAGCAGGTGGCTGGTCACGAGCCCGTTGTAACCGAGGATGGCGTTGCCGCCGCCGCGCTCGTACACGCTGGTTCCCCGCTCGCCGAGCAGGGCCCGCGCCTCCTGGTCGTACTCGTAGGTCGTCGAATCGACGTCCACCGCGTCAGAGAAGTAGGTGCCGTCGAAGCGGTGCCTCGAGCTCGGGCTCCAGTCGACCTTCGCGCCCCAGTACGGCGCCGAGCTCTCGAGCCGCACGGCGGTGGGGCCGTAGTAGTCCGTGGCCCAGGTGTCGTTGTAGCGCAGGAACCCGAAGAAGAAGAGGCGGTCGCGCACGACCGGACCGCCCAACGAGGCGTTGGCTTCGAGGTCCTCGCGTCCCTCCTCCTGGTTGTCGCGCCAGTAAGTGTCGGGGTCCTGCTCCTGCAGCCCCTCCGGCTCCCAGTAGAGGCTGAGGTCACCGCGCAGGGCGTTCGTTCCGCGCTTGGTCACCATGTTGATCACGCCGCCGGTGGCCCGGCCGAACTCGGCCTGCCAGCCGCCGGTCTTGACCTGCACCTCGTCGACGAACTCCAAGGGCACGAAGCTCGAGCCAACCATCTGGCGGAAGTTGGTGATGTTGAGCCCGTTGACCAGGTACGAGTTCTCGCCGAAGGAGGCGCCGCCGATCGAGACGAAGCCCTGCCCCGGCGTGAAGATGCCGTACCAGCCGGGCTCCTGCCACAGGCTGTCGGCGGCGAATGTTCCCGGCGCCAGCAGGGCGATCTCGGTCGCCTCGCGCTCGACCGGGACCCTGGCCAGCAGCTCACCGACGTCGGCCGTCAAGCCCGCCGTCGTGGACCTCGGATCCACCAGGGGAGCCCCCCCGGTGACCTCGATCGAGTCGGTGAAGGTGCCGACCGGCATCTCGAACCGGATGGCGACGGTGCGACCGAGCTCCACCCGAGCAGTGCCGGTGACGGTGCTGAAGCCTTGGCGGCTCGCGGTCAACCGGTAGCTCGCCGGCGGCAGCGCCGCGACCCCGAAGTCTCCCGCCTGATCGCTCTGTGCGACCCAGCGCAGACCCCGGTCGAGGTCCTCAACCACGACCGAGACCCCGGCCACAGGCGCCCCGTCCCCAGAGCGGACCGTGCCGACGATCGAGCCGGTGGTCTCCTGTGCGAAGCCGAGGATTGGCGACAGCACAACCAACGTGACGAGTGCAGCGTCGCGAGTCATTGTGCCTCCAGCAGTCGCCCGAACGAGTTATGTGTTGAATGTCCCGTTCAGCATTATATGCCGCGTCCTGCTCGCGGCAAAGCGGCAACGGCCCGAACCCGGCCCCGGCGGCCACGCTCGCTGGGGCGCCTGCTGCCGCGACCGCGCCCCTCGCTCCGATCGCCTTGGCCGGCTCGACGCCTGGGCCGAACCCTGTACAATTCCTCGGCCCGGGCGCCCGGACCGACCCCTGGAGGACCCCCATGCCGAACGTCACCCGCACCATCGCCGAGTGGGCCGCCGCCACCCGCTACGAGGACGTGCCGAAGGAGGTCGTGAGGCAGGCCAAGCGCTTCCTCATGGACTCGGTGGGCTGCGCCCTCGGCGGCGCCCAGCAGCACGACGTCCACATCGCCCGCAAGGTGCTCAGCGAGCTCGCCGGCCGCGGCGACGCCACCGTGCTCGTCACCGGCGAGCGCTGGGACCCGGTGTCGGCGGCGCTGCTCAACGCGCTGATGATCCGGGTCATGGACTACAACGACATCTACTGGAAGCAGGACCCGTCGCACCCCTCGGACCTGATCCCGGCGGCGATGGCGGCGGCGGAGCGGGCCGGCGGCACGGGCCGCGACCTGCTGCTCGGGATCGCCCTCGCCTATGAGTTCGAGCAGCGGCTGTGCGAGGTGTCGTTCCCCGGCATCCGCGAGATTGGCTGGCACCACGCCACCCTGACCGCGGCCGCCGCGCCGATCGCGGCCGGGCGGATGCTCGGCCTCAGCGCCGAACAGATCCAGCATGCGATCGGGATCTCCGCATCGCGCCACTGCACCACCGGCTCGGTGACCGCCGGCAAGCTGACCATGATGAAGAACACCGTCGACCCGCTCGCCACCCAGTCCGGCATGCTGGCGGCGCTGCTCGCCGAGCAGGGCTACACCGGCCCCGAGCACGTGCTCGACGGCAAGGAGGGCTTCAGCCACGTCTTCTCGAGCGACTGGCGCTTCGACATCCTCATCGAAGGCCTCGGCGAGAGCTGGCGCATCCTCCASTGCGGGATGAAGTACTTCCCGACCGAGGCGCTCACCCACGCCCCGATCTCGGCCACCCTCGACCTGGTCGAGCAGCACGACCTGGCGCCGGACSAGATCGAGACGGTGACGATCCACTCCCTSGCGCGCGCCGCTGACATCCTCGCCGACGCCTCCAAGTACGACCCGCACACCAAGGAGACTGCGGACCACTCGCTGCCCTACGTCATCGCCGCCGCGATCGCCGACCGCCAGGTGACGCCGCTCCAGTTCACGGCTGCCAAGATCATGGACCCGACCATCCGTGCGCAGCTCGCCAAGGTGAAGGTCATCGCCGACCCGGAGATCGAGGCGGTGTTTCCGGCGCTGCAGCGCGTGCGGGTCGAGATCGCGACCCGCGACGGGCGGTTGCTGGTTCGGCAGCTCGACTACCCGAAGGGCGACCCCCGCAACCCGCTCACCGACGCCGAGATCGCCGCCAAGTTCGCGGCCCTCGCCGAGGGCATCGCGACGCCCGCAGACGTCGGGCGGATGCAGGCCGCGATCGCGCACGCCGAGGACTTCGACGATGCGCGCAAGCTGATGGCCGAGCTGGTCGTGCGAGGCTGAGGGCGCCATGAGTCAGACCATCACCGAGAAGATCGTCCAGAGCCACGCGGTCGACCTGCCGCCGAACCACGAGGTGCGCGCCGGCGACATGGTCACGATCCGGCCGCGCCACGTGATGACCCACGACAACACCAGCGCGGTGCTCTCCAAGTTCCGCTCGATCGGCGCTGAGCGCGTCGCCGACCCGGCGCAGCCGGTGTTCACCCTCGACCACAACGTCCAGGACAGGTCCCCCGGCAACTTGGCGAAGTACGAGGCCATCGAGGCCTTCGCCCGCGAGCAGGGCATCGTCTTCCACCCGGCCGGCGCCGGCATCGGCCACCAGCTGATGGTCGCCAACGGCTTCGTCCACCCCGGCAGCCTGGTCGTGGCGTCAGACTCGCACTCGAACATGTACGGCGCGCTGGCCGCGGTCGGCACCCCGGTGGTTCGCACCGATGCCGCCGCGATCTGGGCCACCGGCCGCACCTGGTGGCAGGTGCCGCGCACCGTCAAGGTGGTGCTCGAGGGGCGCCTGCGCGCCGGCGTGGTCGGCAAGGACGTGATCCTGGCCCTGTGCGGGCTCTACAGCTCGGACGAGGTGCTCAACGCGGCGGTCGAGTTCCACGGCCCGGGCGTCGCCAGCCTGTCGATCTCGGAGCGGATGACGATCGCCAACATGACCACCGAGTGGGGCGCCCTGGTCGGCTGGTTCCCGTTCGACGAGACGACCGCGCTCTACCTTCGCCAGCGCGCCGGCGCGCTCGCCTCGCGCGGCATCTTCGACCGCCTCACCGAGTCGATGATCACGGACTGGCTGCACAACCCGCCGCAGCCCGACGCCGACGCCGGCTACGCCGCCGAGATCACCCTCGACCTGGGAGCGGTGTCGCCGCAGGTCACCGGCCCGGACACGGTGGCGGTCTCGCGGCCAGTGGCAGAGGTCGCGGCGGAGCGGATCGCGGTCGACAAGGCCTACCTGCTGTCCTGCGTCAACGCGCGGATGGATGACCTCGCCGAGGCGGCCGAGGTGCTGCGCGGCCGCCGGGTCGCCGACTCCGTCGAGCTCTACGTCGCCGCCGCGTCGGCCGAGGTCCAGGCCGAGGCCGAGGCCAAGGGCGTCTGGCAGGCGCTGCTCGACGCCGGCGCCCGGCCGCTGCCGCCGGGCTGCGGCGCCTGCATCGGGCTCGGCGCCGGGCTGCTCGAGCCGGGCGAGGTCGGCATCTCGGCCACCAACCGCAACTTCAAGGGCCGCATGGGCTCGCGCGACGCGAAGGCGTACCTGGCGAGCCCGGCGGTGGTGGCAGCGTCGGCCATCGCCGGCCACATCACCGGCCCTGCCGACCTCGGCCGGTCGATGCCCGCGGCCTCGTTCCGCGACCTCGGCTGGGCGCCGCCGGTGCGGCCGGTCGACATCCGTCCCGGCTTCCCGGAGCGGATCCACGGCCGCGTGCTGTTGCTGCCGGTCGACAACCTCAACACCGACGGCATCTACGGCAAGGACGTCACCTACCGCGACGACCTGACGCCGGAGCAGATGGCCGGCCACGCCATGGCCAACTACGATCCCGAGTTCCAGTCGATCGCCGAGGAGGGCGACATCATCGTCGCCGGAGCGAACTTCGGCACCGGCTCGTCGCGCGAGCAGGCGGCGACCGCGCTCGCCTATCGCGGCATCAGGATGGTGATCGCGGCCAGCTTCTCCCAGACCTACCTGCGCAACGCCTTCAACAACGCCTTCATCTGCCTCGACAGCCCGGAGCTCCACCGGGCGCTTCGCTCAGGCCTCGCGGCTGAGGCCGAAGCTGGCCGCCGGACCATTCCAGCCGGCGAGCTCGAGGTCGACTTCCGGCGCTCGGTCGCGATCTGGCGCGGCGGCGAGTACCGGCTGTCCCCGCTCGGGCCGGCGGCCCAGGAGCTGGTCCAGGCCGGGGGGCTTGAGGCGCTGATCCGGAGCCGGGTGGGCGGCTGACGGGGTCGCGTCCGCGACTGCCTCGGCGTGGTGCGCGTCACGTCATCGCGCAGCCACCTCGGCAGCGGCGGGCTGCCCGATGCTAGACTCTGCCGGGCTCGAAATGGAGAATCCGATGATCCGACGCACGTTGTCGCTCGCCACCATGATGATCCTCGCGGCTGCGGTGCTGACCGCCGCTGAGCCACGATGGCAGGACAAGGTCGACCCCTGGGTGCTCGACACCGGCCGCGCTGGCGACACCGAGTTCCTGGTCGTGCTCGCGGACCAGGCCGACCTCAGCGCCGCCGGGGCGCTGGCGCCCAAGGCCGAGAAGGGCGCCTTCGTCTTTCGTGCGCTGACCGCGGCCGCCGAGCGCAGCCAGCCGCCGGTGCTCGCAGCGCTCGATGCGCGCGGGGTCGAGGTCCAGCCCTTCTGGATCGTCAACATGATCTGGGTGCGGGGCGACCTCGCGATGGTCGAGGCCATGGCGCGGCGCGGCGACGTCGCCAGGATCAACGCCAACCCACGGGTGCGCGGCGCCGACCCGGTCCACACCGCTGGCGATGACCCTGGTGGGCCAGAAGCCGTCGAGTGGAACATCCAGCGGGTCAACGCCGACGACGTATGGGCGGCTGGGACCACCGGCGTCGGCGCGGTGATCGGCGGCCAGGACACCGGCTACCTCTGGAACCACGTCGCCCTGGTCAACAAGTACCGGGGCGGGCCCGCCGGCAGCCACGACTACAACTGGCACGATGCGATCCACTCCGGCGGCGGCGTCTGCGGCGCCAACTCCCCGTTCCCGTGCGACGACTACGGCCACGGCACCCACACCATGGGGACCATGGTCGGCGACGACGGCGCCGGCAACCAGGT
>PQAJ01000273.1 GCA_003105185.1 Holophagae bacterium
GCCGCGCGCGGGATCTCGATCATGGTGCCGTAGAGGTGCTCGATCGACTCCACCTGGTACTTGGCGCAGACCTCGGCATGGACCTTCTTCGCCAGAGCGAGCTGGTCGTCGAGCTCGGCCTTCATGCCGGTGACCGGGACCATGATCTCGGGGTGCACCTCCATGCCGGCCTGGCGCAGCTCGACCGCCGCCTCGAGGATGGCGCGGAACTGCATCTCCGAGATCTCGGGGAAGGTGACGCCGAGCCGCACCCCGCGGTGCCCCATCATCGGGTTGAGCTCGTGCAGCTCCGCGGCCCGCTCGGTGAGCTTCTTCTGGCTGATGTGCAGCGCCTTGGCGAGCTTCCCGCGCTCCTCCTTGCCCTGGGGCACGAACTCGTGCAGCGGCGGGTCGAGCAGCCGGATGGTCACCGGCCGCGGGCTCATCACCTCGAGCGTCGCCTTGATGTCGCGCTTGACGAACGGGAACAGCTCGGCGAGCGCGGCGCGCCGCTTCTTCAGCGTGGTGGCCATGATCATCTTGCGCAGCAGGAACAGCGGCTCCTCGGAGCCCTTGCCGTAGAACATGTGCTCGGTGCGGAACAGGCCGATGCCCTCGGCCCCGAACTCGACCGCGGTGCGGGCGTCGGCCGGGGTGTCGGCGTTGGTGCGCACCTTGAGGGCGCGGATGCCGTCGGCGAGCTTCATGAAGTCGACGAAGCGCGGGTTCTCGGTGGCGTCGATCATGGGGAGCTCGCCGGCGTAGACCAGGCCGCGGGTGCCGTTGAGCGTGAGCACGTCGCCCTCGCCGAAGCTTCGGCCGTCGACGCGGACCGTCTTCGCCACGACATCGACATCGAGCGTGCCGGCGCCGACGATGCAGCACTTGCCCCAGCCGCGCGCGACCAGCGCCGCGTGCGAGGTCATGCCGCCGCGGGCGGTCAGGATGCCGACCGCCGCCCGCATGCCCTCGACGTCCTCGGGGTTGGTCTCCTCGCGCACCAGCAGGACGGCCCGGCCCTCTTTCGCCGCCTGCACCGCGGCCTCGGCCGTGAACACGATCTGGCCGCGGGCGCCGCCGGGACCGGCCGGCAGGCCCTTGGCGATCAGGTCGCCGCCCTTCTCGGCGGCCGGGTCGACGATCGGGTGCAGCAGCTCGTCGAGCTGCTCGGGCTTGACCCGCAGCACCGCCGTCTCCTTGCTGATCAGGCCCTCGGCGAGCATGTCCATCGCCACGTTGAGCGCGGCGGTGCCGGTGCGCTTGCCGATCCGGGTCTGCAGCATCCACAACCGGCCTTCCTGGATCGTGAACTCGATGTCCTGCATGTCGGTGAAGTGCCGCTCGAGGTGGTCGCGGATGCCGTGCAGCTGCCGGTAGGTCTCGGGCATCGCGGTCTCGAGCGACGGCAGGTGCTGGTTCTGCTCGTTCTTGGTCGCCTCGTTGAGCGGGTTCGGGGTGCGGATGCCGGCCACCACGTCCTCGCCCTGGGCGTTGGCCAGCCACTCGCCGTAGAACCTGTTGTCGCCGGTCGCCGGGTTGCGGGTGAAGGCGACGCCGGTCGCCGAGCCCTCTCCCATGTTTCCGAAGACCATGGCCTGGACGTTGACCGCGGTGCCCCAGTCGTCCGGGATCCCCTCGATGCGGCGGTAGGACACGGCCCGCTTGCCGTTCCACGATGCGAATACCGCGCCGATGCCGCCCCACAGCTGCTCGTACGGGTCGTCCGGGAAGGGCTTGCGGAGGACCTCGCGGACCTTCGCCTTGAAGCGCTCGGCGAGCTCCTTGAGGTCGTCGGCGCCGATCTCGGCGTCGCTGGCGCAGCCGCGGGCGTGCTTGACCTCTTCGAGCATCTTGTCGAGCTGCTGGCGGATGCCGCGGCCCTCCTTGACCTCGACGCCGGCCGCCTTCTCCATCACCACGTCGGAGTACATCATGATCAGGCGCCGGTAGGCGTCGTAGACGAAGCGCGGGTTGCCGGTCTTCGCGATCAGGCCGGGAATGGTCTCCGAGCAGAGGCCGATGTTGAGCACCGTCTCCATCATGCCCGGCATCGACGAGCGGGCGCCCGAGCGCACGGAGACCAGCAGCGGGTCGGCGGGGTCGCCGAAGCGCTTGCCCATGATCTGCTCGACCGCGGCCATCGCCGCCTTCGCCTCGGCCTCGAGCGTCGGCGGGTAGCTGCGCTTGTGGTCGTAGTAGTAGGTGCAGACCTCGGTGGTCAGGGTGAAGCCGGCCGGCACCGGAATGCCCAGGTTGGCCATCTCGGCGAGGTTGGCGCCCTTGCCGCCGAGCAGGTTCTTCATGTTGCTGCGGCCCTCGGCCGAGCCGCCACCGAACGAGTACACGTACTTGGTCCCAGTCATCCGTTGCCTCCCTCGATCTGCAGCTTCGACAGATCGGCCAGCCTCATGAACTGCGCTCCCAGCCCCTTGAGCAGCGCGATCCGGTTGGTCCGGACCGCCTCGTCGTCGGTCATCACCAGCACCTCGACGAAGAACCGCTCGAGCACGTCGGCGAGCCTAGCCATCGCCGCGAACGCATCGTCGAAACGGCGCGCGGCGAGGCACTCGTCGAGGCGCTCGCGGAACTCGCCGGTGTGGCGGTGCAGCTCGCCCTCCTCGGGCTGCTGGAACGCCGCCGGGTCGACCGCGCCCTCGGGCTGGCCGTCGGTGATGTTGCGCACCCGCTTGAAGCCGAGGGCGAGCCAGCGGAAGGCCTCAGCCGAGCGCGCTGCCTCGAGCGCGCGGGCGCGCGCCACCAGCTCGGGCAGCCTGGTCCAGCCCGCCGCCATCACCGCGTCAGCGGTGTCGAAGGCGACGCCGATCACGTCAATCAGGTAGCGGCGCACCCGCTCGGCCAGGAAGTCGGTGACCGCCGCGGCGGTCGCGGCCGGCTCGCCCTCGATGCGGTCGGACACAAGCTCGATCGCGCGAGCGATCGCCGCGCCGAGGTCGAGCTCCCAGCCGGCCTCGGCGACGATCTTGACCAGGGCCTGGCCGGCGCGGCGCAGGCCGTGCGGGTCGCGCGAGCCGGACGGCAGCTCGCCGACGCCGAACAGGCCGGACAGGGTGTCGAGCCGGTCGGCGGCGCCGACCAGCCGCCCGATGTCCGAGGCCGGGATCTCGCCCTCGAAGCCCTGCGGGCTGTAGTGGTCGCGGGCCGCGGTCCACAGCGCCTCTCCCTCGCCGGCCAGCCGCAGGTAGTGGCCGCCCATCACGCCCTGCAGCTCCGTGAACTCCACCACCATGCCGGTCAGCAGGTCGGCCTTGACCAGCCCGGCGGCGCGCGCCAGGTCGGCGGCGGACAGCGGCGAGCCGATTCTCTCGGCCATCGCCGCGGCGAGCCCGCCGACCCGCGCCGCCTTGTCTGCCACCGAGCCGAGCCGGCGGTGGAACTCGAGCCGCTCGAGGCCCGGCACGAGCTCGTCGAGCGGACGCCTCCGGTCCTCGTCGAAGAAGAAGCGGGCGTCCGACAGGCGGGCGCCGATCACCCACTCGTTGCCCTGCCGCACCAGGCCTTCTGGGTCGTCGCGGCGGTCGATCACGGTCAGGAAGAAGGGCGCCAGCGAGCCGTCGGCGCGCTCCAGCACCAGGCACTTCTGGTGGTGGCGCAGGGTGGTGATCACGACCTCGCGCGGCAGCTCGAGGAAGGCCTCGTCGAAGCCGCCGAGCAGCAGGCCGGGAAACTCGACCAGCTCGACGTGCTCCGCCATCAGCTCGTCGTCGGGGTGGACCCGGCAGCCGACCTCGGCCACCAGCCGCGCAGCCGCAGCGGCAAAAGACTGCCGCCGCTCGTCGGGGTCGACGACTACGACGCGGCGCCCCATCTCTTCGGCGTAGCTGTCGGCTGTGTCCAGCTCGAACGGCTGCGGCGCATGAACACGATGCCCCTCGGTGGTCCGCCCGGAGGCCACGCCGAGCACCTCGAACGGCACCACCTCGCGGTCGAGCAGCGCCACCACCCGGTGCAGCGGCCGCACGAAGCTGTGCTCGCCGCGTCCCCAGCGCATCATCTTCGGGAAGCGCAGGCCGGCGATCGCGGACGGCACCAGCTCGGCCAGGATCTCGGTGGTCGGCCGGCCCGGCAGCATCACGGTGGCGGCCAGGTAGTCGCCCTTGGGCGTGGAGTCGATCTCGAGCCGGTCGAGCGGCAGGCCGACCTTGCGGGCGAAGCCCTCGGCGGCCTTGGTCGGCGCCCCGTCCTTGCCGAAGGCGACGCTGGCCGGCGGGCCGGTCACCCGCTCGGTGCGATCGGGCTGCCGCTCGGGCACGCCCTCGGCGATGACGACCAGCCGCCGGCTGGTGGACAGCGCGCGCACCCCGGCGCCGGTCAGGCCGGCGGCTTCGAGGCCTTGTCCGATCGCCTCCGCCAGCTGCCGGCGCACCCCTGGCAGCCCGTTGGCCGGGATCTCCTCGGTCAGCAGCTCGAGCAGGAAGGTCGCCATCAGCCGGACACCTCCCCGAACGCGCCGCCGAGCGGGAAGCCGAGCTGCTCGCGCTGCGCCACGTAGGTCTTGGCGACGCGGATCGCGTTGCGCCGGATGCGGCCGATAAGGCCCACCCGCTCGGTCACCGACACCGCGCCGCGGGCGTCCATCAGGTTGAACAGGTGCGAGGTCTTGAGCGTGGCCTCGAGCGCCGGGATGACCAGCGGCGGGTCGTGCTCGAGGCAGCGGACGGCCTCGCGCTCCCAGTCCTCGAGGTGGCGCCGCAGCATCTCGACATCGGCGACCTCGAAGCCGTAGACCGAGGCCTCGCGCTCCTCGTCGAGGCGGACCGCGCCGTAGGTCACGCCGCCGCCCCACTCGATGTCGTAGATCGAGTTCCTGCGCTGCAGGAACATCGTGATCCGCTCCAGGCCGTAGGTCAGCTCCGCGGAGACCGGGTTGAGGTCGATCCCGCCCGCCTGCTGGAAGTAGGTGAACTGAGTGATCTCCATGCCGTCGAGCAGCACCTGCCAGCCGACCCCCCACGCGCCGAGGGTCGGCGACTCCCAGTTGTCCTCCTCGAAGCGGATGTCGTGGACCGCGGGGTCGATGCCGATCGCCTCGAGCGACGCCAGGTAGAGCCGCTGGACGTCGTCGGGCGACGGCTTCAGGATGACCTGCATCTGGAGGTGGCGTCCGAGCCGGAACGGGTTCTCGCCGTAGCGGGCGTCCGCCGGCCGCCGCGACGGCTGGACGTAGGCCACCCGGTAGGGCTCCGGCCCGAGCACGCGCAGGAAGGTCTCCGGGTGCATGGTGCCGGCCCCGATCTCGAGATCGTAGGGCTGCTGGACGACGCAGCCGGCGTCGGACCAGTACCTCGACAGCGACAGGATCAGCGTCTGGAGATCCACGACCCCCCCGTTCGACTCGGCCGCGAAGGATAGCACGCGGCGGGCCTTCCGGCCCGCCGCATCAACATCACCAGCCGGAGATCACGCTTTGAGAGCCTTGATCGCCTCCACCATCGGCGGGATCACCTGGAACAGGTCACCCACTATGCCGTAGTCCGCGACCTTGAAGATCGGCGCGTCCGGGTCCTTGTTGATGGCCACGATGACCTTGGACGAGGACATGCCGGCAAGGTGCTGGATGGCGCCGGAGATGCCGCAGGCCACGTACAGGGTCGGGCTCACGACCTTGCCGGTCTGCCCGACCTGGTGCTTGTGCTCGATCCAGCCGGCGTCGACGACCGCGCGCGAGGCGCCGACCGCGCCGCCGAGGGCGTGCGCGAGATCGCGGATCAGGCCGAGGTTCTCCGGGCCCTTGATGCCGCGGCCGCCGGACACGATGATGTCGGCCTCGGCCACGTCGAGCTCGCCGCCGCCGGTGTCCAGGAGCTCTTTGACCACCGCTCGAATCGACAGCGCGAGGCCGTCGAGCGCGACCACCTCGGCGGTGCCGCCCACCTGCTCGGCCGCGAACACGTTGGGACGCAGGCTGATCACCTGCGGCCGCTTGCCCGCGGTGTCGACGGTGGCGATCGCCTTGCCCGAGTAGACCGGCCGCGTCACCACCAGGGTGTCGCCCTCGAGCGCCATGCCGGTGGCGTCGGCGACGGCGCTGACTCCGAGGCGGGCGGCGACCCGGGGCGCGAGGTCACGGCCCATGGCGGTGCCGGCGAACAGAATCGCCGACGGCTGGGCCTGCTCGCACGCCTTGGCCACCACCTCGGCGTAGCCCTCGGCCGAGTACCGGGCGAGGTTCGGGTCGTCGGCGACAAAGACCTTCGACGCACCGTGGGCGCCGAGCGAGCCGGCGGCGCCGGTGATGCCGGAGCCCGGCAGCACCGCGCTCACAGCTCCGGCGGCGAGGCGCCGCGCCTGGGAGACGGCCTGCAGGGAGGCCGCTCGGATCTGACCGTTGCGCTGCTCCACGAAAACCAGGATTCCAGCCATCGTCGCCTCCCTAGATCACCTTGGCTTCGTCGCGGAGCAGCTTGACCAGCTGGGCGGCCGCTCCGGCCGGGTCGTCCTCGCCCTTGATGACCGTCCCCGCCGACTTGGCCGGCGGCAGCGCCAGGGAACGCACCGCGTAGAAGGGGCTTGCACCTTCCTGGATGCCGAGGCTCGCCACCTCGACCTTGTCGACCGGCTTCTTCTTGGCCGCCATGATGCCCTTGAGCGCCGCGTAGCGGGGCTCGTTGAGGCCCTTCTGGCAGGTCAGCAGCGCCGGCAGCGGGGACACGACCCTCTCGCGGCCCCCTTCGACGTCGCGCCCCGCCGTCAACACGCCGTCACCCAGCTCGAGTGTCGTGACGGCGGCGCAATGCGGGATGCCCAGCAGCTCGGCGAGCATCTGGCCGACCTGGGCGTTGTCGGTGCCGACGCCCTTGACGCCGACCAGGATCAGGTCGTAGGAGAGGCCCTTGACGGCGGCGGCCAGCACCGAGGCGATCGTGAAGCTGTCGCCCAGGCTCGCCTCGCCGCCGCGCACGTGGATCGCCTTGTGGGCGCCGCGGGCCAGACAGTCGCGCAACGCCGAATCCGCCCGGTCCGGGCCGAAGGTCACCACGGTCACCTCGCCGCCCTTGGCCTCGGTGATCTTGAGCGCCTCCTCGAGGGCGTACTCGTCGTAGGGCGAGACGATCCACTTGATGCCGGTCTCGTCGATGCCCTTTCCGTCCGGGCCGATCTTGATGACCGTCGCCGTGTCCGGAACACAGGCGATGCAGACGATACAGTTCACGACGCACCTCCCTGATGGTGACGTGGAATGACTGAACGGCCGTTCATCCGCGGTAGTGTAGCAGAGGAATGCCACACTGCGGCACGACCTCCGGCCGCCTCTCCGAGGGGTGGCCGGGCGCCCAACGGCGCCGCGCTCCCGCCGTCGGTGCCGCTCGTTCGCGGGTGCTCGAGGGGGCCGACCGCCGGTGGCGTTGAGCCGGCCGGCGCGCGCAGGTTCTGGTGTCTGGAGCTGGTGGACCCGTCGGCCGGCTCAGTCGACGGCGCCGGCCACCAGGCAGGCGTTGGTGCCGCCGAAGCCGAAGGAGTTGCTGAGCACGATCCGGACCTTCGCCTCGCGCGCGTGGTGCGGCACGTGGTCGAGATCGTCGCCGGGCTCGGGGTTGTCGAGGTTGATGGTCGGCGGCACGACGCCGTGCGTCAGCACCAGCACCGAGACCCCAAACTCGACGCCGCCGGCGGCCCCCAGCAGGTGGCCGGTCATCGACTTGGTCGACGACACCATTACCCGCCGCGCGTGGTCGCCGAACACCGCCTTCACTGCGAGCACCTCGATCGGATCGCCGGCCGGGGTCGAGGTGCCGTGGGCGTTGACGTAGTCGACCTGATCCGGCCGCAACGAGGCGTCCCTGAGCGCGGCCCGCATCACCCGGATCGCGCCGTCGCCGTCCTCGCTCGGCGCCGAGATGTGGTAGGCGTCGCCCGACATGCCGAAGCCGAGCACCTCGGCGAGCATCGGCGCGCCGCGCCGGCGGGCGTGCTCGTACTCCTCGAGGATCACGATCCCGGCGCCCTCGCCGATCACGAAGCCGTCGCGGTCGCGGTCCCACGGCCGCGAGGCCTTCTCGGGCTCGTGGTTGCGGGTCGACAGGGCGCGCATCGCCGAGAAGCCGGCCACCGGCATCGGGCAGATGACCGCTTCGGATCCACCGGCGATGATGGCGTCCGCGTAGCCGTGACGGATGTAGAGGGTGGCGTCGCCGATCGCGTGGGCCGAGGTCGAGCAGGCGGTCACGGTGGCCACGTTCGGCCCCTTGGCGCCGGTGCGGATGCTGATCACCCCCGAGCACATGTTGATGATCGCGCCGGGGATGTAGAACGGCGACACCCGGCGCGGGCCCCGCTCGAGCAGGGCCCGGTGGTTGTGCTCGATCATCGGGAAGCCGCCGATGCCGGAGCCGACGACGACCCCGACCCGGTCGGCGTTCTCCGGGGTGATCTCGAGGCCCGACCGCGCGAGCGCCATGTCGGCGGCGGCGACCGCGTAGTGGACGAAGGTGTCGAACTTCTTGATCTCCTTCGGCTCGAACCACGCCGCCGGATCGAAGCCCTTCACCTCGCACGCGATCTTGACCGAGTAGTCGGTGGTGTCGAAACGGGTGATCAGCCCGGCGCCGCTGCGGCCTTCGACCAGGCCCCGCCAGGTCTCGTCGGTCCCGATGCCCAGCGGGGAAACCAGGCCGACGCCGGTGACGACCACCCGGCGGGCCATGCTCACGCTGCCAGGTTCTTCTGCAGGTACTCGATCGCGTCCTTGACCGTGGCGATCTTCTCGGCCGCCTCGTCCGGGATCTCGACCCCGAACTCCTCCTCGAAGGCCATGACCAGCTCGACCACGTCCAGCGAGTCGGCGCCGAGGTCATCGACGAACGACGCCTCCGGGATCACCTTCTCCGCGTCCACGCCGAGCTGCTGCACGATGATTTCCTTCACCTTCGCCGTGACGTCCATGTCGCTCCCTCCTGAGGTCGACTTCTGCAAGCGTTGATCCCGCGACCAACCGGTGCCGTGAGCGGGCTGGAGGCGCCAGACCGTCCGACCGCCGGGTCTCACGGGCGCGATACGATACGTGATAGCACACGCCCCGCCGTCCACGCAACCCTGCGCATCCCCGCCCGATTCCCTTGACATCGGCCAGGAAAAGAAGTACTCAGCCATCGAGCGCCGGACTCGGCCTACCAGGGGAGTGGATGATGGAAGCCTACCTGACCGCGAAGGAAGCCGCCGATTACCTCAAGCTCGCCGAGCGCACCCTGGTCCGGCTCGCCCACGAGGGCAAGATCCCTGGGGTCAAGATCGGCGGCCAGTGGCGCTTCCGGCGCGCCCTCCTCGACGAGTATCTCGACACCCTGGCGTCGGAGTCGGTGGGCACCGGCGGCGCGGCACCCAGCCAGGTGACCGATGCCCCGCTCGACGAGATCATCACCGTCAAGCAGATCATCCCCGACCTCCCGGCGACCGACCGCAACGGCGTGATCCACGCCATGGTCGAGCGGGTCACCAAGCTCGGCCTGGTCAAGGACCAGGCGTGGTTCGAGGCGGCGCTGGCGGCGCGCGAGCGGCTGGTGCCGACCGCGGTTCCCGAGGGCGTGGCCTTCCTCCACGCCCGCCGCCGCGCGGCCGACAAGTTCCCGACCCAGTTCGTCGCGATGGCGCGCTCGAAGGCCGGCGTGGCCTTCGGGTCGCCCGACATGGGACCCACGCACATCTTCTTCCTGCTCGCGCTGCGCAACGACGCGCTGCACCTGCGCTGGCTGTCGCGGCTGGCCTGGATCGTCCGCAGCCCGGGCCGGCTGTCGCGGATGATCGACGCCGGCTCGGCCGAGGAGATCCACGGCATCCTGCTCGAGGCCGCGGCCGCGCTGCCGGCATCTCTCCGCCCGCACGGCTAGCCCGCGTTTCTCACCGCCCTCCTGAATCGAGGCCAAGGTCACCGGTTGGCGTGTGCCACCGGAGGTCGGTGAGAAACGCGGGCCGGGATGCGCTGCGCGCATCGTGAAGAAGGAGACAGCAGAACAAACAAGCGTTCACCACCGGGGGATCCACATCCACCCACTGCAGCGGTTCGGCTCAGGCTCGTGCGCCAGGTTTGAGTAGAATCCGAGCATGAAGCTCGCGCTCATCGGCAGCCACGGCGTCGGCAAGACGACCCTCTGCCTCGAGCTCGCGGCGCGGCTGAAGCGCCGCAGCCTCGACGTCGAGATCGTGCGCGAGGTGGCGCGGCGCTGCCCGCTGCCGATCAACCAGCAGACCACGGTGCCCGCCCAGGAGTGGATCCTGCTCACCCAGATGGCGCTCGAGATTGAGGCCACGGCCGCCCACCAGATCGTGCTCTGCGATCGCTCGGTGCTCGACAACTACTGCTACCTGGTCCACGCGGCCGGCCCGCAGCCGCGCTGGGAGCGGATGCTCGATGATTGGCTCCCGACCTACGACCTGCTGGTTTGGGTCCCGCTATGGTCCGAGCCATCCTACGACGGAGTGCGCGCGGTCGATCCCGGCTTCCAGCGCGCCATCGACGAGCTCATCGGCGCGATGGTCGAGGTGCGCGGCCTCGCGCCGCTGCGCCTCGCGCCCGACCGCCGCGACCTGTGGGCAGACCACATCATGGAGGCGATCCTGCCCTCGATCGAGCCGACCCTGCCGCTGTTTCCGAGCGCGGGCGCCTGAAGCGGACACCCGCCTCATGGTTCGCGGTCAGTGATGAGGGGTCAGGGGATCGGCCCCCCGCCCGCGCTCGTCACGGCGAAGCCAGAGACGAAGCCGGACCTCCATCTCCGTCTCCGCGCCCGCTTCCGGATTCGTTCCCGCTCCCTTTCCCGTTCCCGTTCCCGTTCGCTGCCGCTACCCCGCCCGAGTCATGCTCCAACGGCGCGTGGTCGAGGGGTCTCGTGAGAATCGCACCCATCCTGAATCTGCCAAAGTGCCGGCCCTGGCACCGCACGAAGATGCCGGCCCGGGGCTTGGCTTGCGTTCCCGAATTGGGTATGATCGTTCCCGAAATGGGAACGACTCGGCCCACGGGACGGCCAGGATTGGCTGGTGCGCTGTTCACGCCGGTGCAGCAGCGGGTTCTCGGGCTGCTGTTCGGGCAGCCGGAGCGGCGCTTCGGCAGCGGCGAGATCATTCGCCTCGCCGACAGCGGCACTGGGGCGGTGCACCGTCAGCTGCAGCGTCTCGCCGCCGCCGGGCTGGTCGACGTCACCACCGAAGGCAACCAGAAGTACTATCAGGCGCGGCGCGACACGCCGATCTTCGCCGAGCTGCACGGCCTGGCCGTCAAGACCTTCGGGTTGGTCGAGCCGCTGCGCGCGGCGCTCAAGCCCCTCGCCGACCGCATTGCGGCGGCATTTGTCTTCGGCTCCGTCGCCAAGGGCACCGACCGGGCGGGCAGCGACATCGACCTCCTGGTGCTCAGCGACGATCTGGCGTACGCGGACGTCTACGCAGCCCTCGAAAAGGCCGAAGGCCTTCTCGGACGACCGATCAACCCGACCGTGCTCGGTCGCGCCGAGTGGCGGCGCAAGCGTCGCGCCCGAGACTCGTTCGCCTTCCGCATCGCCTCCCAGCCCATGCTCTTCGTGATCGGGGACGACG
>PQAJ01000274.1 GCA_003105185.1 Holophagae bacterium
GGGAAACGCGAGTGAGAGGTTGAAGCGGAGGATCTCCCGGCGGCGGCCGCTCGCCGCCAGAAACGCGCCGCCGGCCGCGCTCCCCAGCCGCGACAAGGCCCGCGGGCCGAGCGCGCCTGCCCCGGCCCGCACCAGCCGGTAGAGGGCGAACTCCAACCGGTTGCGCACGGCCGACCGCTCGCGGCTCACGGCGCGCCCCCGGGGAGCAGCTGCCACAGCCGGTCCCAGCTGCCGTCGACCGGCTCCATCTCCGCCTCCACCTCCCAGACCGCGACGTCGGCGGGCAGCTTGACGGCGTCCTTGCCGGTCGTGACGAGGGTCGCCCCGGCCGCACTCGCCGCGGCGGCGAGCGACGCGAGCTCGGCCGTGGTGTAGCGGTGGTGGTCGGGATACCAGCGGCTTCCCGCCAACTCGGCCCCGGCCTCCTCGAGCAGCGCGGCAAAGCCTCCCGGCCGGCCAACGCCGGCGAACGCGAACAGCCGGCGGCCGGCCAGCGCCGCCGGCTCCTGCCAGCCCGGCCCGGTCCGCACCCTGGAC
Organism: Holophagae bacterium; assembly: GCA_003105185.1. Classification (GTDB taxonomy): domain Bacteria; phylum Acidobacteriota; class Thermoanaerobaculia; order Thermoanaerobaculales; family Sulfomarinibacteraceae; genus FEB-10. The sequence goes on from PQAJ01000274.1 coordinate 538, forward strand.
AGGCGCAGCCGCGCCGCCAGCACCGGGATCGCGCCGGCGTGGGCCACGACCGCGTCGCCCACGGCCTCGACCACCGCCCGGTGATCCGCCGGGACCTTGGTCACGAGCACCGCCGACGCGCGCTCGAGCGCCGCCATCGGCTCGCGCAGCCGGCCGCGCGGCGGCAGCCGGCCGCCGCCCCAGGGATCGCCGGCGTCGACGAGCACGAGGTCGAGGTCGCGCTCGAGACGCAGGTGCTGGAAGCCGTCGTCGAGCACCACCACGTCGGCGCCATGGGCCATCGCCGTCCTCCCGCCGCGGACCCGGTCGGCATCAACCACGATCGGCACTCCGGGCAGCCGGCGCGCGAGCTCGGCGGGCTCGTCGCCGATCGCCTCGGCCGGCAGGCCGGGGTCCGGGCCCAGCGCGAGCAGCGGCTCGGCCGAGGACCGCCGGTAGCCGCGGCTCAGCACCGCCGGCCGGCGGCCGCGACCGATCAGGTCGCGGACCAGCGCGATCACGGTCGGGGTCTTGCCGGTGCCGCCGAAGGTCAGGTTGCCGACCGACACCACCGGCACCTCGAGCCGGTGCGAGGCGAGAAGGCCCCGGGCATAGGCGCCGGCGCGGGCCCTCACCGCGGCCGCGTAGAGCGGCGCGAGCGGCAGCAGCAGGTCGGCCAGGCTCACCGCCCACCCCCATCGACCAGGGACAGCAGGGCATCGACAGTGCGCACGGTGGCGCCCCGGTTGGCCTCGATCACGGCGCGACCGGCCATGCCGGCCTGCCGTGCCGCCGCCGGGTTCGCCAGCCAGTCGCCGAGTGCGGCCTCGAGGCCGGCGACATCGGCCACCAGTTGGGCGCCGCCGGCGGCCACCAGCTCGTGGTAGACCTCGCGGAAGTTGAAGCAATGCGGCCCGCTGAGGACCGGGACCGCCCATACCGCCGGCTCGAGCGGGTTGTGGCCACCGGTCGCCACCAGCGAACCGCCGATGAAGGCGAGCACCGCGTGCTGGTAAACCCGGGCGAGCTCACCGATCGAGTCCAACAGCAGCGCGTCGCACCGCGCGGGAGCGGCCGCCAGCGCGCTCCGGCGAGCGATCACCATCCCACGCTCCTCGAGCAGGCGGGCCACCGCGTCGAAGCGCTCGGGGTGGCGCGGGGCGAGCACGAGGAAGGGCGCTCCGGCGCGGCGGGCGGCGCCGGCCGCCGCCTCGAGCACCATCGCCTCCTCGCCCTCCATGGTCGAGCCCGCCACCACCACCGGCCGGCCCGCGGCGAGCTCGGCCATCCGCCCGGCCCACTCGAGCGGCGCCGGGTCGGGCTCGAGGTCGTACTTGACGTTGCCGGCAACCTCGATCCGCTCGCTGGGCACGCCGATGGCCGCAAACCGATCGGCGTCGGCACGGCCGCGCACCAGGACCMGGGTGAGCGGCTCGAGCAGCGGCGCGAGCAGGCCGCGCACCCGGCGGTAGTGCGCGGYCGAGGCATCCGAAAGGCGGCCGTTCACGACCGCCACCGCCACGCCGCGCCGGCCGGCCTGGTGGAGCAGCTCCGGCCACAGCTCGGTCTCGACCAGCACCACCAGCCGCGGCTCGGCAGCGGCGAGAACCCGGCGGACCGGCCCCGGCAGGTCGAGCGGGCAGGGGAGGACCTGCACCGAGCCGCCGGCGGTGCGGCGCGCCAGATCGAGGCCGCTCGCGGTGGTGGCGGTGAGCAGCACCGGCAGTTCCGGCCGACGGACCGCCAGCTCGCGGAGCAGGCGGCGCGTCAGCTCGACCTCACCCACCGAGACCGCATGCACCCAGGCTCCGCCCGGCGCGAGCTCGGGCAGGCGGCGGCCCATCCGGTCCGCGAACCGCGGCCGCCGCTTGCCGGTCAGCCGGTCGCGCAGCAGCAGCCACGGCACCACGAGCGGCAGGCCGAGCCAGAGTAGCGCGCGGTACAGCCAGAGGTTGACCGGAGCCATCGCGGCAAGGATAGCGTTGTCGAGTCCCGCGCGGCCAGCCACCGTGGTGGCCGAGCCCCCGGGGAGCCCACGCCCGCCCGCCGACCGCCGGTCGAGCTATCCTCTCTGCATGGATGACGCCAACTTGGCCGAGGCCGGGCTCGAAGGGTTGGCCAGCCGGCTCCCGCGGGTCGCCGCCGGCCAGGTGGAGCGCGACCGGCACCTGGAGATCGGGCGTGTCGCGGTCGGGGTGCCCCGGCCGTGAGCGCCCGCACGGTGTCGGTTGCGATGGTCCTCGCCGCGGGCCGCGGCGAGCGGATGCGGCCGCTGTCCGACGTCCTCCCGAAGCCGGCCCTGCCGTTGCCGGACGGACCGGTGGTGTCGTCGGCGCTGCGGCTGGCGGCCGCGGCGGGGGCCTGCCGCGTCACCGTCAACCTGTGGCACCTGGCCGAGCCGATGGAGCGGGCCCTCCGCCGCCTCGAGCTGCCGGGGGTCACGATCGCCACCTCGCGCGAGGAGGCCCTGATGGGCACCGCCGGCGGCCTCGCCCTGGCCGGCGCGCGCGGGCTGCTCGGCCGCGACGGCCCGGTGCTCGTCATCAACGGCGACTGCCTCCTCTCCCTCGAGCTCGAGGCGCTGCTCGAGCGCTGTGCCACAGGCGATGACCTCGTCACCCTCGCGCTGATGCCCCATCCCGACCCGGGCCGCTGGTCGCGGGTCGTCCTCGGCGAGGCCGGCACCGTCACCGCCATGCTCCCGCCCGGCGAGCCCGCGCCCGGCGAGGCGCCCTTCCTCTACCCGGGGGTGATGGTGGTCTCGCGGGAGGCGCTCGACGCGCTGCCGGTCCAGCTGCTGGCGACGCCAGAGGCGCTGTGGGAGCCGGCGCGCGCCGCAGGCCGGCTCGGCGGCGTCGTGGTTCGCGGGCGCTGGCGCGAGGTCGGCACGCCGGCCGGCTACCTCGAGGCCGCGCTCGATCGGCTCGGCGGCCACTCGGCCGTCGACCCGGCCGCAGCGGTGGACCCGCGGGCCACCCTCCGGTCGAGCTACCTCGGTGAGGGGGCGCGGGTCGCGGCGGACGCAGTGATCGACGAATCGGTGGTCGCCTGCGGCGCGACGGTGGGCCGCGGGGCCTGGGTCACCCGGTCGGTGCTGCTCGGACCGGTCGAGATCGGCGAGGGTGAGATCGTCGTCGATCAGTTCCGCGCCGCTCCTCTGCCCTAGCTTCCGCCCGCTTCCGGTCGGGTGATAGGTGATAGGTGACAGGTCTTCTGCCCGTTCCCGTCCCCCTGCTTCCCTACATCCCGACGCCGCGCCATTTCCGCCAGCCCGCCCGCCACACCAGGGAGTTGACGCGGGCCGTGCCGCCGTACACCCGCAGCACCCGCATCCGCGCGTGGTGGTCGGTGAGGTAGACCGAGCTCGGCGTCGCGGTGCTGCCCGGGGTGAAGGTGATGATGTCGCCGCGGCCCGCSCGCACCGGGTCCCCAAGATCGCCGCCGAGCCGGCCGGACCCATCCGGATCCGGCACCGGGACACCGTGCAGAATGCCGAGGCCCGCAGTCGCGCCGCCGAGCTCGAGGACCTCGCCRATCACCCGGTCGCGGCCGCTCGCCAGGTCGTCGCGGCGCAGGCCGTCACCGTCGCCGTCCTCGGCGATGAAGCACCGCCAACCGGAAGACCCGGCCCGCTCGAAGACCAGCGCGGTGGCGCGCTGGCGCATGATGGCGTTGGCGCGGCATCGCACCATCATCCCCCACAGCCGGCCGGTGCTGCCGCGCAGCGCGGCGGCCCGCCGGGCCTCGTCGAGGGTCGGCGCTCCCGCCACCGTCATCATCGCCATCACGGACAGGGCCACCAGCATCTCGACCAGCGTCCGCCCCGCCTGCGGGCGGCGGACGCCCGCGTCCTGGGTCATGGCCGCCTCCAACAACGCGGCCCCGAAGGGCCGCGTCCCGTCCACGCTGTCAGACTGTGTCGATCACTCGTCGGCCGCCGCCTTCTTGGGGCGCGGCAGCCGCACCTTCGCTGTGAGGTTGGTGGCGCCGTTGGTCACGACGTACGGTCGCAGCTTCTCGAGCGACTTGTCGCCGATCCCCTGGACCGCCGTCAGCTCGTCAACCTTCTCGAACGCTCCGTTGGCCTCGCGGAACGCGATGATGCGCCCGGCGAGCGCCGGCCCGACTCCGGGCAGCAGCTGCAGCTGCTCCGCGGTCGCGGTGTTGATGTTGACCGTCCCCTGARCGGACGCCTTGCCGTCCTGGGCGGCGGCCACCGCCGCGACGAGCAGCAGGGCGCACACCACCGGCATGACTCGACCTGTCATGGACTCGCTCCTTTCTTCAAGTAGYGCGTTGATGATCACCGACTGGCGATGACTCGAACGAAGCTCACGGATCGCGCATGGCCACCTCCCCGGGCGAGATGGACGGCTGCCAACGCACACCGCGTGCCATCGGCAGCACTGCGCGCAACTCTTGGTTGGACAAACAGTTGGATTTTACGGGCTGAAGCCGGCGCGGGTCGGGCTGTCGCAATCTTCTGTCACCCCGGCCCGATCGCATTGGCCCCGGGGGTGTCGCAGTCTTCTGTCACTGACCGGCTGCTCTACTCCCGGCCACCGCCGGTCCCCGGCCCGCACCGCGGCGGTGACCTTCAACCGCCTGGCCGACCATCACCTGGGCACGGTCCGCGCCGCCTTCTTCACCACCAACGGCGTGCTGTCAGTGGTCATGTGCCTGCTGTTCCTGTTTGCTAAGATGCAGGCGGCCCTATGACCGCCAAGAAGTTCCCGTTCCGCCACATCGCAGTTGAAGGCCCGATCGGCGTCGGCAAGACCTCGCTCGTCGAGGCGCTCGCCGACCGGTTCGAGGGGGTGATGGTGCTCGAGGACATCACCAACCCGTTCCTGCCCGACTTCTACGAGGGCCGCTCCGGCGCCGCATTCCAGGTCCAGATCTACTTCCTCCTGTCGCGCTACCAGCAGCAGCGCGAGATCCGCCAGATGAACCTCTTCCAGCGGCTGGTGCTGGCGGACTACACCTTCCCCAAAGACCGGATCTTCGCCTACCTCAACCTCGACGACACCGACCTGCGGGTCTACGAGAAGCTGTACCCGGTCCTCGAGCAGGAGGTCGCGACGCCGGACCTGGTGATCTACATGCAGGCGTCGGTCCCCGTGCTGCTCGAACGGATCGCGCGCCGCGGCCGGGACTTCGAGCGCAGCATCGACCCCGACTATCTGGTCCGGCTCAGCGAGGCCTACTCCTACTACTTCTTCCACTACCGGGAGACGCCGCTGCTGGTGGTCAACACCGACGACATCGACTTCGTCAACCGGCGCGCCGACCTCGAGGCCCTGATCGATCAGATCGTGCGCTGCCGGCCGGGCACCCAGGTCTACGTGCCGATCTCCGACCAGGGCGCCACCCCGCTGCGGCCCGGCAATCCCGAACCGAAGCCCTGATGCTGAGCCGGACCTTCCTGCGAGCGCTCATCGTCGGCGGCACCGCCGTGATCGGCGAGCCGGAGGGCATGTTGATGATCACGGTCGACGCCGAGCTGCTCGACGCCGCCGACCTCGACCAGCTCGAGCGGGTCGAGGTCCGCGCGCTGGGCGGCGGCGGGTCGCTGGAGGCGGTTCTGCTGCGCGGGCCAGCCGGCAGCGGGATGATCCGGATCGACGGCGGCGGCCACGGCGGCCTGGCCGGCGGCGCCCGCGTCGCGATCGCGGCGTGGTCCACCGTCGACCGCACCGAGCTGCCCACCGTGCGGGCCCGCATCGTCGCCGTCGACGCCGACAACCGGATCGTCCAGACGCTCGAGGTCCCGGTTGCCGGCAGCAACGGCCTGCCGCCCGTCCCCTGATCGGGCGCGCCCGGCGCCGGTGTCGACCGGGCGCCTGCATCCGCTGTATTCTGCCGCCGAGGTGACGTCATGCTGTCCCGCGACCTCTTCCGCACCGACCCCGACCGGATCCGCACCATGCTCGCGCTGCGCCGCGCCGACACGCCGTTCGAGCGCCTGCTCGAGGTCGACCGCGAGTGGCGGTCGGTGGTGGTCCGGCTCGACGAGGCGCGGGCGGCCCGCAAGGCCGGCTCCAAGGAGGTCGGCAAGCTGTTCCAGGAGGGACGCAAGGACGAGGGCGAGGCGAAGCGGGCTGCAATGGCCAAGCTCGGCGACGAGATCGCAACCCTCGAGGAGCGCTCGCGCTCACTCGAGGCCGAGCTGCAGACGCTCGAGCTGTCGATCCCCAATCTGATCCACGAGACGGTCCCGGAGGGCGGCGGCGAGTTCGACAACCGCGTCGAGCGGACCTGGGGCGAGCCGCCGGCCTTCGACTTCGAGCCGCGCCCGCACTGGGACATCGGGGCCGCACTCGGCATCCTCGACTTCGAGCGCGCCGCCAAGATCGCGGGCGCCAGGTTCGCCGTGCTCGCCGGCGCCGGCGCCGCCCTCGAGCGGGCCCTGATCTCCTACATGCTCGATCTGCAGACCCGCGGCAACGGCTACCGGGAGGTGCTGCCGCCCTACCTCGTCAACTCGGCCTCGCTGGTCGGCACCGGCCAGCTGCCGAAGTTCGGCGCCGACCTGTTCCACGTCGAGGGCACCGACTACTACCTGGCGCCGACCGCCGAGGTCCCGGTGACCAACCTGCACCGGGATGAGACCCTCGACGAGGCCGACCTGCCGCTCCGCTACTGCGCCTTCACGCCCTGCTTCCGGGCCGAGGCCGGGTCCTACGGCAAGGACGTGCGCGGCCTGATCCGCCTCCACCAGTTCCACAAGGTGGAGTTGGTCGAGTTCGCGGCGCCCGAGACCTCGTGGGAGCGCCTCGAGCGGCTCTCCGCCGCCGCCGAGTCGGTGCTCCAAGGGCTCGAGCTGCCGTACCGCGTGGTCGCCCTGTGCAGCGGCGACCTCGGCTTCTCCGCCGCCAAGACCTACGATCTCGAGGTCTGGCTGCCGGCCGTCGCCACCTACCGCGAGATCTCGTCCTGCACCAACTTCACCGACTTCCAGGCGCGGCGCGCCCGCATCCGCTACCGCCCGGCGGACGGCAGCAAGCCGCGGCTGGTCCACACCCTCAACGGCTCCGGCCTCGCGGTCGGCCGCACCCTGGTCGCCGTGCTCGAGAACTACCAGCAGCGCGATGGCTCGGTGGTGGTGCCCGAGGTGCTCCGGCCCTACCTCCACGGCCTCGAGGTCATCGAGGCGCAGGGCTGACATCGATCGCGACGCGTCACGGCGGCGACCCCCAGGCCTCATCTCGCGCCGGCCCCCGCTCCCACTTCCGCTTCCGAGCCCGGGTTTGGGAGACGGTCCTCCCGATCAGGCATGAGACTGTCCACGACGGTGGATGGCGCGCATTCAGGCGCGGGCACGGAGGCGGGCAGCCGGCCCGGAGTCGGAACCGGGCGCGGAGGCGGGCAGGAGGAGGCCAGCCCCTCGCCCCCAACCCCTGGCCGCGAGGTGGTGGATATACTGAGGATTCTGGGAGGAGGTCATGGACGGACGACCGAGCCGAGACGACGCCTGGGCCCTGCTCACGGAGTTCACCGACAACCCGAGCCTGATCAAGCATGCGCTGGCCGTGGAGGTCGCGATGCGCGCCTACGCTCGCCGCTTCGGCGACGACGAGGCGGCGTGGGGGGCGATCGGCCTGATCCACGACTTCGACTACCAGCAGAACCCGACCGTCGAAACCCACCTTCACGCCGGCACCGCGATCCTGCGCGAGCGCGGCTGGCCCGACGACTGGGTCCGCACGGTGGCCTCGCATGCCGACTACATGGGAGTGCCCCGGGACACGCTGGCGGCGAAAACCCTGTTCGCGGTCGATGAGCTCACCGGCTTCCTGACCGCCTGCGCCCTGGTCCGGCCCGATCGTTCCATCGCCGAGGTGCAGGCGGCGTCGGTCAAGAAGAAGCTCAAGGACAAGGCCTTCGCCCGCAGCGTCAACCGCGAGGACATCGTGCGCGGCGCCGAGGAGCTGGGAGTCGATCTCGCAGCGCACATCGAGGTCGTTCGCGACGCGATGGCCACGATCGCCGATCAGCTGGAGCTTCCTCCCCGCACCTGAGCTTCGGGTTCTCGACGTCGGCCCGCTTCTCGTCCGCACGTGCGCGCCCGCCCCACCCTGGGCCAAGGACCAGGACCCAGGGGCTCGCAGTGCGGCAAACCAGAACCGCGATCGCACAAACGGGCTCGGCGCTGTGTGCGCGGCCGAAGTGCATCGTGATACGGAATTTCATGTCAATCTGCACGAAATCCCCATTGACAACTCAGAAATGGGGCATAGAATCTTCAGAACGCACTCGAAGGAGGAGTCACAGTGCCAACCACCGCGACCGAGATCCTGACCCGGGCCAAGAAGGAGCATGTCCACTTCCTGCGCCTCCAGTTCACCGACATCGACGGCATCATCAAGAACGTGGAGGTGCCGGCGAGCCAGTTCGAGAAGGCCCTCGACGGCCAGATCATGTTCGACGGGTCCTCGATCGAGGGCTTCACCCGGATCGAGGAGTCGGACATGCTGCTGGTGCCGGACCTCGCGACCTTCCAGGTCTTCCCGTGGGAGACCGACCACGGCAAGGTCGGCCGCCTGATCTGCGACATCGCGACCCCGGACGGTGCCACCTTCGATGGCTGCCCGCGCAGTGCGCTGAAGCGGACCGTGGCCAAGGCGGCGGCGATGGGCTATCGGATGATGGCCGGTCCCGAGGCCGAATTCTTCCTCTTCCAGCGCAACGAAAACGGCGATCCGCTCGCTCAGACCCACGACACCGGAGGGTACTTCGACCTCAGCCCGCGCGACCTCGGCGAGGAGGCCCGCCGCGACATCACGCTGGTGCTCGAGGCGATGGGCTTCGAGGTCGAGGCAGCGCACCACGAGGTGGCGCCAGGGCAGCACGAGATCGACTTCAAGTACGAGGACGCCATCACCACCGCCGACGCCATCACCACCTTCCGGTTCGTGGTCAAGAAGGTTGCGCTGATGCATGGCCTGCACGCGACCTTCATGCCCAAGCCGCTCGCCGGCGTCAACGGCTCCGGGATGCACTGCCACCAGTCGCTGTTCACCGGCAAGGGGAAGAACGCGTTCTATGATCCCAAGGGGCCGTGGCAGCTGTCCAAGGTCGCGCGCGCCTACATGGGCGGCCTGCTCGAGCACGCCCGCGCCTTCGTGGCGGTCACCAACCCGCTCGTCAACTCCTACAAGCGGCTGGTGCCGGGCTACGAGGCCCCGGTCAACGTCGCGTGGTCGGAGAAGAACCGCTCGCCGATGATCCGGGTCCCGGACCGACGGGGCGTCGGCACCCGCTGCGAGGTGCGCGTGCCCGACCCCTCCTGCAACCCCTATCTCGCGCTGAGCGTGATGCTCGCCTCGGGCCTCGACGGCATCGAGCGCGGGCTCGACTGCGGCGAGCCGGTCAACCGCAACATCTTCGAGATGAGCCAGCGCGAGAAACGGCGGCTGAAGATCGTCCAGCTTCCCGCCAACCTCGACGAGGCCCTCTCCTTCTTCGAGAAGGACCCGGTCATGCGCGCGGCGCTCGGCGACCACATCTTCCAGCATTTCATCCACAACAAGCGCCAGGAGTGGGCGGAGTACATCAAGGAGATCCACGGCTGGGAGCTCGAGCGCTACCTCGATCGGTACTGAGGAAGGGGCGGGGGGGGTAGGGGATAGCCTCAACCCGCGGCCGCTTCCGCGTCCGCTCCCGACCCCTCCTCCGGCTGCATCCCGTGCGGGTCGGACGTGAGATCCGTGAGTCGGAGAACCCGACGACGCGAGCCGGGAGTCGGGCGCGCAAGCGGGCGCGGAAGGGGAAGCGGCGGGAAAGCTGAGGGGATGGGGGCGCGAGACTCTCGATCCACGCCTGCCTCAACCTGCTACGCTGGCTGTCGCGGCAGACCGTCACCGGGAGGCCCCATGAACCCCTACCAGGCGATGGACCGCGAGCAGCTCCTTGCGGCCCTCCAGATCTTCGCCAAGAACTGGCTCGCCCACGACGGCTGCTGGTTCCTCGCCGCCGAGGCCGAGCTCGGCATGGAGGGGGCGATCCGTCTCGACGCCGCCGCCTGGGAGCGCTTCGCCGCCGCCGAGGCGCGCCGGATCCTCGAGGGCTTCGGTGTGCCGCGCGGCGGCGGTCTCGAGGCGCTCGAGCGCGCGCTCTCGCTGCGGATGTACGCGCTGATCAACGAGCAGCACTGCGAGTGGTCGCCGGAGCGCTCGACGCTGCGCTTCCGTATGGACGTCTGCCGCGTCCAGGAGACGCGGCGCCGCAAGGGTCTCGACGACTTCCCATGCTCGAGCGTCGGCATGGCCGAGTTCACGAGCTTCGCGCGCACCATCGACCCCAGGATCCGGACCCGCTGCCTCCACTGCCCGCCGCAGGCGCCGGAAGGAAAGTACTGCGCGTGGGAGTTCTCCGTCGGGGATGACGATGCAGAGGAACCACCCCGATAGCTCGCCGACGCTGCCCAACGGGGCGCTCGCCGAGGCGCTGTTCGCGCTCGCGGAGCTCGAAGCGCCCGGCGAGCGGCGGATCGCCCTCCTCAAGGCCGGCTACGCAGCCATCGACACCACCGGCGCGGCCAGCCAGGCGGCGCTGCGCGACGCCCCGCCGTGGCTCAAGCCGCTCGTCTCCCAGCTCGCCGATTGCCGCGGCGAGGGGGCGCTCCAGGCGGCGGTGCAGCGGCTGGCGAGCGGCGACCGGCCGCGCCGTCGCGTCTCCCGCGACCGCTTCCTCTCCCGCGCCGAGGTCGTCGAGATCCTCGCCTCCGGGCCCGACGAGCTGCTCCCGCAGCGGCTGCGTGGGACCTTCCACTGGCACACCCGGGACTCGGACGGCCGGGCGACGGTGGAGACCATGGCCCGCGCCTGCGAGCGCCGGGGCGCGACCTGGGCGGTGGTGACCGACCACTCCAAGGGCCTCGACATCGCTTCCGGCCTCGACCGCGAGGGCGTGCGCCTGCAGCGGCGGCGGGTCGACGCCTGGAACGCACGCCACGGCGAGGACCTCCGCCTTCTGCAGGGGCTCGAGGTCGAGGTGCTCGAGGACGGCACGGTCGACGTGCCGCAGGGCGAGCGCGGCGAGATCGAGTGCGTGGTCGCGGCGGTCCACCGCCAGTTCGATCCGGACCGCGACCAGACCGAGCGCCTGCTGCGCGCGATCGCGACGCCCGGCGTTCATGTTCTCGCCCACCCCCGGGGCCGCCACTTCCACCAGCGGCCGGGCCTGCGGGCACGCTGGGAGCTGGTGTTCTCCGCCTGCGCCGAGCGCCGGGTGGCGGTCGAGATCAACGGCTTCCCGCGCCGCCAGGACCTCGACTGGGAGCTCGCCCGTCTCGCCGTCGGGGCTGGCTGCGACTTCCTGCTCGCCTCCGACGCCCACGCCACCACCCACCTCGAGTTTGACGCCTATGCCTGCGCGATCGCGGTCAAGGCCGGCATCCCGCGCAAGCGCGTGCTCAACGCCGGCCAGGTCGAGGCCTTTACCGCCTGGCTCGCCGACCGCTGAACCGCGGCCCCGTGCCCGT
>PQAJ01000275.1 GCA_003105185.1 Holophagae bacterium
CGGCCGGCGGTGGTCTGCTCGACTGCGGAGCGGGGGTAGGGGGCCGTGTACCAGCCCAGGGTGTTGCCGCCGATGTCGAGCAGGTTGTAGGAGGCGCGCCGGTAGAAGTTGCGCAGGCTCTCGTAAGGGAAGAACATCGGGTCGCCGTTGCCGAAGAGCTTGGCGTTGACCGCGGTGGGATCGGTCGATCCCGGGTAGTCGCTGAAGGCGATCAGGAGGGCCAGCACCTTGGGGGTTCCTTCCGACGGCAGGCCCCAACGGGCCGCCGTGGCCTTGGTCGAGGAGAGCCGCGCCGCCAGGTGCGGCGCCATCCGGTGGTTGCCGAGGTCCTTCGCTGCGGCCACCCGGGAGGCCAGGCTGCCGTCCCGCCGGTACTGCGCGAGTTGCTCGCGGGTCGGCGGCTCGAGCGCGCGTGCCGCGCCGGCCCACGCCAGCACCGCACCCATCAGCACCGCAGCCCGACACCGAATCATCGACCTCATGGCGACCTCCACAGCGGATCGCGGCCACCGCGCCGGCGCGGCACGGCTCACCGCGCCATCCTCGCACGGCCGACCGGCGCTGTCGACGCGCACGCGAGTGCCTTCGCGCTGCGGCTCGCCGACCCCAACCCAATCGAAGCGGGAGCCGAGGCTGGGTTGACCGCGATCCGGTGTTTTCCTACCCTGCGGCAATGGTACGGAGAATTTTCCTCGCCCTACTGACGACATGCGGCGTGCTGGTGGGCTGCAGCCGTGGACCGGAGCCGCCCGCCGACGCCGTCGCCGTCTTCGATGGAGGCTGGGTCAGCCGCGAAGAGCTCGCCGACGCGACCAGCGGGCAGCGGCCGGATCTGGCATGGCTGCCGGGAGCGCGCGGCGCCGGGCCCGAGGAGCTGGCGCGCTGGATCGCCTGGGAGAAGCTGGTGGCCGAAAGTCGGCGCGCCGAGGTCGCCGGCCGGCGGGACTTCGTCCTCCGCGTCCGGGAGCTGGAGTGCGAGCGGCTCGTGCCGCCGCTGCTCGCACAGATCGAGTCCGCCGTCGAGGTCAGCGACGAAGAGGTCGCAGCCGAAGTCGAGACGATCCGGGCGAGCCGCGAGGAGAGGGGCACCCGGCTGCAGCTGCGTCACATCTTCCTGCGAGCGTCCGACGACGTCCCCGAGGAGGCCCGGCAGCAGAAGCTCGCCCTCGCACAGCGCCTGCTCGGGGAGCTGCGGAGCGGGGCGAGCTTYGAGGCGCTGGCGCGACAGCACTCGGARTCGAGCAATGCGGCCAACGGCGGCYTCATCCCCGCGCTGCGGCCGGGGATGACCGATCCTGCGTTCGAGCGGGTCGTCTTCGCCCTCAAGCCGGGCGAGATCAGCGACGTCATCACGACCGCCTCCGGCTATCACATCGTGCTCCTCGAGGGGCGCACCGGGCCCGAGCCGTTCGACGAGCAGGGGCTGCGCACGCAGCTGCCCGAGGTGCTTCGCGCGCGCAAGATGGCGCAGGCGAAGGCGGAGCTGGTCGCACGTCTCAAGCAGAGCGAACCCTACGAGGCGAGGTGGAACGAGGCCGGGGCGATTGACCCCCGCGCCAGCGACGACGCGCTCCTCGTGGTCGGGAACTTCATGTACACCGCCGAGGATCTGCGCGCCGTTCGCGCGCAGGCGGGCGTCGCCCTGCAGCGCCCCGACCAGATTCGCGCCTTCCTGGAAGGTTTGCTCGAACGCGAGCTGCTCGCGGGCGAGGCGGTTCGTCGCTTCCAGTCGAGCCGGAAGGAGCTCGCGGAGCAGCACGAACACGCCGTCGAGACGGCGCTCATCGCGCTCGCCGTGCGCGACGAGGAGGCGGCCCTCGCGGCGGCCGTTTCCAAGACCGAGCTCGAGCGCTTCGCCGCGGAACAGCCTGGCCAGCTGCAGGTCGCCGCGACCTACCGGCCGCAGGTGATCTTCCTCGCCGACGGCAAGAACGTCTGGGAGACCTTCCGCGAGGCCGAGCGAATGGTCGCGGAGCTGCGCAGCGGCGCGGACTTTGCAGCACTGGCGCGCGAGCGCTCGACCGGTCCCAACGCCGACCTGGGGGGCGACCTCGGCCTGCTGACCACCAACCAGTTGATGGCCTACGACCTCGAGATCGTGCAGCTGGTTGCCCAGCTCGAGGTTGGCGGGATCTCAGACCCGGTCCACATCGCCGACACCAAGCTGAGCTCCCAGATCGGCTCCATGAAGGGCGGCTTCCTGATCGTCAAGCTCCTCGAGCGCAGGGAGCCGCACGCGCTCGACCTGGCGGCCGGCGAGGCGGAGATCCGGAAGCGCTTCTGGGCCGCTCAACGGGCTCAAATCGTGCGGCAGCAGCGCGATCAGAGGCTGCTCGGCGCGGCGTTCCAGCTTCGGGAAACGCCGACTGCCGTCCCTGCCGACCGGCCGGCCACCGGCCCCCAGGGTTGACGGCAGCGACCGGACAGGCTCGCCCCACCTTGACCGCGCGGCGCTGGCCGGGTTGCGGTATGGTGCGGAGGTGCTCCACGTGACCTCGAGGGCGGCGCACCGGTCCCTGCTGATCCATGCTGGTCTGCTGGGGATCGCCGGGCTGACGTCGTGTGCCCGGGCGCTGCCGCAACCGACCGCGCGGCACGTCGTCCTGATCAGCATCGACACCTGCCGGGCGGACCACCTCGGCTGCTACGGCGCACAGCGACCCGCCACACCCAACATCGATGGCGTCGCACGGCAAGCCACGCTGTTTCGCAACGTGCTGTCACCGGTTCCCCTCACCCTGCCCGCCCACTGCTCGATGCTCACCGGCACCATCCCTCTCGATCACGGGGTCCACGACAACATCGACGGCCGGCTCGCTGCCGACCGGCTGACACTGGCGGAGATCTTGCGAGCAGAGGGATTCGCCACCGGCGCCGTGATCAGCTCATTCGTGCTCGACCGCAGGTTCGGGCTCGACCAGGGATTCGACGACTACCTCGACGACCTCGGCGGCGGAGGCGTGATGCTGTCGGTGCCCGAGCGGCTCGGCGAGGACGCGAGCCGGCTCGCGGTCGAGTGGCTCGAGCGCAACCGCGATCGCGACGGCTTCCTCTTCCTCCACTACTACGACCCGCACGCCCTGTGGGCGCCGCCCGAGCCGTGGGCGACGCAGTACGCCGGCGAGCCCTATGCCGGCGAGATCGCGTACGTGGACGCGTGCATCGGCACAGTGCTCGGCGCGCTCCGGGAGCTCGGCATCTACGACTCGAGCCTGCTCATCATCACCGGTGACCACGGCGAGATGCTGGGCGAGCACGGCGAGGAGGAGCACTCGTACTTCATCTATCAGAGTGCGCTCCGCGTCCCGCTGATCGTCAAGCCCCCGCACAGCCGGCGGGCCGGCGAGGTCGACGCGTGGGCGTCACTGATCGACATCGTCCCCACGGTGTGCGGCGCGCTCGGCATCCAGCCGCCGCAGCAGTCCTCGGGAGTCGACCTGCTCCGGAGAGATCCGGAAGCCGAGCCTCGATCACTGTACTGCGAGAGCCTCACGCCCACCGCGTACGGTGCGGCGTCCCTGCTCGGCGTGGTCAGCGGCCCGTTCAAGCTCATCCAGACCCGCCGTCCCGAGCTCTACGACCTCGACGCCGATCCCGCGGAGCGGACCGACCTGACGGCCGTCCGCCCCGACACCGCAGCGGAGCTGCGGGGCCGTCTCCAGCAGATCCTCCGCCGCGCCGGGTCGCGGCCGATCACCGACGGGGCGCCGCTGAGCCAGCAGGACGTCGCTCGACTCGAGGCCCTCGGGTACGTCTCGGCGACCGCCGGCGCGACCGACTTCGATCTCGACGCGCAGCGCAAGCTCGAGGACCCCAAGGACCTCCTGTCCTTCCACCTCGACACCCAGGCGGTGTCGCGCCTGCTCGCCGCCAGCCGGCTCGACGAGGCGACCGCCGCGCTCGAGAAGCTGCTCGAGCAGAGGCCCGGCTACACCTGGGCCCACCGTCAGCTGGGGGCAATCGCCCTCCAGCGGAAGGACCCTGACGCCGCGATCGTGCACTTCGAGCGGGCGCTGGCGCTCGACCCCGGCCTGGTCGTGCTGCGCGCCGACCTCGCACGCCTGCTGCTCGCCCAGGGTCGCGTCGAGGAGGCGCTTCCCCACCTTCGTCGCGCCGCGGACGCTCGTCCGGATGACGGCGTGCTGCAGCGCGACCTCGGGGTCGCGCTGGCCCTTGATGGCCGCCACCAGGAGGCCATCGACCGCTACCGCGCAGCGCGTGACGCCGGCATCGAATCCGCGGAGCTCAGTCGCCAGCTCGGGTGGAGCCTGGAGAGGGTCGGCCAGCTCGACGCCGCCGTCGCAGAGTATCGACTCGCCGTACAGCTCGATCCCGCCAGCCCCGAAGGCTACCTCCGGCTCGGCGCCGCGCTGACCGCGCTCGACCGGGTGGCGGAGGCGATTGACGTCTACCGCCGTGGCCTCGAGGCGCGACCGGACTCGGTGGAGCTCACGAACAACCTGGCCTGGAAGCTCGCCACCTGCCGCGACCCGCGATTGCGTGACGTGGAGCAGGCGCTGCGCCTGGCCGAGGAGGCGAATCGGCTCTCCGGTGGCCGGCACCCGGTCGTGCTTGACACCCTTGCGGCGGCCTACGC
>PQAJ01000276.1 GCA_003105185.1 Holophagae bacterium
CCCTGGCCCTGGCCGAGCGTGCATTCGCGGCTGATCCCGACCAGCTGCGAATGGCCTTGCGGGTGATCGCCCGCAGCGACGTCGACCGCGCGCGCCGGCTGATCGAAGACGGACGGCCAGACGAGGCGCTGGGGGTCCTCGCCGAGGCCGAGGCCGCCAGCGCCGGAATCCCCGACGACGAGCTGGTCGGCCGCCACATCGAGGCGCTGCGCGCAACCATCGTCGACACCCGACTGACCGAGCGCTACAACGAGGCGGCCAACGCCTACAACGCCGGCGAGGTCGATCGCGCCCGCGAGCTGCTGGTGGCGCTCCGTGACGAAGCGCCGCCGGGTCGCCATGCCGAGGCCGTCGAGGCCTTCCTGGCGTTCCTCGACAACCCCACAGCCGGACCGCCCCCAGCGGCCCCGCTCGCCCCGCCCCACGCGACCAGCCCCGCCGACATCGAGCGCCTCAACCAGCTCATCGCCGCCAACCGGCTCGACGAGGCCCTGGCCCTGCTCGAGGACCTCCGGAGCCGCAGCGGCCCCAGTCCACCGCTGTGGATCGACGTCAAGATCGACGACATCCGGCGTGTCCGCGCCGACAACGCCTTCGTCGAGGCCTACAACCGTGCGGTCGGGCAGTTCAACGGCGGCGCCTACGCCGCCGCCGTCACTACCATCGAGGCAGCGCTCGCCGCGCATCCCGAGTCGCCCGACGCCGAGGCCGCCCGCGAGCTGCTCGCCGACGCCCGCGCCGCCCTCGACCACCCATGACCTCTCGGCCTCGCCACCCGAGTTGGGGAGCCCGTCCCCGCAGTGAGCTGCTCCAAGCAAATCGGCACGTCGGCACCGAGGGTGCAACTGTCAACTGCCTGGTAGTACAGCCTTCGGATCGAGGTCAGCACCCGGAATGCTCACTCCGGATGTGGACGGGTTTCAGGGGAGCAGGCAATCCCGCCGAGCTCTGGGCACACTTGCGGGCAAATCGCATTCGACGGAGGGACTGGGCGCGGCCATCGCCGCGCCCGCCCATCCGTCTGATGTCTCAGAACGTCAGCTGGAGCTTGACCTGCAGCCTCCTCGGGCTGACCCAGCTCGAGGGCGTGAACTCTTGGCCCGGGAAGAGGGTCCACGTCGAGTAGTACTCCACGGCGTCCTCGTTGAGCGCGTTGAGCAGCTGCAGGCCGAGGTCCAGATCCACACCGCCGCCCAGTGAAAAGTCCTTCTGCACGCCCAGGTCGAGGATCGTCTGGCTCGGCAGCCGGAGATCCTCGCCGGCATCCGCCGTGATCGTGAGCGCCTGGCCGGTCGTCGGCCCGACGACCTGTGCGAGCCGCAGGTAGGGCCGACCACTCTGGATGTTGAGCACCCCGCTCAGCCGCAGACCCCACCCGACGTCGACGTTGGACTGGACCCGGAACATGTGGGGCCGGTCGCCCTGCAGCAGGTGGTCGGCGTTGTACCAGTCGTTGGGGTCGGACCCCGAGTCGCTGGTGAACACCGGCAGTCCTTGACCCAGGGAGCCGTTGTCGTGAGGCCTGGTGTTGATGCCCTCTGTCTCGGAGTAGGTGTAGGAGGCCATCAGGTCCCAACCGTCGGTGTAGCGCTTCTTGAAGGTCAGGACGGCGCCGCGGTAGTCGACGAAGTAGGTTTTGCCGGGCGCCAGCGATCCCGGGCCCGGGCCGTTGCCCTTGTGCCGCGTCGGCTCGACGATGGTCTCACACAGAGGGATCTGCTCGACGACGCCTTCGGTCCATGGGTCGTCCCACAGGAACGGCAGGCACTCACCGTCGTCCTCGATCTGCCAGCCGATCATGTCGTCGGTGTGCTTGTACATGAGCTGGGCACCGATGGCGTAGTCGCTGCCGATCTGCTGGTCGAACGACAGCCCGTACTGGTCGGTGTACGGGTTCTTCACGCCGGGGGCGAGCAACTCGTCAGCCGGCGCAGCCGGCTGTGACGAGACGAGGAACTGCCAGGGATAGACGAAGTACACCTCCGAGTTCCCCCGGCCCGGCGGCGGGTAGTACCAGGCGGACGAGACCGGTCCGTCCCAGAAGCGTCCGAGGAAGCCTCGCAGCACGGTCTTCCCGTCACCCTTGGGATTCCAGGCGAAGCCGAGCCGCGGCGCCCAGTTCTGCCAGGAGATCATGTCCGCACCCGGGATCATCTCGCCCGTCGGGTTGGCGTCCACGTCGAGCAGCGGGTAGTCCGGGATGACACCTTCCTGGTCGTCGTAGCGCACGCCGATATCAAGCGTCAGCTTGTCACTGAGCTTCCACGAGTCCTCGACGAACACCGACTTCGTGGTCGTGTCGGCGCCGTAGACGATGGGCGGCATGATCTGGAAGCGGAAGGCCCAGTATTCGTACCACCAGAAAGCCGGGTCCGGCGGCTGCTTCCACACGAAGCTGCTGTGGGCCGCCGTCCGCTCGCCGCTGCCCTCGTTGTACTGGACACCGAACTGGAACTCGTGGCTTCCCGCGATGAACTCGTCGGCGAAGTGCGACACCACCGCGTCGACCTCGGTGTACTCCTCCTTGCGGCCCTTGAACCAGAAGATCCCGCCGAGGTTGAGGGGTGGTCCGGGGTAGGTGGCATCCTGCAACCACTCTTCGGTGCTGCCGGTGCGCGACTCCATGTCCTGGTTCTTGCTCCAGGTCCCGGCACGGACGTTGAGCAGTGTCGTGTCCGACAGGATCCCGTTGTAGTCCGCCGTGAGCATGTCGATGTCGATGTCGTACACGATCACGGCCGACAGCGCCGTGTACATGTCGGGCGCGGGCACCATGTCGGTTGTCGCGGTTTGCCCCCTGAGATCGATGCGGTGGCTGTCGGTGATCTGCGCCGAGATCTTGAGGTCGTAGCGGTCGTCGGTCGTGCCGGAGCCGTCGAGCCCCGCCACGCCGTTGGGGCCCACGACGTTGATATCGTCGGTCTGGACGCCGGCGAAGAACCACAATCTGTCGCGTATGATCGGCCCCCCCACGGTCGCCCGGAGGTCGTAGTAGTCGTCGACGGTGTACTCGCCCGCCGGATCCCACAGGCGGTAGTCCCAGAGTTGCGACTCGTCGAGCTTGACGTTGGGGTCAACCAGGGAGTTGTCCTGCAGGTAGGCCGAGATCGACCCATGGAACTCGTTGGTCCCGGACTTGGTGACCAGGTTGTAGACGTTGCCCATCGTGCTGCCGTATTCCGCCCCGGCCCCGAAGCCCTTGATCGACGTCTCCGCCACGATGTCGGGGTTGATACTCCAGCCCAGCCAGCCGCCCTCGGGAGACGCCAGGTTGAGGCCGTCGATGTTCCACTGCTGCGACGTCACGTTGCCGCCGTAGGCCGAGAACAGGCCATTTCCCTCGTTGGGCGCGCTGACCGTGGGCGCCACCGCGATGATGTCGTAGAAGTTATTGCGCGTCGGGAGGGCCTCGACGAAACGCTCATCGTAGTTGGTGGTCACGCCCGAGCTCACTGGATCCACCAGGGGCGTTTCACCGGTCACGGCGATCTCCCCGGCGAAGGACTCCGGCTGCATCCGGAAGGTCACCGACGCCACGCCGTCGATCGTCACCCTGAGATCCGCGACCTCCTGAACCAGGAAGCCTGCGATCGACGCCGACAGCGCATAGTGGCCGACCGGCAGGCCGTTGTATTTGAAATCGCCCCGGGCGTCAGTGACCGCGACGCGCTCCGCTCCCGGAATCGGGTCTCCGGTGAGCTTCACCGTCACGCCCGGCAGCGCCTGGCCCTCGCTATCTGTCACCTGACCTTGAATGGACCCGGTGGTCTGGGCAAACCCGCTGGCGCATGCCAGCAACAACGCACCAACCACGAGCCACTGACCTCGCACGGACATCTCGATCCTCCTCCCTGCCCTCCTCGAAGGGCGCGGACTATCCTTCCCGGCGATCGCAAGACCTCACTTCTCCGACCTTCCTTGCCGGCTCGGTCGATATGCCAACTCGCGTTCCCACTGCGTCCTCCCCGAGCTCCGGCTTCTCTCCGACTCGTGATATTCTATAACTTGACCGGCCTCCCGGTATACATATATCGTTAGATACATCATGGAACGCACGAAGTCAAGAGGCTGCGAACGAGGAAGGGAGGCGAGTGACGATGGAAGCTCCACGGAAACCGGAACCGAGGGCGGAATCGATCCCCACTCGACCCCAACGAAGGCCGAGTCGGCGCGACGAGATCCTGCGTCGCACAGCACACATTTTCTTGGAGCGGGGCTACGAGATCACCTCGTTGACGGACGTCGCACGCGCGTGCGGGATCAGCAAGGCCGGGCTGTACTACCACTTTCGCAGCAAGCAGGAGCTGCTGGCCGCCATCATCATCTATGCACACGACATCCTCGACCACGAGATCCAGAGGGAACTGGCCGACACCCGCAGTGACGAGGAGGCACTGCGCCGTCTGATCCACACCCATGCCCTGATCATGACCCGAGAGGACGACGCCGCCTTCGCCATCCTTGCCGTCGACGAGATGCGGTCGCTACTGCCGGCCGACCGGGCGCGGATCGCCCAGCGCAAGCGCGCCTACCTCGGACTCATTCGCGAGCGGCTGGAACGCTTGGCGGCGGCCGGCARACTGCGCGATGTCGACATCACKACTACCACCCACACCCTGGCCGGCATGGTGCTGTGGCTGCCCAAGTGGTACCGACAGCCGGGCCGACTGTCGGCCGCGCAGATGGCGGACGAGATCACCGAGCTCTCCATGCACGCAGTGCTGCCGGATGGCGGCCGCCGCTCCTAGCACCACGCCCGGCGATCGGCGACGGGCACCGCCGCGGCCGGCGGGCTGTGAGCGTCGGCTCGGCGATACGATCCGCGCCTTCTGCGGCGGCGGTGTTCACGAGGTCCCGATATTCGAATGCCGGCGTGGCTCCCCGCGGCGAAGAAACCCCGCATGTTAGACTGCCTTGCCAGTGCGGATGATGAGCTCAAGCGACTCCAACACTATGACATCCGGCGGTCGCAACCGGCGCCGCTGGGCGGTCATAGGCGTCGTCGCCGCGGTGGCGATCGCGATCGCCTACTTCGTCCTTCGCTTCCCGCCCGGCGGCGGGTCGGTGGCCCCGGATGCCCGGGAGGCGCCCGTCGCGCCGGCTGCTTCCCCTGCACCGGGACGCACTCCGATCGCCCTCAACGTCATCCTGATCACCCTCGACACTCTCCGCGCCGACCGACTCTCGTGCTACGGCTCGCGCCTGGTCGACACGCCGAACATCGACGCGTTCGCGGCCGAGGGCGTCCGCTTCACGAACGCCGCGAGCACGGTGCCTCTCACCTTCCCGGCGCACTCGTCGATCATGACCGGCCTCTACCCGCCCGGACACGGCGTCCGCGAGAACGTCGGCTACGTTCTCGACGAGCGCTTCCCCACGCTTGCAGAGCTGCTCGGTAAGGGTGGATGGGCCACCGGCGGTTTCGTGAGCGCGTTCGTGCTTGACCACCGCTGGGGAATCGGCCGCGGCTTCGACCACTACTTCGACGACTTCGATCTGCGGGGCATGGGGACGGCGAGCACGGCGAATATTGGGTCGGTGCAGCGCGACGGCGCCGAGACCGTCCAGGCCGCGGTGAGCTGGCTCGACGACCGGCCCGCCGACCGCCCGTTCTTCATCTGGCTCCACCTCTACGACCCCCACGAGCCGTACACGCCGAAGGAGCCCTTCAAGTCGCGCTATCCGGGACGGCTGTACGACGGCGAGGTGGCTTACACCGACTCGCTCGTTGGCGATTTCCGGCATGCCCTCGACGAGCGCGGCCTCCTCGACGACTCGCTGGTCATCATCACCACCGATCACGGCGAGGGGCTCGACGACCACGGCGAGACGTTCCACGGCTTCTTCGTGTACGACTCGACGATTCACGTTGCCCTGATCGTGAGGCCCCCCGCGGGCGACAGTGCGGGACGTGTGGTGGACCGGGCGGTGAGCCACGTCGACCTGCTGCCTACGATTCTCGACCTGGTGAGCCTGCCGGTGCCCGAGAACGTCCACGGACGGAGCCTGGCACCGCTGATCGCCGGCCAGGACGTGACCTGGGATCGACCCGTGTACTCCGAGTCCCTGTACCCGATGCTGCACTACGGATGGGCCCCACTCCGAGCGCTCCGCACCGACCGCTTCAAGCTCATCGACGTCCCGCGGCAGGAGCTCTACGACATCTCTCAGGACCCCGGTGAGAATCGGAACCTCGACGCCGTCGAACCCGATCGCGCCCGCACGATGAAGGCCGAGCTCGGCGAGCTGCGGCGGCAGATCGAAGGTGAATCGGTCGCTGACGAAAGCAGACCGGAGATGGACGAGCGCACCCTGGCGCAGCTGCAGGCGCTCGGCTACGTGGCCGGCCAGGGCGGCGTCAGCGTCGAGGACGAGGACGCGCAAGGCCGCGCCGACCCCAAGGACCGCCTGCAGCTCCATCAGAAGATCATGGCCGCCCAGAGCATGATCGGTCACCACGACACTGACGACGCCAGGCCGCTCTTGGAGCAGGTCCTCGCCGAGGACGAGGCGGTCCTCGACGCCCATCAAATGCTGGGTCAGATCGCGGCCGAGGAGCACCGCCCGGACGACGCGATCCGCCACTTCCAAAGGGCTCTCGAGCTGAACCCCGAGCACGAGCGGTCGCTGTTCGGCCTCGCCGCCGCTCACGCCGACCTCAAGCGCTACGACGACGCGTTGGTCGGCTTTCACCGGATTCTGGAACTCAAGGGCTCGGATGCGCGCGCGTCGCTCGCCATCGCCAACATCTGCGTCGAGCTCAAGCGGTTCGACGACGCCGCCGCGGTACTCGAGCAGGCCTCTGCGAAGGGTGAATCATCCGCGTACTTCACCAACAAGCTGGGCGAGGTTCGCGTCGAGCAGGGCCGCAGCGACGAGGCATTGCCTCTGTTCGAACGTGCCATCACCCCCGAGGATGACTTCGCCCTCCCCCACTTCAACCTGGGCGTACTCTACGAGAAGCGTGGCGACGATCGCGCCGCCATCGAGCACTATGAGCGGGCGCTCAGGATCGAACCCAGATTCTCCAGAGCCCAGTTCAACCTCGGCAAGCTGTACGCAGCGGCGGGTGACGTCGATCGCGCCTGCCGGCTGTGGGAGGGATCGATCGAGTCCAACCCCGACTTCGTCCAGGGTCGGTACTACCTGGCCAAACTGTTGATGGACACTGGCGGCGACCTCGGGCGCGCCGAGGAGCTGGTCAGAAAGGGCATCGAGCTCGATCCGGACCACGCGGAGGGACCGCTCGGCTACTACGTTCTCGCCGACCTGCTCAACCGCACCGGCCGGGCCGCCGAGGCGCGCGAGGCGGCCGCCAACGGTCGCGAGATCCAGGCCGCGATGAAGTGATGCTGGCCGCCGCCCCCGCTCTTCCGGCTTCTATCGGCGTGGTACACTGCGGTGGGCCATTTGCCGGCTGCACGACATCGTGCTCACATCACTGATTCCAAAGGAGATCGTGTCATGAACGACGTCGTTCCGCACACCGACCCGGCGCGGGTCGAGGCCAACGGCATCGAGCTCGTCTACGACACGTTCGGATCTCCTCAAGCACCCCCCATTCTGCTGATCATGGGGCTCGGCGCCCAGATGATCGACTGGAAGGACGACTTCTGCTCCCTGCTCGCCGACCGGCGGTTTCATGTCATCCGATTCGACAACCGGGACGTGGGCCAGTCCACACTCTTCGAGGAGTCGGGGCACCCCGAGATCACCGCCATCGTCGAGGCCATGCAGCGGGGAGAGACGGTCGACGCGCCCTACCTGCTGTCGGATCTCGCGGCCGACGCCGTCGGATTGCTGAACACCCTCGGAGTCGAAAAGGCGCACGTGGTGGGCATCTCCATGGGTGGGATGATCGCCCAGCTGATGGCTGCCGGACACCCCGACAGGGTGCTGACGCTGACATCGATCATGTCCACCACCGGCGAGCCGGGTCTGCCGGCGTCCTCGCCCGAGGCATGGGCGTGCCTGACCGCTCCCCTGAAAACGGAGCTCGGGCCCTTCCTCGAGCAGTACATTTCAAACAAGCGGGCTTACGCCGGCCCCAAATACCCCATCGACCTCGACATCCTGCGCGACCACGCCCCGAAGCTGTTCGCACGCGGCATCCACCCTGCCGGTCGCGACCGTCAGCTGGCCGCGATCCTGGCGTCGGGCAGCCGCAGGGAAGCGCTCGCCTCGGTGACCTGCCCGACCCTGGTCATCCACGGCGATAGCGACTGTTTGGTGCCGGTCGAGGGGGGCATCGCGACCGCCGAGGCCATCGCGGACGCCGAGCTGCTGATCATCCAAGGCATGGGGCACGACCTCGCCAAGGGGCTCTGGCCTCAGGTCGTCGAGGCGATCGCCCGTCACGCGGGCCGCTGACACACCGGTCGGCAGCCGCCCGCCCGGCAGAACCTCAGGTTTGTGATCTCGCGCCAGCGGGCGCCACGAAACCGAATCACCGCCCGCGGTTGCCGTACTCGTCGCGCATCTGGCGCTTGACGGTCTTGCCGGCAACGTTGCGCGGGAGCTCGTCGTAGAAGACGACACCACGGAAGGGCGAGGACGATCAGGAGCGCGAGACCGAGCGGGACGCCGATGGTCTCCTCGCTCCCCCGCTCATCCGCCGCCCGCCATCCACTTTGCCAGGAGCTCCTCGAAGATCTCGCAATACCCGGCTCGCACACCCGATCCGGCTGTGACTGTGTCGCCGAACTGGAGGAATCCCTCCTCGTCGCCGTCGTAGAGAGGCCAGGCCGGCAGGTCGCCCCCGTTCGGATCACCGGTGGCCGCGAAGCGCACCCAGGCGGCGCTGATGGTGTCGGCGAGCTCCTGGTCGTAGGGTTGGCGCGGCGCCCAGGTCTCGACGGCCAGGTTGTCCCACACAAAGGGAACCTCGGCGGCGTGGTAGGCCCCTAGCAGGTCGCCCCCCGGGGCCTTCACGGTCCGGCTGAACTCGTAGAAGTGGACCGGATCGCCCGCCCGCGCCATCCGGTTCGCGGTGAACTTCGACGGGCAGGCGAAGTACCAGTCGGTCTGCAAACGATCCGATGCGGGAACTGCTTCGGCGTCGGTCGCCACCGGGTACAGCTCGATCACCCGCTCGGCGAGCGGGCCGTCGATCGTGCGCAGCCACTGGGAGAAGGCATCGACCGTGACGTTGGGCCAGTACTGGCGCAGCGTCGTCCACTCGTCGGTGTTGAAACCGATGATCAGGGGCACCCGGATGTGCTCGCCCCTGTCGAGAATCCTGGCCGGCGCGTCCGGCAGCACCCAGCCATCCACGTTGGGATTGCTGATACCGATTCTCTTGATGGAGAACCAGGTACGGAGGAGCTCATCGGGAGACAGGGCGCGCATGGCCGCGAGGACATCCTCCGAGCCGGTTACCCCGAGCGCCTCCGCGACGCTTTCGCCCACCGCCTCCGCCTCGCCCAGGCTACGGAAGTTGGCCACGGCAAAGCCCACACTCTCAATCACGGCACGATGAAACAGGCCGTCCGCGAGAGGCGAGGTGAGCAGGTAGTTGATGTCGGCTCCGCCCGCCGACTCGCCGAAGACCGTCACACGGTCCGGATCCCCTCCGAAGGAGGCGATGTTGCGCTGCACCCACTCGAGGGCCGCGATCTGGTCGAGCAGCGTGTAGTTGCCCGATGAGCCGTGCTCGGACTCCGCGGTCAGCGCCGGATGAGCGAACAGGCCGAAGACGTTGAGGCGGTAGTTGATGGTCACGACCACCACCCCTTTGCTGGCGAGGTTGGCGCCGTTGTGGATCGGACCCGAAGCACTTCCGGCGACGTTGGCGCCGCCGTGGATCCAGACCATGACGGGTGCGAACTCCTCGCCGCCAAGGTTCGGGGTCCAGACGTTCAGATAGAGGCAGTCCTCGCTGACTGAAGACACGACCGGAACCCGCGAAGGATCCTGGCCGAGGGTCCTGGCGATGTAGCTGAGGAACGAGTTCTCGTTGGTTCCCTGAACGCATGCCGGCGCGAACTCCGTGGCAGGCTGAACGCCCTGCCGCGGGGTGATCGGCGCCGGTGGCTTCCAGCGCCGGTCGCCGACCGGCGGTGCGGCGTAGGGGATGCCCAGGAACACGGCCTTGGTGGAGCCGTCGCCGACGTACGCGCCGGCAAGGTGCTCACCGTCGGCCTCGACCGTCGGCGGCTCGTGCGTGGCGGGGTGCGAACAGGCCAGAAAGCCGATGACCAGCACGGACGCGGTCACGGCCAACCGACCCAGGGCCCGTCGCAGGAACGGACGCGGGCGCCGGAGACGAGTGGATTCTGCCGCGGTAATCCTCCTGCCAGGAACCGCAGTTGCTGTGGATTGTAGCCGTCGCCGCCTCATGACCGGATTCCTCCTGACCCCCCGTCGAGCCGCGCGATGTCGGTGGCATAGCGCCGCGCGGCGAAAACGAAGAACGGCACGGACAGGAACCCCACCAGGGAGCAGATCACGAGGCCCTTGGTGAGCGTGGTCGCGTCGCCGATGGCGCCGGCCACCCACGGCGCGAGACCCCCGGCGAGGATGTTGCACAGGAGAAGGAACACACCCACCATGGTGGAGCGGACTCGCGCCGGCACCAGATCCTGGACGGTCGCGAAGATCGGGCCGAAGTACCCAGTGGCGGCGAAGCTGCCGATGAACCACACCACGTAGAACAGGACCGAGTCCTTGGGCAGCGCGTACCAGGCCAGCGCCGGCGGGCCGATCACCAGCTGGGCGAGCGCCAGGAACCATAGCCGCCCGCCGCTCCAGCGGCGGTGGCAAAGGTCGCTCAGCCAACCTCCCGCGAGGTTGCCGAGAAAGCCGGCCACCAGGAAGATGACGCCGGCAGACAGCCCGGCCCGGACCATGGTGAAGCCGCGCTCCACCTGCAACCAGGTCACCGCCAGCGCCGACGCGCTGATCGGCCAGAGCACGATCACACCGCCGATCACCGAGGCGACCAGGGCGGGCGAGCGCCTCGCCACGCGCACGATCTCGCCGAGCACCTCGGTCGTCGACCTYGSCGCGCCGGGAGGCTGGATCGGCGGCGTCCCCGCAGTGGCCTCGTGACCACCGCGCGGGGGGTCCTTCAGGAGCAGAATGAACGGCACCATCAGGAGCCCAGCCGCTCCCGCCACGTAGAAGCAGGCGCGCCAGCCCAGGAGCGGCTCGAGCAGCGCCACCACGATCAGCGAGAGCCCAGCGCCGAGAGGAATGCCGCCGTAGTACACGCCCGCAGCGAAGGCCCGCTTCTCGGGGCGGTAGACATCGGCCAACATGCCGAGCGCCGTCGGCGTGAGGACCGCGGCGCCGGTGCCCACCAGGAGCCGCAGCAGGGCGATCTGGAAGAAGCTCTCGGACAGGCCCGAGACCACGGTGGCGGCGGCCCAAAGGGTCAAGCCGAGGGCGATCAGGCGCGGCCGGCTCCAACGATCGGCCACGGTGCCGAACAGCATCCCCGCCACCGAGTAGACCACGATGAAGGCGTAGCCGATGAGCAGGCCGAGCTGGGCGTGGGAGATACCGAGCCCGGTCTCGATCTGGAAGCCGAGCGAGATCGGCATCTGGCGGTGGGCAAAGTTGAAGACGTTCAGGAGCAGCAGGAAGCCGAGGTAGAAGGACGCCTTCGAAGCCGGCCTCGAGGTCATGTCATCCTCCGTGGGGTCACGCTCACGGTCCGTCGGCGTTACCGGAGGCCCCGGACACGGCTTTCAGGATCGTCGTGGCGATCTCCAAACCCGAGTCGAAGGTCCGGGAACCGCTCAGGTCGGCGATCTCCTCGTACCGTGCAGCGACGTCCTCAGCAGTCGCCTGCGGGCCGAGGACGACGCCCCGGGCCTCGACGATGGCGACGCGCGCGAAGTAGGTGCCTCCCGCCTCGATGATGTGGCCGTTTGGGCTGTCCTCGCTGCAGAGGTAGATGACGGCCGGCACCACGTGCTCGGGAGCCACCGCGTCGAGCACCTCGGGCGCCCACAAACCATCGGTCATCCGAGTCGCGGCGGTGGGTGCGACGGAGTTGACCTTGATGCCGTACTTCGCCCCTTCGAGTTTGAGGGTGTTCATGAAACCCACCAGGCCCAGCTTGGCGGCGGCGTAGTTGGCCTGTCCAAAGTTCCCGTAGAGGCCCGACGAGGAGGTGGTGAGGACGATGCGGCCATAACCCCTTTCCTTCATCACGGGGAAGGCCGCCTTGGTCACGTTGACGCTGCCCATGAGGTGGACGTCCACGACCTTCTGGAAGTCGTCCAGCTCCATCTTGGCGAAGGTCCTGTCGCGCAGAATGCCGGCGTTGTTGACGATGATGTCCATCGATCCGAATCGGCTCACGGCCTCGTCCACCATCCGCTGCGCCGCGGCCCGGTCCGCCACGCTATCGTGGTTGGCCACCGCCGTCCCGCCGGCGGTCGTGATCTCATCGACGACCGCCTGAGCCATGCTCGTGGAGCCGCCGCCGCCGTCCACCGCACCACCGAGGTCGTTCACCACCACCGCGGCGCCCCGTCGCGCGAGCTCCAGGGCGTAGCACCTCCCCAGGCCACCGCCGGCCCCGGTCACGATCGCCACCCGTCCGTCGAATCGAATCCTCATCCTTCCCCCCTTCTGCCCCCAAAGTAGCCGCCCCCGCGTTACTGGCGCACGATCCACGGGTCCATTTCAAGCGGGCTGGACCTTGAAAGCGATGTCTTCACGTCTCTCAGCTTGCCCTCGTCGACCAGGTCTGCGGCGGTGCCGCGGATATTCTCGAGGCCAGCACGCCTGTGCGTCAAAACCGCTCGAACCAGTACCCGTCAAAACTTGACCGGCCTCCCGGTACAGTTACATGATTACATGAAATGAAGGTCGCAGCTAGCATTGAACGAGGACGGGGCGACTGACGATGCCCGCTCCACCACGAGGAGATACTGGGCCGGGATCATCCTCCACCCGGCCGCCCCGGCGCGCTCGCCGCGCGCCCCGTCGGCTGCCTGTGGAGGGGGGTGGTACCCTACCGGCTGACCAGGCGTCGGCCGAGCGGCGTCGTGGTGAGATCGCAGCCTACCTGGAGAACTCCCCATGACGGACGCCATCCGACACACCGAACCGGCGCGGATCAAGGCCAACGGCATCGAGCTCGTCTACGACTGCTTCGGCGAGCCCGACGCACCTCCGATCCTCCTCATCATGGGCCTTGGTGCGCAGATGATCGACTGGAAGGACGACTTCTGCGCGCAGCTCGCCGGACGCGGCTTCCGGGTGATCCGCTTCGACAACCGGGACGTCGGCCAGTCCACGCTGCTCGAGGAGGCTGGCCAACCCAGTATCGCCGCCATGATCGAGGCCATGCAGCGAGGCGAGACCGTCACCGCGCCCTACCTGCTGTCGGATCTGATGGCCGACACCATCGGGCTGCTCGATGCGATCGGCGTCGGCGCGACCCACGTCGTCGGTCTCTCGATGGGCGGCATGATCGCCCAGCTCATGGCCGCCAACCACCAGGACAGGGTCCTTTCGCTCACCTCGATCATGTCTACCACCGGTGAGCCGGGCCTGCCGGCGTCGACGCCCGAGGCGTGGGCGTGCCTGACCGCTCCCCTGGAAACGGAGCTCGGGCCCTACCTCGAGCAGTACATCTTCAAGTGGCAGGTCTACAGCGGGCCCAGATACCCCATCGACGTCAGCCTGGCCCGCGACCACGCGTCACGCCTGTACGCACGCGGCGTCCACACCGCGGGTCGCGACCGTCAGCTGGCCGCGATCCTGGCGTCGGGCAGCCGCAGGGAGGCGCTCGCCTCGGTCTCCTGCCCGGCCCTCGTGATCCACGGCGACAGCGATCCGGTGGTGCGGATCGAAGCCGCGATCGCGACCGCCAACGCCATCGAGGGGGCCGAGTTGCTCGTCTTCGAAGGCATGGGACATGACCTGGCGAAGGGACTGTGGCCCGAAGTCGTCGACGCGATCGCGCGGCACGCTAGCCGTGGAAGTCGTCAGTCGTCCTCCTCGAGCTGAGGACCGGCGCGCCTCTGGGGCTGGTGCCACGATGACGGCAACAACGACCACTGGGATGGCAACGCCGGTCGTGAATGGGTCACTGCCGGCTTCGCCGCGAGTCCGGCGGACCATGGTCAGCGATCAGTAGATCAGGATGCCGAGCGGAATCACGATCAGCAGCGCCACGATCGTCGCGACCACGTGGCCGATGAAGATGTGCCTGTACGCCTGGCGATGGGTGAGACCGGCGACGGCCAGCATCGTGATCACAGCCCCGTTGTGAGGCATGGCATCGAAACATCCGGAGGACATGGCGACGATCCTGTGAACCAGATCGGGGCTCAGACCCAGAGCGAGGTACTTGGGTACCAGCGTCTCTAGGACGATTCCCATACCGCCGGAGGCGGAGCCGGT
Organism: Holophagae bacterium; assembly: GCA_003105185.1. Lineage (GTDB taxonomy): Bacteria > Acidobacteriota > Thermoanaerobaculia > Thermoanaerobaculales > Sulfomarinibacteraceae > FEB-10. The sequence goes on from PQAJ01000276.1 coordinate 14,365, forward strand.
GATGGCCGCCATGATGTTCGTGGCGATCGAGAGTGAGACGATCGGGTGCATGGGTAGAGTGAGCAGCCAGGTGGAAACGACCTTGAATCCGGCCGTGGCTGCGATCGCCATGCCGTACCCGACATCGGCGCAGGTATTCACGATCGGTATGACCGTGTTCAGGGCGCCCTTGCTCATCGTCTCCACGACGTTGGTATATCGTCTCCAGAACATGGCCATCGCGACAAGGACGCCGATACTCAGGGCGAAGATGGGATCCACTCGAACTGCGGGGGCATTCAGGAAAACCAGGACTACACCCATCGGAATCAGGCTCAGCCAGACGTTGGGCATGTCTCCGGTGTCTACGGTCTCTGCCGTTATCACGCCGACACCGCTCGGCGGGACATAGTGTTCGCCTTCTCGCTTGTACTTCCTGACACAGTACCTCATGTACAGAACGTTGAGCGTGAAGACGACACCAGCGCCCAGCAGACCGAGCACCGGGGCAGACGCAGGCGTGGATTGCATGTACTTCGTGGGCATGATGTTCTGGATCTGCGGCGTGCCCGGCAGCATGGTCATCGTCATCGATGCGGCGCCGAAGACAAAGGAGAGTATGAATAGATGCCAGGGAATGTCCGCTTCTTGCCACAGGTGCCGGGCTACCGGCAGAACCGTGAAGATGACGACGAAGAGGCTGACACCCCCATAGGTCAGGGCCATGGGGACTAGCGAGAACGCCACCAGGACACGCAGCGGCTTGTCAGTGCCGCCGCCGATGAGCTTCATGATTGCATGAGCAACGGAGCGTGCGGCACCGCTATCTTCCATGAACTTGCCGAAGAGAGTGCCCATCAAGAAGATGAGATAGAACCTCCGGGCATAGTTGGTGAACCCGGTCATGTATGGCCCGGTCAAGGTCTCCAGAACATCCAGGTCGGAGAACAGTGCAGCGATGATGGCAGCCAGTGGCGCGAGCACGATGATGTGCCACCCTCGCAGCGCCAGGGCGATGATGAACGCCAGAGAAACGACAATACCGATGGTACTGAGAGTGCTTCCATCCATGATCATCCCCGGGCGCCGACTATACACTTGCGATCATCGACTCCAGTAAGATCTTCCCACCTGGATAGGTTCAGGCCGAGAACAGCACCCAAGACTCACCTCTCGACATGGAATGCCAGGAGGCCGACACGTGAACACACAAGGATCGCTCGTGAAGGAATCGCCGGCCGCAAGAGACGAACGAGTGCACTGCCCCGTCGACATGCTCGCCGTCCTGGTCGCCATCGTCGCGTCAGCGGCTGCACAGCTCGGATTCGCAGCGCCACCGGCCGCGTCCGCCGCCCTCACCTACGCGGGCGACTCGAAGACCCTCGTCCCGCTAACAGGGGCACACGACGTCCAGTCGGTCGTCGCGGAAGAGTGGCTGGTCGTCACCAATGAACCGGAAGGCCTCGAAGGCCTAATCTTCGATCGCGACAGAAATCTCTACATGGTCGTGGTTGGCAATGGGACCGTTCTCAAGTCCGCCCCACCGTACACAACGGTCTCGACCGTCTACGGGCCGTCGAAGAGCCGTTTTGGAACGGTCAAAATCCACAAGGACGGTAGGCTGTTCCTCTGCGATCTCGGCGAACGGCAGGGTTATCGCGGGGACAACAGCGGCCGCATCATCGCCATGCAGCCGGACGGTTCGAACCTGGAGGTGATCGTCCCCCCGGGGGACTACACCCCCGACGACATGGTGTTTGATCGTCACGGTGGTTTCTACTTCACCGACTTCAAGGACTACACGGACTCCAGCAATACCGCGAATGGCGCCGTGTACTACGTCTCTCCGGACTTCAAGGCGATCACCCCTGTTTTGAGGAACCTCGCCTCTCCCAACGGCATCGCGTTGAGCAAGAACGGCAAGGCCCTGTGGATCACCGAGACGTTCCACCAACAACTCCACCGGCTTGATCTTGCTAGCGATGGGATCTCCCTGAATATCTACGGACACATGATCCCTTACCGCTTCACCGGTTTCGGCGGACCGGATTCAGCAATGATCGACAACGACGACAACGTCTATGTCGCGTACTTCGGCGCGGGAAAGGTCATGGTGTTCAACCTGCTCGGTAACCTGATCGGACAGATCCTGATACCGGGAAGAGAGTCAGGATACATGCTGGCGTCGACGACGATGGCCATCATTCCTGGGACCAACGAGTTGATCATCGGCGCGGGCGACTTCTCCGGCCGTGGTGCCAGGATATTCAAAGCAGGGACGTTCGCCGCGTCCTGGGATGGGGCCTATCAGTTCCAGGAATAGGAGATAGGAACCTCCTTCCATCCACCCCGGGGTGCAAGGCAGCGCGAGGGGGCGCGGTCGTTCGCCCCTGTTCATGCACGCCGCTCACGCGACCCGTTGGCGGCTGCCTCCACCAGTCGTCGTCGAGGCTTTGGGAACAGCATGGCCGAGGGCAGCGGGGTCGGGGGTTTCCGGGCACGCCCCCAACCCCAAGTCGCGACGACGTCAGCTGCTGTCCGCCATCCGTATCGACTGGAGCTCCTCGAACAGCTCGCAGAAGCCCCTCCGGACGCCCGACCCGGCGCGGACCGTATCGCCGAGCTGGAGGAACCCCTCCTCCCCGCTGTGGTAGGCCGGCCAGGTCGGCAGATCGCCTCCGTTCGGGTTTCCGGTGGCCGCGAAGCGCACCCAGGCCGCGCTCATGGCGTCCGCGAGCTCCTGGTCGTAAAGCTGGCGCGGCACCCAGGTCTCGACGGACAGGGTGTCCCACACGTAGGGGATCTCGGCCCCGTGATAGGCGCCGAGCCGCTCGCCCCCAGGCGCCTGAACGGCCCGGCTGAACATGTAGAAGTGGACCGGACCGCCCGCCCGCGCCATTCGCTCCGCGATGAACCGGGAGGGACAGGCAAAGTACCAGTCGGTCTGCCAGCGGTCCGCCGCGGCCGCTGCCTCGGCGTCGCTCGTCGCCGGGTACAGCTCCATCGCCCGGTCGGCGAGCGGGCCGTAGATCGTGCCGAGGACCTGCCGAAAGCCGTCGAGCGTGACGTCGGGCCAGTAGTGGCGCAGGGTCGTCCACTCGTCGGTGTTGAAGCCGACGATCAGAGGCACCTGGTTGTGCTTGCCCTCGTCGAAGGTCCTGCCGGTTGCGTCGGGGAGCACCCACCTGTCCACGTTGGGAGCGTTGGTCCCGGGCTTCTTGACCGCAAGCCAGGCGCGGCGCACGTCCTCGGCGGGTGCAGCCCGCATGGCCGCGAGGACGGCCTCCGAGCCGACCACCCCCAGGGCCTCCGCGAAGCTCGCGCCCACCGCCTCCGCCTCGCCCAGCGTGCGGAAATCGCTCACCGCGAAACCCCCGCTCTGGATAGCGGCGTGATGAAAGAGGCCGTGCGCCAGGGGCGACGCCAGGAGGTAGGTGATGTCGGTGGCACCGGCCGACTCGCCGAACACCGTCACCTGGTCCGGATCCCCGCCGAAGGCAGAGACGTTTCGCTGCACCCACCGGAGAGCCGCAATCTGGTCAAGCAGCGCGTAGTTGCCCGACGAGCCGTGCTCGGACTCCGCGGTCAGCGCCGGATGGGCGAGGAAGCCGAACACATTGAGGCGGTAGCTGATGGTCACGACCACCACCCCCTGCCGGGCGAGCCGCGCGCCGTCGGTCTGCGCCGCCGCGGCGACTCCATTGGCGTTGCCGCCGCCGTGAATCCAGACCATGACTGGGAGGAGGTCCTTGCCGCCCAGGTTCGGGGTCCAGACGTTGAGATAGAGGCAGTCCTCGCTGCTCGGACCGGGCTCCGATACCAGCTTCGGGTCCTGGCCGAGGGTCTCGGCGATATGGCGGTAGAAGCTGGCGCTCTGGGTGGCCTGGACGCATACCGGCGCGAAGTCGGTGGCCCGCTGCACGCCCTGCCGCGGGGTGATCGGCGCCGGCGGCTTCCAGCGCCGGTCGCCGACCGGCGGTGCGGCGTAGGGGATTCCCCGGAACACGACCTCGGCGGGGCCGCCGCCGACGAACGCTCCGAGCAGGCGCTCCCCGTCCGCCTCAACCATCGGCGCATCGAGGGTCGCTGTCGTCGAGCAGGCCAGGGAGCCGAGAACGAGCGCGGACGTGGCCGTCACCCACCAACCCAGATTCTGTCGTAGGAACGGGCGCAAGCCGCGGAAACTCATGAAGTCCGACATATCAAACCTCCTCCCCCGCTCACCACCTCCAGGGAGTATAGGCAGCGGGGCGCTCCTCATCATCCGTCGCGACGAGCGATGCCGGCGGCGTAGCGCCGCGCGGCGAAAACGAAGAACGGCACGGACAGGAACCCCACCAGGGAGCAGATCACGAGACCCCTGGTGAGCGTGGTCGCGTCGCCGATGGCGCCTGCCACCCACGGCGCGAGGCCGGTGGCGAAGAGGTTGACCACAAGCAGCAGCACCCCCACCATGGTGGAGCGGACCCTCGCCGGCGCCAGGTCCTGCACGGTCGCGAAGATCGGGCCGAAATAGCCGGTGGCGGCGAAGCTGCCGATGAACCACACCACGTAGAACAGGACCGAGTCCGTGGGCAGCACATACCAGGCCAGCGCCGGCGGGCCGATCACCAGCTGGGCGAGCGCCAGGAACCACAGCCGTCCGCCGCTCCAGCGGCGGTGGCAAAGGTCGCTCAGCCAACCTCCCGCGAGGTTGCCGAGGAAGCCGGCCACCAGGAAGATGACGCCGCTGTACAGCCCAGCCTGTGTCATGGTCAAGCCGCGCTCCACCTGGAGCCACGTCACGCCCAGGGTCAACGCGCTGATCGGCCAGAGAACGAACACGCTGCCGATCAGCGTGGCGATCAGAGCCGGCGAGCGCCTCGCGACGCGCACGATCTCGCCGAGCACCTCGGTCGTCGACCTCGCCGCGCCGGGAGGCTGGACCGGCGGCGTCCCCGCAGTGGCCTCGTGACCACCGCGCGGGGGGTCCTTCAGGAGCAGAATGAACGGCACCATCAGCAGCCCGGCCGCTCCCGCCACGTAGAAGCAGGCACGCCAGCCCACGACCGGCTCGAGCAGCGCCACCACGATCAGGGAGAGCCCGGCGCCGAGAGGAATGCCGCCGTAGTACACGCCCGCAGCGAAGGCCCGTCTCTCGGGGCGGTAGACATCGGCCAACATGCCGAGCGCCGTCGGCGTGAGGACCGCGGCGCCGGTGCCCACCAGGAGCCGCAGCAGGGCGATCTGGAAGAAGCTCTGAGAGAGGCCCGAAACGACGGTGGCGGCGGCCCAAAGGGTCAAGCCGAGGGCGATCAGGCGTGGCCGATTCCAGCGATCGGCCACGGTGCCCAACAGCATGCCCGCCACCGAGTAGACCACGATGAAGGCGTAGCCGATGAGCAGGCCGAGCTGGGCGTGGGAAATGCCGAGCCCGGTCTCGATCTGGAAGCCGAGCGAGATCGGCATCTGCCGGTGGGCAAAGTTGAAGACGTTGAGGAGCAGCAGGAAGCCGAGGTAGAAGGACGCCTTCGAAGCCGGCCTCGAGGTCATGTCATCCTCCATGGAATCGCGTTCACGTTCACCAAACCCGAGTCGAAGGTCCGGGCGCCGCTCAGGTCGGCGATCTCCTCGTACCGTGCAGCGACGTCCTCAGCGGTTGCCTGCGGGCCGAGAACCACGCCCCGGGCCTCCACGATGGCGACGCGGGCGAAATAGGTGTCTCCCGCCTCGATAATGTGGCCGTTTGGGTTGTCCTCGCTGCAGAGATACCTGACGGCGGGCACTACGTGCTCGGCAGCCACCGCGTCCAGCACCTCGGGCGGCCACTCACCGTCGGTCATCCGGGTTGCGGCGGTGGGTGCGACAGAGTTGACCCTGATGCCGCACTTCGCCCCCTCGAGATCGTTCACCAACACCTTGGCCCCGGCCGCGCGAGCTCCAAGGTATAGCACCGGCCCACGCCGCCGCCGGCCCCGGTCACGGTCGCCACCCGGCCATCGAATCGAATGCTCATTCTTTCCCCCTCCTGCCCCCAAGGTAGCCGCCCCGCGATACTGCCGCACGATCCACGGCGGCCTTCCCACGGGGCTGAACCTCGAAATCGATGCCGTCACGTCTCTCAACTCACCCTCGCCGACCAGGTCCGCGGGCGTGCCGCGGATATTCTCGAGGCCAGCACGCCCGCGCGCCGAAACCGCTCGAACCGGCACCAATCCAAAACTTGACCGGCCTGCCGGTACACTTCTATAGTTACCCGGGATAGGGACCGCGAGTCAAGGGGCATTGTGCCAGGAGGGAGGATGGCGTGACCAGTACAAACGGGAAGATCATGACCGCCTCGGAAGCGATTAGCCGGTTTGTCCACGACGGCGATCAACTCGTGATCGGCAACTACACCGTCGGCAGCTGCGCTGAGCTGATCTACGAGGTGATCCGGCAGCAAAGGAGGGGGCTCACGCTCTACTCGCAGTCCGGCATCTTCGATGTGGAAGTTCTCATCGGCGCCGGGTGTGTGGAGCGGCTGGTCACAGCCTACGTGATGCGCGCGGGTGGCAAGAAAGGCGGCTCCGCAGCCGAACGGGCGCTGCGTGCCGGAACCCTCCAGATGGAGGACCTCACCAACTTCGACTACAACGCAAGACTGGTCGCCGGGATGCACGGCATGACCTTCATCTCGGTGCTCGAAGCCGTCATGGCCACCGATCTCTTCCGGAAGCGAGGCTTCATGGGCGAGGACAAGTATCGGGTGATCGAATGCCCGTACACCGGCAAGAAAGTCGTGACCGTGCCCGCGGCCAATCCCGATGTCTGCATTGTTCATGTGCAGCGCGCCGACAAGTTCGGCAACGCCCAGTACTGGGGCGCGATGGGGAGCGTCGCGGCGGCGGCGCTGGCGAGCAAGCGGATTGTCGTCTCCTGCGAGGAGGTCGTCGAGCACGAGATCATTCAGTCGAGCCCCCACCTCACGATCATTCCCGCCTATCGCGTCAACGCGGTGGTGGAGGTTCCGTGGGGCGCGCATCCTACCGAGGTGCTGGGCTACTACAACTTCGATTCGGCGATGTACGGACTGTTCACGATGGCCGATGCCACCGGAGAGGGGCTCAAGGCCTGGATGGACGAGTGGGTCTACGGCTGCGAGGACCGCGCCGCCTACATCGACCGGTACATCAGCAAGTTCGGTAGCAGCGCGCTCAACAGCCTCAAGGCCAAGCCGCTCTACTCAGCTCCGGCCAACTACGGTGCGGCGGTGTACTCCCGCTGGGACCGCGATGGCCGGGAGATCTTCACCGGGCTGACCCTGCCTGAGATTGAGACGATCCTGGGAGAAAGGGGGCTGCTCTATGAGTAAGCCATACACCCTTCAGGAGCTGCTGATCATCGCGGTCGCCAAGGAGATCCGCGACCACGAAAACGTGGTCCTGGGCGTGGGGCTGCCGACCACTGCGGGCGCGCTGGCCAAAGCACTGTATGCGCCGCACGCGACGCTCTTCATGGAATCCGGGATCGTCGACTTCGAACCCCTGGTCCCCCTGAACCACATCGCCGACGCCCACGCGTGCCGGGGCTTCTCGTACGCCACCGATCTCTACTCGGCGTTCACAATGACCTACCGTGGTTTCGTGGATGTGTGCTTCCTGGGTGTGGGACAGGTCGACAAGTACGGCAATGTCAACACCACGGTCATCGGCGACTACTACAATCCGACCCTCCGGCTGCCGGGCTCGGGCGGCGCCCCGAGCTTCCTGTCCTACGCGAAGCGAACCGTGCTCACCATGCTGGGTGGGAGCTTCGCCGACAGGCTGGATTACCTGACCTCGCCCGGATACCTCGACGGCGGCGACAGCCGCGATCGATCGGGCCTCTTCCCGAAGGGATCGGGACCCTCCATGGTGCTCACCACCAAGGGGGTCTTCCGATTCGATCCCGTGACCAAAGAGATCTACCTGGCGCAGATTCACCCTCGGGTGCGGGTGGAGGACGTGAAGAAGGACGTGCCGTGGGAATTGAAGATCGCCGAGGATCTCTCGGAGACTCCGCCTCCGAAGGATGAAGAAATCGACTTCATTCGCAGGTTCGCACCCAACATGGTGATGGGGCGGGAGCTCATGCTGGAGCTGACTGTGGCGAACATGAACAGGAAGCGAGCATCGTGAGGGTCGACGGATCCAAGGCGTCGATCCGGGTTGACCGATCGGAACATTGCCTTGAATGGGCTATCGCAGCGGCTTGTGAGCGAGGATGGCACCCGGGTCGCGATCGACCGCTGCGAAGGCCTTTCATAACTTGACCGGCCTCCCGGTACACTTATATGATTCCGGATGATGGACGGCACGATGCGTCGTACGGCAGCGAACGAGCAGGAAGGGGGTCCGCGATGAAGCGAAGGGTGGTGATCGTCGGAGCGGTTCGAACGCCCATCGGTGCCCTAGGCGGAGGCCTGGCCAGTTTCCAAGCCCAGCAGCTGGCTGCTCACGTCATCAAGGGCCTGCTCGGCTCGACGGGGGTCGACCCTGCCGCGGTCGAGTACACCTGCATGGGCTGGGTGGTGCAGGATCCGCGCTGCCCCAACCTAGCCAAGACCGCGGCCGAGCTGGCCGGCGTGCCGCCGACCTCGCCCGGGACCACCTTCCAGGAGAACTGCGCCTCGGGGGGTGCTGCCATCCACAGCCTGGTCCGGCGGATCCTGCTCGATGAGGTCTCACTCGGCATCGCCGGCGGTGTCGAGTCGATGAGCAACGTGCCGCGCTATCTCTTCACGGGACGCATCAAGAACCAGCTGTACGGCGACATGACCCTGGTGGACGGCCTGTTCGGCGCCCTCACCGACGCGGAGGTAGGCGAAGGCGAGCTGATGGGCCTGCTTTCCGAGCGCCTGGTGGACAAGTACGGGGTTTGCCGGGAGGAGCAGGACCAGGTCGCCTACCGCAGTCATCGCGCCGCCCTCGAGGCCTGGGAGAAGGGGGCCTTCGACGGCTACGTGGTGCCGGTCGAGGTGCCGCAGCGGCGCGGTGAAGCCGTGGTCGTGGCCAGGGACGAGGGGCCGCGCCCGGTGACCCTCGAGCAGCTGGCCGCTGCCAAGCCCTACTTCAAGCGCGACGGCGGCACCATCACGTCGGCCAACGCCTCGACCCTCAACGACGCGGCTGCGGTGGTCCTGCTCGCGAGCGAGGAGCGAGCCGCCGAGCTCAAACTCGAGCCCCTCGCCGAAATCGTTGCCTATCACAACATCGGCGTCGAGCGCTCGCTCATGGGCGAGGGCGCCTTCAAGGTGATCCCCCCGCTGCTTGCGCGCGCCGGCGTCGAGCTGCCCGAGGTGGACTTCTTCGAGATCAACGAGGCGTTCGGCGCCGTCGTCGCCGCGGCCTACCACTTCCTGCCCGAGCTCAAGGTCGAGCGCACCAACCAGTGGGGCAGCGGCATCTCCCTCGGCCACCCGGTGGGCTGCACCGCGGCCCGCCAGATCGTTGACATGGTCCACCAGCTGCGCCGGCGGCAGGCGACGCTCGGTGTCACCAGCCGCTGCGTGGGCGGCGGCATGGGTAGCGGCGAGGTCCTGCGCCGGATGTAACGCCCGTCCGTCGCCCCCGCTCGGCTCGGGAGGTCAGCGATCGGCGTCGAGCAAACCCGGTAGATCGGCGCCTCGGGCGCCGCCGCCATCAGCAGGTCCCAGAATCGCTGATCGAAGTGGCCCTCCGGCTCATCGCCCAGGCGCACGACCACCACGTCGAGGCTCGGCGCCACGTACACCTTACGTTCGAGCGTTCCCTGTGCCGCGTACGTGTCCCCCGGCGCGGCGGGCCCCAGCACCGCGTGGCCGGTCACCTTCGGCCCGGTTCGCAACCGCCGGCCGTTCAGCCACCACAGCAGCGGGTCTGAGGAGCGCGACGCCACCGTCGACAGCCGGCCGAGGGGCCATGCCACGATACCATCGTGGGTCCCCGCCGCTGCCTGCGCTCGCCGCGTCACTCGATCTCGATTGTCCCCTCCAGGTAGGTGACCGCTCGGCCGGCGATCCTCACCCGGTCGTCGCGCAACTCGCAGTACAGCTCGCCGCCGCGGGACGAGACCTGGCGCGCGTGAAGCCGGGCCTTGCCGAGCCGACCGGCCCARTACGGCACCAGRGTGCAGTGCGCCGAGCCGGTCACCGGGTCCTCCGTGATCCCGTACCCRGGCGCGAAGAAGCGCGACACGAAGTCGCAGTCGACCCCGCGGGCGGTGACGATTGCCTCCTCCAGGCCGGCGCGCGTCATCGCCCCGAAGTCAGGCTCGAGGGCGCGCACCGCGCGCTCGTCGCGGTAGACCACCATCAGGTAATTGCCTTGGAGCACCGCCTCGGCGTCGTGGCCGAGGGCCTCGAAGAGCCCGGCCGGCGCGTCCACTGGCTGCGGCGGATAGGCCGGAAAGTCCATCACCAGCAGCTCGCCGTCGCGGCTCACTTCGAGCCGTCCGCTGCGGGTCGAGAAGGCGACCCGCTCGCGGTCCGGGTCGAGGTGGCGCAGCAGCAGGTGCGCGCTGGCCAGCGTGGCGTGGCCGCACAGCTCCACCTCCCGCTCGGGGGTGAACCAGCGCAGCTCGAATCCACCGTGCGCCGGCACGAAGAAGGCGGTCTCCGACAGGTTGTTCTCGGCCGCGATGGCCTGCATCGTGGCGTCGGGCAGCCAAGTCGCAAGCGGGCACACCGCGGCCGGGTTGCCGCCGAACAGTCGGTCGGTGAAGGCGTCTATCTGGTAGATGGGGATGCGCATGGGTCACCTCGGGCGAGAGGTTGTACGAGAGACGTGCGTTGACCGTTTCAGATTGTCGCAGCACTGCCGGAACGGGCACGGGGACGGGCACGGGAACGCGGGAGCGGCCAACTCCATCCGAGGGACCGTGCTACAGGCGGCGCGCGAGCGCGCGGCCGATCATCCGCAGCCGGTCCCCGCCCGGCAGCCGCCGCAGGTTGGTCCTGACCACGCCCCGGGTGAAGTAGGTCTTCTCCGAGTAGTCGATGGCGACCTCGACCAGCACCGGCCGGCCTGACCGCGTGATCTCGACCGCCCCCCGGATCACCGGGTCGAGCTCATGGTCCCGGATGATCCGGTAGAAGGGCACCCGGATCGCGGCGGCGATGCCCTCCAGGCTGAACTCGGGGAGCTCGCTGCACGGCTGGCGGTTGTACGGGATCTTCTGGAACTGGGCGATCTGGGACAGCGCGCCGTCGCGCAGCACGCAGACCAGCGGCGACGCTCCCCGCGAGGCCGCCGTGAGCAGCTCGAGCCCGGTCATCAGGAAGGCGCCGTCGCCCGGCAGCGCGACCACGTCCCGACCCGGGTTGGCGAGCGAAGCACCGATCGCGGCCGGCACCGCGTAGCCCATGCAGGAGTAGTCGATGGGCGCGATGAAACAGCCCGGTCCGCCGCTCAGGCGCAGCTGCTCGATCGCCAGGAAGGTGCCGTTGCCGCTGTCGGTCGCATAGACGGCGTCGCGGCTGCAGTGCCGCTGCAACGCCTCGAAGAGCCGCACCGGCGTGACCCGGTTGGCGCTCGCCTTGCGGTGCCAGCGGTCGCGCACCGCACGGTGGCCGTCCGCGATCTCTTCGCCCAGGGGCCGCCAGGGCCGGGCGCCGCGGATCACGTTCGCCAGCGCAACAACGAAGGCGCGCCCGTCGGCCTCGATGGCCAGCGCGGCCTGGAAGTTGCGGTTGAAGACCTCGGGTGCGATGTCGACGTGGATCAGGCGCTGCGGCGGCGCGATGCCGTAGCTTCCGGTGGCCAGCTCGCCGAAGCGGCAGCCGATCGCCAGCAGGCAGTCGCAGCGCGCCATCGCCCGGCGGACGAACGGCGGCGCCTGGGCGCCGAAGCCGTTCCACAAAAACAGCGGATGGTCCTCCGGGAACACCCCCTTGCCCTGGAAGGTGGTGACCACCGGGGCGGCCAGCTGCTCCGCCAGGGGCGCCAGGAGATCGGCGGCGCCGGCGGCGCCCCAGCCGAGATAGAGCGCCGGCCGTGCCGCCTCGCTCAGCATCCGCGCCGCGCGCTCCACGAGCTCGCGGTCCGGAAGCCGGGGCGGCTCCGGTTCCGGGGTGAAGGACACCTCCTCGACGTCAGCGACGAGCATGTAGAGGTTCGCCGGGATCTCCACCGCCACTGGGCCCGGCGCTCCCTGACGGGCGAGCTGGAAGGCCCGGCGGACCGTCCGGTAGATGTCCACCGCGCGCTCGACCCGGAAGACGCCCTTCGTCACCGGCGCGAGCATGGCCAGCTGGTCGACCGCGTGCAGCTGGTAGGCGTGCCCGGTGTCGGTGCGGATCCCGCAGGCCAGCACCACCATCGGCACGCCGTCCATGAAGGCCTCGGCCACTCCCGACAGGCAGTGGCTGACCCCGGCGCCCGGCACCACGTTGACCACTCCCACCCGGCCGGAGGTCCTGGCGAGCCCGTCGGCCATGAACGAGGCCGACAGCTCGTGAGTCACCAGCACCGGCTCGAGGGCGGTCGCGTCGGCCATCGCGTCGTARAGCTCGAGGTTGTGGGTGCCCGGGATGCCGAAAACGTGGCGCACGCCCTCGTCGAGCAGCGCCTGCACGACCAGCTTCGATCCCCTGATCTTCATGGTCCGAGCAGCTCTCCCGCGYGGCTGCGGAGGTGCTCGGCGGCGCGGTCGGCGAGCGCCATCACCGTCACGTAGGGGTTGATCTCCGACGCCCTCGGGAACAGCGAGGAGTCGGCCACATACAGCCACGGCACCCCGTGCACCCGCCCCCAGGCGTCGGTCACCGAGTCGGCCGGCCCCTCGCCCATCCGGCAGCCGCCCATCAGGTGGGCGCTGGTCACCGAGATCCTGCCGGGCCTGACGTTGGCGCGCGGGATCAGCTCGTCGATGCGCTCGGCATCGGCCGCGGCGAGGAAGAAGCTCGCGCCGGCCGGCGAGTGCACCCGCCGCGCTCCGGCCGCGAAGAAGATGCGAGCGCTCGCCTTCATCGACTCGTGGAGCGAGTCGAGCACCTCCCCGGTCAGGGTGTAGTCGACGACCGGCTCGCCGTTACGATCGACGAGCACGCGGTTGCTCGGAATCGCCGGGTCGACCGCCAGCACCAGGATCATCTGCAGCCTGGAGAACGCCCGCATCAGCTCCGAGTGCTCGGCCCCGAAGCCGATCAGGTTCTTGGCGGTGACGAAGGGGAAGTACATGCAGGTCTCGAGCAGGAAGCCGTCCGACTCGAGGAACTCGTCGCAGTAGAAGCTCTTGGGGTGGCCGACGAAGTTGGTGATCGGCCGCTCGTGCTCGGCGACCAGGATCAGCGCCGGGTGCAGGGTCAGGAAGCGGCCGAGCGCCGGCAGGGCGCCGCCCAAGCCCGAGCGCAGCAGCAGGGCCGGCGAGTTGACCGCGCCGCCGCACACCACCACCGCCTTGGCGGTCACCCGGTACTCGCCGGGCTCCCAGGCCGACGGCTCGCCGTAGCCCGGGTTCGCGACTACCGCCTCGCAGACCCGTTCCGAGACCCGGGTGACCCGGCAGTTGGTCACCACCTCGACCCCCGCGGCCTCAGCCATCGGCAGCTGCACCCGGTGGGTCCCCTGCTTGGCCGCGTTGGGGCAGCCCAGGTTGCACAGGCTCGACGCGCGGCAGCCCTTGACGTTGATCGGAAACTGCTCGCAGCGGTAGCCGAGCCGCTCGCAGCCGAGGCGGAAGAGGCGGTTGTTGTCGTTGAGGCGCTCCTCGGGTTGCAGGTGGACGTTGTTCTCGACGAGGTACTTCGCCGAGCGCTGTTGGAGGTCCCCCCAGTCCAGCCCCGGCACTCCCCAGCGCTTCACCACCCGCTCGGGGATGGTCAGCGAGGTGCCGGTGTAGACCACAGTCGAGCCGCCGTAGGCGCGCCCGAAGGCCATCGTCATGTTCCGGTCCTTGGTGAAGACCCCGCCGTTTTCAAAGTAGAGCTTGCCGGCCATGTCGACCTCGTGGCCGGTGTACTCGTGCTCAGCGAGCTTGGCCCCCCACTCGAGCACCACGACCCGCCGGCCGGCGCGGGCGAGCGGCGCCAGCTCCTTGGCTACCGCGCCGCCGCCGGCGCCCGACCCGATGATCGCGACATCGACGCTGAGCTCACGCACCGAGCCGCTCCAGCGAGTCGAAGGATGGGGCGTAGCCGATCTCCTCCCACGCCTCGACCCGGCCGTAGTAGCCCATGAAGGCCATCGACTTCAGGCCCCACGTCCCCTGGCGCAGGAGTCCCAGCGGCGCGCTCTCGAACCAGCGCACGACCGCGTCCTGCCGGTCCGGCCGGAGCCCGGAGAAGGTCCTGCCGTAGCGGATGACCGGGGCCCACCGGAGCACTCCGAGAAAGACGCCGAACTTCCGGCGGACATCTGCGCCCCGGTCCATCAGCGCCCGGTCGATGATCGCGAGCAGCTGAGCGCACCCGCGCTCGTCGAGGCCCGCCACCTCCGGCACGATTCGCCGCGCCACGACCAGCAGGAACGCCGCCTGCTCCTCGCTGAGTGAGGTCATGGGTCTATTGTAGGCGAGGGACAGGAAATTGCTCGTCCACCGGGTCGAAGGTTCCCCCAAAGCGCAGGCCGCTGCGCTCGACACGAGGGGCCCCTGAAGACCCTGTCAGGGAGCGACGCTGTGGCTCACGATGTGAACATCAGCCGCGTGAGCCAGATCGCTCCCACGGCGAGCCCCGCCATGGCTGCGGCGCCCACCGAGTACCCGAGCGCGCTCAAGGCCAGCGCACGCCCAATGGCGGCTGCGTCGCCGCGCCGCAGCCGAATCGGGTAGGGATCGGCGATCGCGGAATCCGGAACGAGCCCGCCGCGCTCGACGGAGTACTTGCCGAACGCACACACGTTGTCGCCGTCGGTCACGGCGTGCTCTCGGAAGACCAACCGAGGATTACCCATCACGTCCGGCACGCTGCCGGTGTCGGACCTGATGGCGCCGTCATCGTCCAGCAGCGTGTCGAGGAACTCCCTGGCAGCGCCGAGTCCGGTCGGCGTGATGGCGGCCGATGCCAGGTAGGCCTGGGTCCTGGCGCGGGTCTCGGGACCGTCGAGCACGGCAGGCGGGAACGCGGGCTCGACGTAGCCGAGCATCCGGACGTGACCCGCCGCCGTGGTGATGTGGCACGGCGTCAGGCCATAGCCTGAGCAGGCCTCCGAGGACGACTTCTCGTGACGCACGATGATTTCGTACTTGTAGATGGCCGCGCGCGTTCCTGACAGCGGCGCCTCGAGCAGCGGGCCGTCGGCCACCAGGGTGCCATAGGCCGCGACGCGTTTGCCATCCACCGGCGTGACACCGGCCACCGACGCCCGGAGCAACCTCAGCTCCTGGAACCGGCGCACCACCTCCCAGAGGAAGGCGACGGCGAAGCTGAGGAAGAAGCCGCTGCTGACACCCGCGGCGGCGGCAGCCCCTATTCGGGAGGCGCCCTCGGGTTGCGGGAAGCGGATGTAACTGATCGTGGCCATGATCACGACCAACAGCGCGAACACGCCAAGGAACACGAAGCAACCCTTGAATGCACCAACGCGTGAGGGGGGATTCATTGGTTCCTCCGGGCCCGGCGTCGGCTGCGGCCGGCGCGCTCGCGAGCGTGAGTCTACCGCACGGGCCTCGCTTCGCGGGCAACCTGATTCCCCGCCCACGATTCACGAACGCGGCCAGATTCCCATTGACGCGACGCGCGGGATTGCTCTCAACGGCATCTGATGCAACTTCCCCGCTCTACCACGAACGTCCGGAACCCCTTCGACTGCGGACTCCCCCTCAGCCCCGGGTCCGTCCCTCAGCGCGCGCCCGGCACTGCGCCAGAAAGCTCCCGATCGCGTCGAAGTACCGGTGCCCACCCACCACGTCGGTGTCGTTGTGCGAGGCGCCCGGGACGTCGAGGAAGCGCTTCGGCTCGCTCGCCGCCTCGTACAGCCGGCGGCCGAGCTCGTACGGCACCACCTCGTCTTCCGGGGAGTGGATGAACAGCTTCGGGCACGACACCTTCTGGATCTTGCTCAGCGAGTCCATCTTGGTCCGGATCAGCGCCCTCGGGACGAACGGGAAGTGCGCCGCTGCCATGTCCGGCACCGAGGTGAACCCGGACTGCACGATGATCCCGGCGGCCTCCACCCGGGTCGCGAGGTCGACCGCGACGGCCGCGCCCAGAGAGTCCCCGAACAGCACGATCCGCTCCGGCGCCACTCGCCGCTCGCCGCTCAGGTAGCGCCACGCCGCCTGACCGTCGCGGTACAGACCCTCCTCCGACGGCCGGCCCTCGCTGCGGCCGTAGCCGCGGTAGTCGACGATGAAGACCTGCGCCGGCGTCTTCGCCAAGCGCAGCATCAAATCAGCGCGATGGCTGAGGTTGCCGGCGTTGCCGTGGAACCAGAGCAGGACCACGTCGGCGGTGACCCCCTCGGCGTGGGTCGGCCGGCACCACCAGCCGTGCAGCCGGAAGCCGTCGTCGGTCGAAAAGAAGCAGTCCTCGAGCGTGCAGCCGCTGTGGCGGGTCACGTCCTCGAGCGCCCACAGCCCGTCCGGGTAGCGGGTCGGGAAGTAGATCATCTGGCTTTCGAGAAACATGGCGCCGGCCCCGATGGTAGCGCACAACAGCGCCACCACCACGAGCCAGCGCAGCGGCCGACGACGACGAGTCCCTGCCAGCTTCATGATCCGTCCTGTTGAGCCTATCGCAGCGCGCGGCCCTGGTCATCTGCCGGAGGCTGCATTCCGAGGCGACACGGGATAGACTGGATTCCGTGCCACTCCGGATCAGGCTCGCCGATGAGTCCTCGGACCGACGACCGACGCCGCGCCCAGTGGCGGTGCGCGAGCCCGCCTCATCGCGTGGTGCGGGCCCCTCGTCTACGGACTGGGGCGACCCCAGCGCGCCGCCGCTCCTGCTCTACCTGGCGGAGGAGCCCGAGATCGGACGCGAGTTCGAGTACGGCGGCGCCCGCTGGGAGATCGTCGACTATCAGGACGGCTGGGTCGCCCGCCTGGTGGTCGCCCACTGAGCTGAGGGATCAGCTGCACGCAACCTTCGAGTGAGCGCAGGTGGCCCTGACTCGGAATTCGCCACGGCACAGGTCCCGTCCCGGGCGGCAGGAACGCCCTGTCGTGATCTCCTTCCGGAACCCTGGCGGTGAGATGCGGTCAGTGTCCGCCAGACCTAGCGATACCCGAAGAACATCGTGAACACGATCAGGGCGACCAGGGTCAGCCCGATCGCGAGGGCGGTGAAGCCGACGATCCGCGCCGCCTTCTCGATCTTGGGGCTGGCCGGG